>JBATND010000142.1:0-3856 GCA_049290175.1 Flavobacteriales bacterium | reverse complement strand
GTCATGCCCATCGAAGAGGGACGCAGCGGTGACCACGCGGATCTTGTTCTTAGGCGTGTAGGGGGCGGCTTGGATAAAGGTGGACATGAAGATGTAGCCGGACATCGGGTCGCGGCTTGCCGCGAAGGTATCATGACAGCGGCGATGGGTCCTCCAATCATTACTTGGCTGCGGAGATCGCATTCAAGGTGCATGATGGACCCGCGACGAGCGATTCTCGTATTGGCGACAACGGCGATTTCCGTACACGCGTTCGCCTGCACCGCCTTCACCACCACCCACAACGGCCGCACCTTCATCGGCTGCAACGAGGATTCGTGGAGCATCAACGCCAACGTGCGTTTCGAGCAGGGGCGCGATGGAGGCTACGGCACCATCTACTTCGCGAACTACAACGGCCACCCTACGCGCGCCATGGCCGACCAGCTCGGCATGAACGAGGCCGGGCTGGTGTTCGATATCCTCATCGTGGACTATGGACCGGTGAAGCGGCGCGTCGGAGTGCCTGCTGTGGAGACAGCCGATGCGATCCTTCACATCATGCGCACCTGCGCCACCGTGCAGGATGTGGAAGCCTACCTGCGCACCGTGAACACCGGTCCTGCTGTGGGCCAGCTCTTATTCTGCGATGCACAGGGTGGTTACCTGGTGCTGGAGCCGGACACGCTGTTCACCGGAAACGATCCGTGGTATGCGGTGGGCAACTGGCGCATGAGCACATGCAGCGATCCAAGCACCATTCCGATCGCGCGTCTCCAAGCCGGGCGGCAGTTGCTGATGAACGGGGGCGGGACATCACTTGAAGGCGCGGAGAAGGTCCTCTCCACCATGACCGCCTGCCGCAAGAAGATGGGCGAAGGCACCCTGTACAGCGTACTGTTCGATCCAACCGACAAGAAGGCGCACCTCTACTTCTACCACAACTTCAGCGAACGCGTCACCTTCGACCTGAAGGAGGAACTCGCCAAGGGCGATCGCCGTGTTGACATGGCATCGCTCTTCGGTCCACGTCCAGAATACGATCGACTGAAGAACTACCTCACGCCCTTTCACCAGCGCTGGTTGTTCTGGGGGTTGCTCGGCGTGGCCGTGCTGGCATTGATGATGGGCACCGTCAACCTGGTACAGCTGATCGCACGCGGTCTGGCCAAGCTGCGCGGGAGCAACCGTGGTTCACTGATCATACCCGTGCTCTCGGGTCTCGCGAACGCCATCTTGATCGTCCTGATCGGCGTGCTGCTGATGCAGGAAGGCGTGTACTACTTCGGGTTGGGCAACGTGCACCCCGCGCTTGCTTGGGCACCGCTGTTTGCCGCGCTGCTCGGATTCGCCTCGTTCCGGATGCTTCAGAAGAGCGGCGCACCTCGATGGTCGATCGTCTCAGGTTCACTGCTCCTGCTGCCCATGCTTGTCGCGCTCGGCTACTGGAACATGCTGCTGCCTTAGCGCGGAGTGGCAGGCGGTCACGACCAGCAAGGCCCGACTTCACGCCACCCTCCGGAACACCAAGCCGAGCCAGCCGCGATCAACGCGGATCTCTTGCAGGATGCCGTTGCGATAGATGTAGTGGTTCTTCTCCTTGTTGGGCAGCTTCAGGATGTACTCGCCCGGCGCGATGCGTTCGATCGCGCACTCAGCCAATTCACTCTCCACGAAGATGCTGTCCTGGCCAACTGGTTCATCGTAATACAAGCGCGCTGTTGACCACGGATTCTTCGGCAGATCGGCAGCGTACACCTTGTCCGGATGAATCACGTAGAGCCCGCGGCCGCCGACGCAGCGGAGCGCGCTGCTATCGCGCAGCGTGCCGGTCTCGTGCACGGTTGTCAGGCAATTGGTCACCTGACCTGCGATGTGCAGCGTGCGCGCAACGGTGAGCACCTGCCGCTTCCACAGCATAGTGAAATCAGACCTCGATATCATCGAGTAGGTAATGCTATCGCCCTTGGCGACGCGCAGCACATCGATCGTGCCAAGCACTTTCTTGTTGTGCAGGATCTCGAAGACGCCATCCTTCGCAACGCACAGGTTCGATGCGAGGAGAAGCACGAGGGAGAGCGCGCGGAGCATGTGGTTGGAAAGCGCGGGAAATGTAACTGGATGCTACCGGCCAGCTTCCTCCGGGAAGACGAATCGTTCCGGCCCGCCCAAGGGGTCCTTCTCCAACCTCGGCTTCGCGAACACCTTATGCGCGAGATAAAGGGTCAGTGCGCCGATGCCTGCGGAAAGCGCATTCGCCGTGACAGACTTGAGGTCGCCGTGGCCCTTCGTTAATGCACCGAGTCCACTGATCAGTCCCGCTGCACTGAACACATTTCCCCAGCCCACCCATCCGAACACCTGTCCCTGCCAGCGGTAAAGGCTCCAGCCCACCAGCAATGATGCGATGGGCACCAGACTGAGGTAGGCCGTTGGCATGTCCCAGCGGATCGCATCCTTCAGCACAGGGCCGAGGATGCGCAGCAGTGCCGAAGCAGCGATGAGCCCGAGCAAAGCCAGGTGTGTCGTGCGGTAGCGCTCCTTGGCCCATTGCGTGGGCATGTAGCGCAGCATCTCGGCCACCTTCTTCGGCTTGGCCTCGGGATGCTCGATCACGATGGTGTCGAACACCGCTTGCTTGGGCATGCCGAAGCCCAATAACTCCTTCGCCTTGTTGCGGATGGCCTTGTTCATGGCAGCGCGAAGGTCGGGTTAGGGGATGAGCTGCCCTTGCCGCTCATCACATGCAGGCGTTGTCCATCATTTCAGTCCGTCGAGCAGCTGCTTCGCATGTGCATAGCCGATGGCGCGGATGAGGTCGGCATCATGCAGGTCGAAGGCGCTGAACACCGCCAGGTCGGGTGGCTCAATGAGCAAGCGGCATCCTTGCGCCGAGCGCGCCACCATCTCGCGGAATCCCAGGTGGATCGTTCGGTCGAAGGTGTCCCAGAAGCCGATGTGCCCATTGAGCGGCACAAGCGGATTCACATACACGGCGATCACCTCCGAACGTCGCTCATTGAATGGCTCGATGGGCAGGTTGTTGCTCAGGCCGCCATCCACGAAGGGCACGCCATCGATCTCGACGGGCGGGAAGATCACGGGCACTGCGCTCGCGGCAAGCAAGGGGGGCACGAGGTCGCCTGAGGAGAAGATGCGTTGGCGGCCGGTGGTGAAATCGGTGGCGCTCACGAAGAAAGGCATGCCCAGTTCCTCGAAGCGCTTCGCGGGCAGATGCGATTCGAGGAAATCGCGCATGCGCTGCTGTGAAAGAAGGTCGCCGCGCAGGATGCGCCAACGGTTGAAGATCTCGGGCACTCGCGCATGGATCAGCGCGAGCACATCGGATGGTGCCATGCCTCCGGCGACAAAGGCGCCTGCAAGCGCACCGGCACTGGTGCCGCTGATGGCCGAGGGTACCATGCCGTGCTCGATGCAAGCCTCCAGCACGCCCAGATGCGCGAAGCCGCGCGCACCACCACCGGAGAGGACGAAGGGCAAGTGTTCCATGGAGGCGAAGGTCGCACGCCGGATTGAACGTTCTGCCTCGATGGCACTTCCTTCAAGCAGCGCTGGCCGTTTGATTCGAGAACCTATCTCAAAAATGCTTTTGGAAGCGAGCCGGAGGGATTTCGCGATCCAGCCAAGGCGCGAAACCCGCGCATAGCCGGGCGCTATGCAAGGGTTGAGCTACGAAGGCTGGGCGCGTAAAGACCCCGGCGCAGCCCGAAGGGTATTATTGAGATAGGTTCACTGCTGTCCGGTTAAGCCTTGGTCGAACATAGGATAAGCCCAATATGGACGCGGCATATCGAACGAAAATACGTGGGGCAGATTTGAATGGCAGGCACTCGCTGAGGTGGGTTTCCTTGAGGAC
>JBATND010000141.1:0-7511 GCA_049290175.1 Flavobacteriales bacterium | reverse complement strand
TGAGCTTGGTGCGGGGGCACTGGGCCTCGGTGCTGTTCACCACCAAGCGGCAGGCAGGTCCCCACGTGTTGTACACGCCGTTCACGCGACCGCGCACCTTCACGTTGTAGAAGGTGCCTTCCACGAGTTGGTTGCCGCTCCATCCGTTGAGCATGAAGTGGCAGGCGCGGGTGGCGCTTGCAGCCAATCCGTTGGTGGTGCTATGGCTCTGGAAGCGCTTGAAGCTGTAACCGCCATTGGGCTGGTACCACCACATCTGATAGCCGCTGTTGGCGTTGTTCACGCCGTACTGGGCGGTCACGGCCGCATTGGCATTGGCCACCACGAATTCACCGCCGCAGGGGCTGAGCTTCCAGTCGCGCTTGTCGCAGCTGGTCACGATCAGGCGGTCGGTGCCAACGGGCAGGCAGAAGCCCTCGTTGCCCGCGATTTGGCTCACTGCGCCGTTGGTGAAACCACCGGCGCCGAACAGGTCGCGGTTGTTGTCGATGATCCGGCGCTGCGATCCGTCGTTCTCGCGAAGCAGGTAGCCGCCACCAACGATTCCATCCCCGCCAGCGTCATTCACCACCAGGTAGTAGCAGCCGTCGGGCAGGCAGTTCAGGGTGGTTGCCAGTGCGTTGCTGGGCAGGCTGTTCTGGCCTACGGCATAGAAGAGCGTGTTGGTGCCTTCTTCACGGAACTCATAAGAGAGCTCGTCGCCGTTGGCATCGGTGCTCACTTCAAGCGCTAGCTCGTTGTTGCCGATGTGGACAATCGCATCAGCCGATGCTATGCAACCTGCATTCTCTGCGCTCACCGTGTAAGTGGTGGTGCTCGCAGGCGTGGCCGTCACAAGCGGTCCGGTTGTCGTGTTCAGGCCAGCCGCAGGGCTCCATGTAAGCGTGGGCGTGAACGAGTAGCCGAAGGTCATGTTCGCGCGGTTCAGGCTGGATCCGAGAGGCGCGTCAACAGTGAGGCAATTCTCAATGTTGTCGTTATTCTTCCAGATCGCCGAGGTGAACGCCGTAGCTGTGGAGTTGATCACCGCATTGTTGGTGTACTGGACTCCGCCAGTGCCGTCGGGATCGTTGCTGTGACAGATGTCCACGATCACGCTGCCACCGGTCCAAACGAACGGCGTGCTGAGCACGTGCGTGTTCAAGCCGGCCACAGGCTGGTAGTTCACCGGGCCGAAGACCGGTGTTGCCGGCACGGTTTCAAACGCGGCGATGCTCAGCGAGGTGGCAGCAGAGTTGCCCATGCGGATCGTATAGGCGGTGTGCTGGCCGGAAGTGCCCACGTCGGCCACGAAGAATCCGATGGAACTCAGCGTGCCACCAGGAATCGCGCCCATGGCACTGAGGTCGGCGGGCAATAGCAGGTATTGCGTGCGCACCGATTCCCAGAACGCGCCATAAGGTGTCGGGAAGGTGGTCCCGGTGTTCTGGATGGCACCGTTACCGATCGTGCCCGTGCCAGCAGCGCCGGAGGAGGCAGCTAGATCAACGCTGCCGCCTGGGCAGAGCGACCACACGGCTGGATTCACCACAGGCACCGATGGTGTCGTATTCACATTCACCACGGTGGTTGCCGGGACGCTGCTGCAACCGTTGGCGCTTGCAACAACGCTATAGGTGCCGCTGTTGGCGAGCGTCGCGCTTGCGATCACCGGGTTCTGGTCCGTGCTATTGAAGCCGCCGGGGCCGCTCCATGCGAAGGTGCTGCCCACCACCGTGCTGGTGGCCGTGAAGTTGACGGGCGCTCCCGAGCAAGCGGGTTCAGTGCTGCCTGCGGTTGCCACAGGCACGGGGAACTCGCTCACCACAATGCTGGCCGAAGCCGTTCCGCCGCAGTTGTCGTTGATCACCACGCTCCAAGTGCCCGTCTGGTTCACCAGTTGCGTGGCATCCGTGCCGGCCGGGTTGCTGTTGGGGTCCGTCCACGCGAATGTGTATGGACCACCGCCACCGAGCGGATTGGCCGTGAGGGTTACGTTGCTGCCCGTGCAGAAGCTCGCGTTGACAGGCAGGATCTCGGCTTGGCCCGCAGCCATGGCAGGGTTGGCCTCCAGCGTGATCTGCAAGGGAGCCGAAGCACATCCGTTGGCCGCCGTCGCCACCACCGAGTAGGTCTCATTCGCCAATACGTTCTGCGCAATCGGGTCGGCGATGTTATCGGCCGTCAAGTAAGTGCTTGGCGTCCACTGGAAGTTGGCCTGGTTGGGCGTGAAGCTGATCACCTGGCCGTCAACGAGGCTGGCCGTATTGAAGCTGTACTGGATGAAATTGCCAGCCGAGGCTGCCCACTGGATACCCACTGTAGCGCTCAGACCCGCATCAAGCGTGCTTTGTGTTCCACCGAAGATCACATCCTGGTAAACGAAGTAAACCACATTCGTCAACAGGTTGAGCTGTACTTGGAAGGTGATGTTCTGCCCGCTCACGGCGCTGAAGTGAGGGTATGTCTGCCACTGAATGATGAACACATCGCCGACCTGCTCGGTGTAAATGTTCCCTGCCGGTGTAGCGGGGCCATCATCAAAATCATCCCAGAAGGGTGCGAGGAATACGTTGCCCGCTGAATTGGCGGTGGAGGGCAGCGCCGCATTGGTCAGGGCCACATCACCTGTGGTCGAGCCGAAAACCACCACGCCATTGCTTCCAATGCGGATGTCGGTGTAGCTCGTGCCACTGAAGATGAATCCTCCCGGAATGGTCACGTTGTGCTCGGTATCGTCACCAGCTGCAGGGGTAACCGGAGTACCCGTTCCACTGATATCGATGAAGCTCGCGCCACCGGAGCCCATGAAATAGCCACTAACTGGGGCAATGGCTTCCAATTGGCTGTCATCGCCGATGCATACGGGGTTCGGGGTTGCCGTGAGGCTCGTGATCACGGGTGTGGTATTCACTGCAACCACCACTTGGCTGCTGGTTGAACAACCGTTAGCGGTGGCCGTGAACGTGTAGGTGCCGCCTGCCGCACTGGTGATGCTCGTGATGTTCGGGTTCTGGGCGGTGCTATTGAAGCTGTTCGGGCCGGTCCACGTAAAGCTGGTGCCGAAATCGGTGGCGCCGAAGAGGTTCAGCGTCTGATCCGTGCATGCCGGACCTGCGCTTGCATTCGCGCTCGGCGTGGGCGTTACCACGGTGCTTACTTCGGCCGTTAGCGCGCTGTCACCGGAAAGGGTGCACTTCACAGAGCCCCTCCAGTAGCGCGTGGCGGTGAGGCCGGAAACACCCAGTACGGTGCCACTGCCTTGGTTGATCGTGTAAGGACCGCCAGGGCTGTTGCTTCCCCACCAGGTAACCACAATGCCGCCGTCCGTGCTCTGGCCGGAAACGCTGAGCGTGGTGCTTGCAGGCGCACAGGCCGGTCCTGCATTGCTGCTGTTGGCGGTGCCAGCTGTGGGCATGCCCGTGCATACCGCTACGTTCTGGATGTTGATGTCATCCAGGTGGAAGTCGTAGTTCGGGTGTGGTGTGCTGGCTGGCTTGGTAGCATGGAAGGCGATGATCACCTCTTGGCCTGCGAAACCGCTCAGGTCGATCAACTGGTCTTGGAAGACATTGGTAAGGCCGATCGGCGTGGTCGCATTGTGGGTGAAGATCGGGTTGAAGCTCGCGCCGCAATCGGTGCTCACCTTCACGATCACCTGATCACCAGGTTGCATTCCGGGGCTGGGAGTCCCCGCATCAGCACCACCGGTGCCGAATTCGGTGAGGGCGATGCGGTAGCTCATCTGTGTGCCCAGCACGGGGATGAACTTCGGGCTCACGATCCACTCGTTGCGGGCCGTGGTGGTCATCTGGATGCGCGCGCTGACGCCGCTGCCCAATGCCGTTTGCTGCGCAGCAACTGAACTGGTCCATGTACTGGTCGTTCCTGCAGGCAACGCAGCTCCATTGCCTTCGCGCCAGCCGTTGTTCGGCGCCACCAAGGTTGCCAGGTTCGAGCCAGTGAAGCCAGTGAAGTTCTGCGTGATCGGCAGTGCGAACGGTGCAACCGTGGTGCGGGTGGCCGCGGTCATCGGGTCGTTGGCTGCGTTGCCATCGCCCACCACAACGCATGCACCATTGAACGTGTAGGCTCCGGCTGCGCTCATGTCGAGCGTCGCGCTCATGGGCACGTTGATGGTTGCGCCGGGTGCCACTACGCCGGTGTTGATCGTTCCCGAGAGGCTCGTAACCACAGCGCCGGTCACGTTCACGTTGACCGTGAGTGGGTTCACGCTCATATCGAGCGGGTAGATCGCATTGTTCAGAACGGTCACGCTCACGGTCTCGTTGGCGCCATAGCATGCGGTTGCCAAGGGCAGGGCCAGCACGGTGGCATCGGCATCGATCAGCGGCGGTGCGCTCACGCACACCGTGTAGGCATTAGTGCCCACCGTGGTACGGCTCACGCGCACGTAGTAGATCTGTCCGATGGTGAGGCCAGCAGGATTGCTGGCTGTTGCGCCTGCGACGCACGAAGTGCCCGCCACCAGCTGCAGGTTGGTGCAGTCGGGATTGCCCGTGAAGATCGAGTGCGAGAGTCCAGTGGTGGTGCCAGCCAACTGCACACGATGCGTGGTTGCGGTTGCCGTGAAACGGTACCACTGGTCCTGTACCACGCCTGTGCATCCGCCGGTGATGCCCGGTGCCAGCGTGGAGCCGGTCATGTCGCCGGCCGTGGTGGTCACGCAGGTGTAGTTCGGGTTCATGCCCAGGATCCAAGCAGAGCAAGGAATCTCGTTCGGGCAGGCGCTCTGGGTCAAGGTGGTGAAGCCCAGGTTCAGATTGCAGGCATTGTCCGTCTCGTGGTTCAGGAACACCTGTACGCCTTGGCCGAAGTCGAATGGGCCAATGATTTCCGTTGCGCCCTCGAGCACACCAGGGATCACAACAGGGGTGCCGCCGTCAACGATGTACTCGATGTCAACGAGGGCGCCATCGCCTACGAAATCGACCGTAACGTCAATCGAGAAGTTCTGCGCAACGCAGTTCGGGATCGGAGTCACCGTGCCCGAGGGGTTCACGCAACCCGGGGTGCATTCCACCTCAAAGAGCCAGCTGGCCTGCTGTGAGTCCTGGCAGCTATTGCTTCCATCGCTGTCGATCTCCAGGAAGAGCTCATCGCCCAAGGAAGTGCCGTTCACCTGCGGGCTTCCAAGGTCCGCGAAGCTGCCGGTCAGTTCAACAATGGGTATCCCACTGTTGTCTGAACCGGTGTAGCCGCGGATCACGTCGTTGGGGTCCATGGTGCCGCTGATGAACGAGAGCGTGATGGTCTCACCGGGGTTCACCGCCTTGAAGTACCAGGTCTTCGTGTCGCCATTGTCATAACAGTGCGTCTTGGTCAGCACCGACGGACAGTTCACGATCTCCGGGCATCCACTGCGGAATACCTCGCCAGGCAGGTTGCAACCGCCGACCGGATCGATCACGGTAACCACCACATCGTCGGCCGCATTGAATGGGCCAAGCGGAGTTTGCGGGCCAGTGCCAAGTCCGGGCACCCCAATGGGAGAGCCACCGTTCACCGTGTAGCTCAGGTCAACCGTGGGGCCGCTGCCGGTGCTGTTCACCAGCACGCTGATGCTGAACTGGTCGTTGGCGCAATCAGGCACGGCGGCCAGATCCACGTCGGGCGTTTGGTTCACCGTGAGGGTCACATTGCCCGTGGCGGTGCAGCCGTTGCCACCCGTCACCAGCACGCTGTAAGCGGTGGTCGCGGTGGGTTGAACAGCAACAGGGTCGGCAATGTCATCGGCACTGAGGAAGGTGTTGGGCGACCATGCGAAGCTCACAGTTCCGGGCGCGGGGCCGCCACCGGTCACGTTCAAGCTATAATCCTCAATCTCTCCGAAGGTGGTTCCGCCGCATGCAGGGGCGGCAGCGGCGAAGTTCAGGCGCATGCGCATCCGGGTGTTGCCGTTGAGCGCACCAGCAGGAACTGCGATCGATTGGGTGTTCACGCCAGCGACCGTGGTGGGGAATGCATAAGTCTCATTGAGATCGAGGAAATCCCCATCCTGGTTCCAGTCAACGAAAAGCGCTGCCTGATCGCTGCTGAAATGCTGGTCAATGGTGAAGTCGAGCGTGTATGTGCTGCCAGCGACCACGTTTCCGCTGATGGCCGTGAAGTCGTTATAGCCTTGGTTCGGAGCTCCGTAGGTGCAACCGCTGTTGTTATTGATGCCGGCGAAAGTCACATTGCTCAAATACTCGTCACCAGTGCAAGCCCCACCAGTGATTGAGGCCGTGCAATATGAGTTGGTCTGCACGTTCACATTCAGCTGCGAATCGTTGCCGGTGCAAACCGGGTTTGGCGAAGCGGTGGTGGAGGTGATGATGGGGCTATCATCCACTGCCACGATCACCGTTGCCGGTGCGCTGGTGCATCCATCGAAGGTGGCCGTGAAGGAGTAGGTGCCTGCATTGGCCGCTACAACCGGGCTGATGCTTGGATCCTCGACGATGCTGTTGAAGCTGTTCGGTCCGGTCCATGCCACGCTGGTGCCGAAATCCGTGGTGCCATCGAGATCCAAGGTTCCGCCCAAGCAGGCTTGGCTCGCTGTGGCGCTTGCCGAGGGCGTGGGCTTCTCGATCACTGTAACCGATGCCTGCACCGGAGGCGCACCGCAGGCGTCGTTCAAGATCACGGTCCACAAGCCGGGCTGATCGGCCGTTTGCGTGTCATCGGTGCCCATGGGGTTGTTGCTGGGGTCGAACCACTGGTAGGTATAGGGTGCGCCGCCATCAACCGGCGTTGCGGTGAGCAGCACGGAGCTGCCGGCGCAGTATTCAGGTGCCACGGGCGCGATGGTCACCGAGCTCAAGGTCGCACCGATGGATACCGTGATGCTCTCTTGAGACGTGCAGCCTGCCGGGCTCGTGGCGGTCACGGTATATGCCGTGCTCACCGTTACACCACTGGCCTCCGGGTTAGCGATGTTGTCGAAGTCCAGGAAGGTGTTCGGGCTCCAGCTGTATGCAGGCTCGTTGGGGGTGAAGCGCCATGCTTCGGGCGCGCCCACCAACCAGTTCACTCCATTCCTGCCGGGAGCGGCAGCGCCATCGTTGCCGGCAGCGTTCTCCAAGCCAATCGTCTTGTTCGCGGTGTTCAACGTCACGGAGGTCACATGCACCTCCACCACATTGGTGGTCTCGTACAAATGGATCTGTCCGCTTACTATGCCGGTACCGCCGAAGAATGGCACGTTCAAGTAGCTCACCACGAAGATCCGGTTCGGCGTGGTGCCGATGGTGCCATAGGTGATCTGTCCGGCCGTGGGATTCAGGTCGGCCCAGCACAGGCTGATGTTGTCATTGGGCAGTGTGGCGTTAGGCACCACTTGCGCAGTACGCTGCTGGGCAGCGGTCGAGCCAACGTAGTTGAAGCCTATCTGCCCATTGGTGTTGATGAAGAAGTTCGACTTCGCCTCGTTGAAGAAGTTGAACGTGAACGGCAGTGCGAGCGGAGCACTGATGACGTCATCACCTGACGGTCCGTTCACGAAACCTGTTATCGGTTGCGCAGCATAG
>JBATND010000140.1:0-2464 GCA_049290175.1 Flavobacteriales bacterium | reverse complement strand
GACATGGCCGGTATGCGCGATGTGCTGATCCATCACTACTTCGGGATCGACTACGACATCGTGTGGAGCGTGCTCCAGAACGAGATTCCGACGCTGAGCCATGAGCTCCGCCGCATCATTGCACTTGAAGCCGGGTAAATCGAGCCGTCCACCAAGCAGCCCGCCGCGCTGTAGCTGTTCGTTGAACGCAGCGTTCAGCACTCAACGAAATAGCCCTACGTCGTCATCCCCCCGCACACATGCAGCGTCTGCCCGGTGATGTAGCTGCTGAGGTCGCTGCCGAGGAAGACGCAGGCGTTGGCCACATCGGCGGGTGTGCCGCCGCGTTTCAGGGGGATGCCCTCGCGCCATTGCTCCACCACCTTGGGGTCGAGGGCGCCGGTCATCTCGGTCTCGATGAAGCCGGGGGCGATGGCGTTGCTGCGGATACTGCGGCTGCCCAGCTCCAGGGCCACGCTCTTGGTGAAGCCGATGATGCCGGCCTTGCTGGCGGCGTAGTTGGCCTGTCCGGCGTTGCCCTTCACGCCCACCACGCTGCTCATGTTGATGATGCTTCCGCTGCGCTGCTTCAGCATGGCGCGCATCACGGCCTTGGTCATGTTGAAGACACTCTTGAGGTTGGTGGCGATCACCGCGTCGAAGTCGGCCTCGCTCATGCGCATGAGCAGCTGGTCCTTGGTGATGCCCGCGTTGTTCACCAGCACATCGAGCTTGCCCCAGGCGGCCACCACTTGGTCCACGGCGGCTTGTGCGCTGTTGAAGTCGGCGGCGTCGCTCTGGATGGCCAGCACCTTGCGGCTGCTCTTCGCCATGAGCTCTTCGGCCGTGGCGTTGGCTTTCTCGGGGCTGCTCACATAGGTGAAGGCCACGTCGGCGCCTTCTTCGAGGAAGCGTTCAACGATGCCGCGACCGATGCCGCGCGATCCGCCGGTGATGAGGGCGGTTTTTCCGGTGAGTAGTGCCATGCGTTGCGCGCCGCAGCTGGTTGCGCTGGCGCAGCGGCGAATGTAGCTGCGGGGATTCGGTGGACGCGTTCATCCCATCGCCAACACTTCTTGATTCCAAACTCAACCACTGATGCACACCGATTACCACGGAGAAATGCGCCACAAGGCTGGAGAACCCTCGGCAAATCGGCACCGGACACCATCCGTGTCTATCGGTGTGAATCCGTGGTTCATTCCACGCGCAGTGAAGGGCGAATCACACCTTCTGTGGTGTCGCGTGCGACGGCCTAGCTCCCGCCCTGCTCCTGCGCGAACACATGCCGCAGGATAGCCTCGGCCGGTGCGGTGAGCACTTGGTCGCGGCGAGCGAGCACGCGCTTGGCGGCATCGATGGCGCGCTCGATGTCGTAGGTATCGAAGCCATCGGCCCCGCCCCAGGCGAAGGAAGGGATGCGCTTCGGCGGGAAGCCGCCTCCGAACACATTGGCCGATACGCCCACCGCCGTGCCGGTGTTGAACATGGTGTTGATGCCGCTCTTGCTGTGATCACCCATGAAGAGCCCGCAGAACTGCAGGCCCGTGCCCACCTCCTTGCCTTCGGCATGGCTGTACACCTTCACTTCGCCGTAGGTGTTCTTCAGGTTGCTGTTGTTGGTGTCGGCGCCCAGGTTGCACCATTCGCCCAGCACGCTGTTGCCCAAGAAGCCATCGTGGCCCTTGTTGCTGAAGCCGAGCATCACGCTGTTGTTCACCTCGCCGCCCACGCGGCATTCCGGCCCGAAGGCTGAAGGACCATAGACCTTCGCGCCCATCTTCAGCTGCGCGTGATCGCCCAGCGCGATGGGGCCGCGCAGCAAGCAGCCCTCCATCACCTCCGCGTCGCGACCGATGTAGATGGGGCCTCCTTTGGTGTTGAGGATGCTGGCCTCGCAGACCGCGCCTTCCTCCAGGAAGACCAGCGCGGGGTCGCCCACCACGGTATTGAGGGCGCTGAGCGGTTGCGAGCGGCGTCCTTCAGTGAGCAGCTTGAAGTCGTGCGCGATGGCCTTGCCGCAGTGCTGGAAGAGATGCCAAGGACGCGTGAAGGAGCAGACCTCGCCGGCGAATTCCACCTGCCGCTCGTAGGTCGGCGGCTGCAACCAAGCACCTGCGTCCGGTGCCTCCCCGCCCGCCAATCCGAAGGCCAACGACCGGCCGTCCTTCACCAAGGCTTCGCCGGGCTTCAGGTTCAGCACGGCATCCACCAGTTCATCCATGGGCAAGAGCGAACCATCCACCTCGAAGCGCGGACCATCAGCCTGCCCCGTGGGGAATGCCGTGGATAGATAGGCCTCCGTGCGATAGGAGACCTCAAGGCCACTGCGCAGCTGCCACCCTTCGCTGATGCGCAGGATGCCGGGGCGCAGCTGCGCCACCGGACGCGTGAAGGTGAGGGGCAGCAGGTGCGCGTGATGGCCCGTGTCGGAGAGGATGATCGCCATGAGCATGCCGCCGGAGCTTCGCGAAGGCGGGCGGAC
>JBATND010000139.1:0-9229 GCA_049290175.1 Flavobacteriales bacterium | reverse complement strand
TGGCAGTGTAACGTCGAGGCACTGCCTCGACCGTGATGCTCGTGGCAGTGTAACGTCGAGGCACTGCCTCGACCGTGATGCTCGTGGCAGTGTAACGTCGAGGCACTGCCCTGACCGTGATGACCATGGCAGTGTAACGTCGAGGCACTGCCTCGACCGTGATGACCATGGCAGCGTGACGTCGATGCACTGCCTCGACCGTGATGACCTCCTGCAAGCGAGAATGGAAAATGTAAAATGAAGAATGTAGAACTCTAAACTGGAGAACATGAACTGGGGAAAAGGACTTGCCATCAGCCTCATCGCCTTCGCCGCGATGATGGCCGCTTTCGGGATCGCCAGTGCGCGCCGCACCGAGACGCTCGTGACCGAGAACTACTATGCTGAAGAACTCAAATACCAGGAGCGCATCGACGCGCAGACCCGGACCAAGGCCTTGAGCGCCCCGGTGAGCATCGTGCTCGCCGATGATCGCGTGCAGCTCCGCTTCCCCGTTGAGATGGAAGGGAAAGCCATCACCGGAAGCCTGAAACTGCTGCGCCCGAACGATGCCCGCGCCGACCGCGATGTCGCCATAGCCGCAGAGAGCGATGGTTCGTTCACTTCAAAAGCACTCGACCTGTGGCCGGGCCGATACGATGCCTCCTTGGAGTGGCAGGTTGACGGCATCACCTATCACACCGCAGAGAAACTGGTTGTGCAATGAACCCGTTGCTGGGCACGGCTTTGATCCTAGGTGTTGCGGGCAGCGCGCATTGCTTGGGCATGTGCGGGCCTATCGCCTTGGCCGTGCCTTCGCCGCGCAACGATTGGCGTTCGAGGCTCTCGAGCACCTTGCTGCTTAACACAGGGCGCATCGCCACTTACGCGCTCATCGGTGCAGCTTTCGGGGCATTCGGCCATGGCTTGCGGTTGGCGGGCCTTCAGCAAGCAGCTTCCATCGTGGCGGGCATTGTGCTCTTAGTGAGCATCGTGGTGCCTGGCCTATTGGAGCGGTGGCTGCCCGCATCGCGCGGTGCAATCCTTATCGGTCGCTTGCGCTCTATGCTCGCGCGCAACCTGAAGCGCACGGCTCCAGAAGCGCTCGTGCTTACTGGCATGCTCAACGGGCTATTACCATGCGGCTTGGTGTACGCAGCAGCCATCGGATCCACTGTGATGGGCAATGCGCTGGATGGCGCGCTTTACATGGCGCTCTTCGGATTGGGCACTTGGCCTTTGCTCATCGCCCTGCGCATGGGCAGCGGCTTGCTGGGATCCAGCGCGAGGGCGGCTTTGCGCAGAGCCTCGCCGGTGATGGTGGGCATCGTTGCTGCGCTACTGGTACTGCGAGGACTGGACCTGGGTGTCCCCTATCTGAGTCCGAGTGCGCCATTGGTGGGTGCCGAGGCATCGGTCTGCCACACGTCGGCTCCGTGATGATCCTCACGGACGATGGCCGCGAGCTGTCGCACATTTGACCCACAACAAAAACCTACCCGCATGAAACCGAACATGGGTTCCACCGACCGCATCCTGCGCATCATCATCGCAGCCGTGATTGCCATCCTCTACTTCACCGGCACCATCGAAGGCACCGTGGGCCTCGTGCTCCTGATCCTCGCTGGTGTGTTCGTGCTCACGAGCCTGATCAGCTTCTGCCCGCTCTACGCGCCTTTCGGCATCCGTACATGCAAGCGCTGAAACGGAACTGGCTGCTCACGGGGGCGGTCGCGATTGGCGGAGCTGCGCTGGGCTGGCTCTATTGGCGCTACTTCGGCTGCACCAACGGTTGCGCCATTACAAGCAGCCCGCTCAACAGCAGTCTTTATGGCGCGCTCATGGGAGTGCTCCTTCTGCATTCCTTCAAGAAGCCCGTGAGCACTGCGGCTTGAAGGCGTTGTCGGCCTCCGGAGCTTTGCACCGCATCTTTGGCCCAACGAACAGGACCATGAGAACGAGCACCTTCCTACCGACCATCTTCTTCACGCTCCTCGTAACTGCCTGCACTGCGCAGAGCGGCAATGTGGTGGATACGCGCACGCTTCAGGCTGAACTGGCCAAGGGCGGCATTCAGCTCGTTGATGTGCGCACCCCGCAGGAATGGTCAACTGGCCGCATCGAAGGCGCTCAGCACATCGATTGGTTCAGGGACGATTTCAAGACCGAAGCAGCCAAACTGGATAAAACCAAGCCGTTGAGGCTCTATTGCGCTTCCGGTGGCCGGAGCGAAGAGGCCCGCGCGGTGCTGCGCGAACTTGGATTCAAAGACGTGAAGGACCTGGATGGCGGCATTCAGGCATGGCGCAAGGCGGGCGCGCCAATCACGCGATGATCAGGCCTTGATGGCCGTAGGGTGCAGCTCCACGTAGCCGCGCCCGAGCTCCACCAGACCGCGCACACGCAGCTGCTGCAATAGGCGCGTGATCACTTCGCGTGGCGATCCGAGTTCATCGGCGATGTCCTGGTGCGTGATGTTGAGCCGATGCGTTCCGGTGGCTTGCGAGCGCTTCGTCAAATAAGCCCAGAGCTGCTCATCCAGCTTGCGGAAGGCCACCACCTCAAAGGCCTCCAAGATCTCCTGATAGCGTTGCGCCTGTTGCTCGTTCACGTACTTCCGCCATTCGGGGTAAGCCATCCACGAATCCACGTAGCGGACCGGGATCAGCAGCAGATCGGCATCCTCCTCCACGATGGCACGCACGCCGCTCTCGCGCTTCGATACGCAGCAGGTGAGCGATGAGGCGCACGTCTCGCCGGGCATGATGTGATAGAGGTATCGCTCCCGGCCCTCGCTATCCTGAGCGAGTATGCGCAAGCTGCCTTCCTGGACGATGGGCACATGCGTGATCGGATCGCCCACGCGCATCATCTCAGTGCCAGCGGCCAGCTTCCGATGAATGGCGACTTCATCGAATTCCTTGTGCAATCCGGGTTCGGCGAACATGGCGCCAATGTATGACCAGCGCTCACCGCCATCCGCAGAATCCTAGCCAAGCGCTATTCCGCTCCCTTCACCCTGCCTACCGCGCAGCTCACGAACGACTTCATCTTCTCCAACGTGCCACCAGTGCCGGCCTCCGGGTATCCGAGCCGATGAAGTACTGCGCGTAACTCTGTAGCGTCCAAGGCGCCATCGTGCTGCACCTGCACGGTATCCGATTCGGCATCAACCACCACATCCGTGACGCCGTGAAGCGCCAGCACATTGCGGCGGATCGTATTGGCGCAGCCTCCGCATTTCAGATTGTCCACATGGACTGCCTCGGTTCGCATCGTGATGTGTTCGCTGGTTCCAAAGGAACCCGACTGCTGCGCGTATCCCGGTGATATCGCTCGCCTGAAGCACTGACGAACGTCAGTCCGGCCGCATACCAGCCCCGATAGGTTTGCACATCATGCTATCGCGGCCTATTGAATCCATCGGTGAACTCCTGCGGGAGTTGTTGCGCCACCGCGACCCCGCCGCATACCCCAGCATCTTGGCGCGCTATCAAGTGCCCAGCAACGATCTGGAGCCCTATTTCCGCTGGAACTCCAAGCACTACACGCGCACCTGCATCCATCGCAGCGAGGAATTCGAGCTGCTGGTGATCTGTTACGAACCGGGGCAGCGCACAAGCATACACGATTACGACAGCCAGACCGCGTGGATCCATCCGCTCATGGGCGAGGTGATCGAGGAAGTGTACCAGCCGATCCCGCAAGGCGGATTGAGCCTGCTGAGCGAGAAGCACCTGCTGCCCGGATCCGATGATGTGCTCACCAACGGGCGCGCCATCCATCGCTTCATCAATCCGGGTCCCGGCAGGGCCGTTACCCTTAATCTTTACGCGAAGCCCATGAGCAAGTGGCGCGTGTATGATGAGCGCACCGGCAACCCCAGCATTTCACCAGCTGGCCCGCCGCGATGAACCGTCACGCGGAGGTTCACGGCTACCTTGCCGCCATGCTCAAGAGCACGGAGGGCGCTTTCGCGCAGTCGGACACCGCACGGGTTTGCGAGCTGCTGTTCATGACGGCCACCGAAGGCCTTGTGGTGGTTGATGTGAGCGGGAAGATTATCATGCAGAATCCCAGCATGGCCCGCATGTTCGGCTACGAAGATTCGGAACTGCTTGGCCGTGTGATTGAAGACCTGTTGCCCGATACGATGCGCGCCAAGCACAAGGCGCACCGCGCAGCCTACGAGCAGAAACCGGTTCAGCGCTCCATGGGATCGGGCATGGAACTCAAGGGCCAGCGCAAGGATGGCAGTGTATTCCCCGTGGAAGTGAGCCTGAACCACTTCAAGGTGGAAGAGCAGCGCTATGTGATGGCGCTGGTCACGGACATCACCCTTCGACGGCTGGCCGAGGATGAACTGGTGCGCACCAATGTGGAGCTGGAGGATCGCGTGGAGCACCGCACGGCCGAGCTGAAGGAGGCGCAAGAGGGACTGAAGCGCGCATTGGAGAAGGAGCGTGAGCTGCATGCGCTCAAGAGCCGCTTCGTGAGCATGGCCAGCCACGAGTTCCGCACGCCGCTGAGCACCATCATGGGCAGCATCGATCTCATTGGCCGCTATGCGAGCGACGATGAGAAGGTGGACAAGCATGTGAAGCGCATCCGCTCCAAGGTGCGCGAGCTCACTGCCATGCTCAACGAATTCCTATCGCTCGAGCGCATCGAGCAGGGCATCGTTGAGGTGAAGCCTGCCGAGATCGACATCGTGCATCAGTGCATCGAGCAGATCGAGGAATTGCGAGGGCTTGCCAAACCCGGCCAGAGCATCGACTACGACCACGAAGGCACCGAGCGCATGGTGACCACCGACCCGCAGATGCTCGGCCATGTGATCACCAATCTCGTTACCAACGCCGTGAAGTACAGTCCGGCCGGAACACCCGTGCTGCTGCGCACGCGCATCGCCGATGGCAGCCTCATCATCACCGTCACGGATCAAGGCGTGGGCATCCCCGCCGAGGACCAGCAGCATCTCTTCGACCGTTTCTTCCGGGGCAGCAATGTGATGACCATCCAAGGCACCGGCCTCGGCCTCAATATCGTGAAACGCTACCTCGACCTGCTTGGCGGCGGCATCACCTTCACCAGTGAACCGGGACGGACCATCTTCACCGTGGAACTGCCGCAGCGCATCGCCGGCGCATGAACAGAACAACAACTCCTCCCATGAGAACCATCCTCCTGATCGAAGACGACGCCGACATGCGCGACAACACGGCCGAGATCCTCGAACTCGCCAACTACCGCGTGCTGAAGGCCGAGAACGGAAGGCGTGGCGTTGAGATCGCGCGCAAGGAGAACCCTGATCTCGTGCTCTGCGACATCATGATGCCCGAGCTCGATGGCTACAGCGTGCTGCATCTGCTGGGCAAGGATCCCGCGACCGCCGAGCTGCCCTTCATCTTCCTCAGTGCGAAGACCGAGCGCATCGACATCCGCAAAGGCATGGAACTGGGCGCCGACGACTACCTCACCAAGCCCTTCGAGGAAAGCGAATTGCTGAACGCCATAGAGGGCCGCTTGAAGCGCAGCGAGCTATTCCGCAAGGGATTCGATGGCGGGCTCGATGGCCTGAACCGTTTCATGGAGCAGGCACGCGGCCTGAATGCCTTGAAGGATTTGAGCAAGGACCGCAAGACGCGCAAGCTGCCCGCCAAGGAGATGCTCTTCCACGAGGGCGATGAGCTGCGCCAAGTGCCCTACCTCATCAGCGGCAAGGCGCGCACCTTCAAGATCAACAACGATGGCAAGGAATTCGTGACCGGCCTGCATGGCCCCGGCGAATTCATCGGCTATATGGGCCTGCTGGAGAACGGATTCGCGCTTGAAGCCGCCGAGACCATGGAGCCCAGCGAGATCGCCCTGGTGCCGCGTGAGGATCTGCTTGCCCTGCTCTACAAGGACCGCGATGTGAGCATCCGCTTCATCAAGATGCTCGCGCGCGACGTGAAGGAGAAGGAACAGCACCTGCTGCAGCTCGCCTATGCCAGTGTTCGCCAGCGCGTGGCGCAAGCACTGCTCAGGATACACGAGCGCTTCGCGGAGAAACCGGAAGCGAGCCTTGGCGTGAAGATCAGCCGCGAGGACCTGGCCACCGTTGTGGGCACCGCTACCGAATCGCTCATCCGTTGCCTTACCGATCTGAAGGAGGATGGCCTGATCGAGACGCATGGCCGCGAGATCATGATCAAGGACAAAGCGAGATTGGAGAAGGTGGCGAGCCGCTAGGTTCGCGCCATGCTTTTCGAGTCCATCCTATTCTTCCTGCTGCTATTCGTAGCGGAAGTGCTCGGCACCATCGGCGGATTCGGGTCGAGCATGCTGGTGATGCCGCTTGCAAGCCTCTTCATGCCCTTCGATCAAGCGTTGGGCCTCACAGCGCTATTCCATTTGTTCAGCAATGCCGCCAAGATGATGCTCTTCCGCGATGGGGTTTCGCGCAAGCTGCTGCTCTGGCTCGGTGTCCCGGCTGTGATCGGTGTGCTCATTGGCGCGCGGCTCACGGTTCATTTCGATGAGCGCATGCTTTCTCTGCTCCTTGGCGCACTGCTGGTGGTCATGGGCGCATTGATGCTGATCCGCAGCGAATGGAAGCTGAACGCGACGAAAGGCAATGCCATCTGGGGCGGAGCTGTGAGCGGTGCCATTGCCGGCCTTGCTGGAACCGGTGGCGCGGTGCGTGGGGTCACGCTCGCCGCTTTCGGGCTCTCGAAGAACGCCTTCGTAAGCACCAGTGCGTGGATCGATATGGGCGTAGACCTCAGCCGATCAGTGGTGTACGCCTCACAAGGCTTCATGACAGCCAGCGTGCTCGCCTACTTGCCTGCCATGGCTGTGGCGAGCTTCGGCGGCAGCTGGGTGGGCAAACGCCTGCTTGCTCGCATATCGCAGGAGGATTTCCGAAGGATCGTCCTCGGCCTCGTGGTAGCCATGGGCGCCGTTTCAATCTGGCGCGCGCTTCAGCCTGCTTGAACCGGGCAAGGCAATCAGCGCAGCTGCACCTTCACGCCTTTCTCGGCTAAGCGGTTCAGGCCCAACGCCGCATCGGTGTGCTGTGGATCGAGCCGGATGGCCATGCGGTAATCGGCGAGGGCGCTGTCGAGCTTGTTGTCCAACTCGAAGGTGAGGCCACGGCTGTAGTAGGCCTGCACGTAGGTGGGCAGCTTCGCGATGGCCAGGCTGAATTCGCGGCGCGCTTCACCGATGCGCCGCTGATGCTCCAAAAGGATGTACCCCGCGTTGTAGTACGGCGCTGGGTAGTCGGGGTCGATTTCCTTCAGTCGCGTATAGATCGCCATGGCGAGGCTATCACGACCATGCTCTTGCGCGTACATCGCTTTGTTGTACAAGGCTTCCACGCTGGTGGGCCTCAACTCAATCGCTCCATCGTAGTAGGACAAGGCCAGGTCGTTGTCGCGGTCTGCGTGCAGGATGCCCAGCGAGACATAAGCATCGTACATCTGGGGGTCGCGCTCGATCGCCGTTTGGTAACTGCTGATCGCCAAATTGGTATCGCCAGCGAGTCGATGGATCCAGCCCTTCAGGTTGTATGTGCTCCCATTGAGCGGATCGATGCGCAGCGCCTCGTTCGCCAAAGCCATGGCATCGATGTAGCGGCCTTGCATGAGGTACACTTCGCTGAGCTTCGAGCGGGCCTCAACGCTCTTAGGGTCCACTTCAGCAGCGCGGCGCATGGCTTGCTCGGCATCGAGCACGCGCAGCTTGGTGAAATAGAGGCTGCCTAAGGCCACATGCCATTTCGCAGCAGTGCTGTCCAAAGAGATGGCACGCAACCAATCGGCCTCAGCCAAGCGGGCACTGTCGAGCGCCTCATAATAGCGCGCCCTCAAGGCATACGATTCCGGATCCTTGGGCCTTTCGACGATGCGCTGCTCGATCCATGCGAGGCTGCCCTCTACCGGGGCATCACCAGCAGGTGCATCAGGGCCAGATTGACAGGCTGAGAGGATGATCAGCGGCAGGGCCGCAAGGCAAACGTTGATGTGTCCCATAGAAAGGCGAAGGCCCCGGTTTCACCATCCGGGGCCTTCAAAAGTAGCGGGGCAACCCATCAGGCCATGACCGGCTGCTCAGTCTTAGCCACCGCTTCCTTGATTCGATGCTCGAGTTCGGCGCAGAGCTCGAGGTTGTCCTCCAACAGTTGGCGCACGGCATCGCGGCCCTGCCCGAGCTTATTGTCCTCGTAGCTGAACCAGCTTCCGCTCTTCTTCACGATGTTCATTTCCACCGCCATGTCGATGATCTCGCCGGTCTTGCTCACGCCCTTGCCGAACATGATGTCGAACTCGGCTTTGCGGAACGGAGGCGCCACTTTGTTCTTCACCACCTTCACCCGGGTGCGGTTGCCGATCACATTCTCGCCTTCCTTCAGCTGCGTCACGCGACGGATATCGAGGCGGATGCTCGCGTAGAACTTTAGCGCATTGCCGCCCGTGGTGGTCTCGGGGTTACCGAACATGACGCCGATCTTCTCGCGCAACTGGTTGATGAAGATGCAGCAGCAGCCGGTCTTGCTGATGGTGCCGGTGAGCTTGCGCAAGGCCTTGCTCATCAGGCGGGCCTGCATGCCCACCGCGCTATCGCCCATTTCGCCTTCGATCTCGGCGCGTGGGGTGAGGGCCGCCACGCTATCCACAACCAAAAGGTCGATGGCACCGGAGCGGATCAGGTTATCTGCGATCTCCAGGGCCTGCTCTCCGTTGTCGGGCTGGCTGATGAGGAGGTTCTCCGTGTCAACACCGAGGCTCTCGGCATAGAACCGGTCGAAGGCATGCTCGGCATCAACGATGGCGCAAATGCCGCCCTTCTTCTGGGCCTCTGCAATGGCATGGATCGCGAGCGTGGTCTTACCCGAGCTCTCTGGCCCATAGATCTCCACCACACGTCCCTTCGGATAGCCGCCAACGCCCAGCGCCAGATCGAGGCCGAGCGATCCGCTCGGGATCACTTCCATTTGCTCGATCGCGTCATCGCCGAGTTTCATCACCGCGCCTTTCCCGAAGGTCTTCTCCAACTTGTCCATCGTGAGCTGAAGCGCCTTCAGTTTGTCCTTGCTGATCTCAGTTGCCATGGCCGTCTGGGTTTTTGCGTGTGGTAGTGGTTCGTTGGCTCTGACGATTATTCCGTCAATTGCGTGACGCCCAATTAAGCATCTCGACAGAGCCTTTGCCAAATTTCTTGGCAAGAAGTTTTGAACAGCACCCCCAAGGACCGGTATCAGGCA
>JBATND010000138.1:0-2748 GCA_049290175.1 Flavobacteriales bacterium | reverse complement strand
GAATACGAAGAGCGATGACATGATCCTATTGCCCGGCGGTCTGCTCCTTGTTGCCATCTGGAGCTGGATCTTCACTTGGTGGGGACCCGTGTGGTTCACCTTGCTCGGCTTCCTCGGTTATGCCATGATCAAGCGCGGTATGCAAGGCGTGAAGTCCGAATGGATCACGGCGGCATGGGCTTCGGTGCTCACGCTCGTGTTCACATGGTGGTGCTATGCGCATCTGCCTGTGCGCGATTACAGGCCATATGCGGTGGGCAAGAGCATCCCAGAGCAGCGGGTCAGCAAGCCTGCGGTGAATCAGATCTTCATGAGCTACAAGAACCTGACTACCGGGAAGGTGGAGGAGTTCGATACTGCGAAGCCCTACCCGTGGGATGATCCCAACTATGAGGAGGTGAAGGGGAGCATGCGCATCGTGGAAGTGGAAGCGGGCGTGCCTTCGCCGGTGCAGGATTTCCGGTTGATGGACCGCGATGGCTACGAACTGACGGAGGACATCCTGAATGAAACGGCCCCGGTTCTGTTGGTGACCGCTTACAATCTGAAGAAGACGGACACGTCGAACATAAAGGCCATCGCGCAGCTAGCCGATGATGCCCAACGCAAGGGCTGGTATGTCTATGGCCTCACTACCAACGCATGGCCGGAAGTGGATGAATTCCGTCACGCGCACCAGCTCGCCTTCGAGTTCGCGCAATGCGATGAGAAGGTGATCAAGACCATGGTGCGCGCGAATCCGGGCATCCTGTTGCTGAAGCAGGGCGTAACGCAAGGCATCTGGCATGGCAACGATGCACCATCGCTCGTCGAAGCCGAAGCCGTGCTGAAGTGATCGGCCGAGACCGGTCTTAGAGCCTGTTTGGGATCTCTTGAACGAAGGGTTCTTAGGCTATTTTTCGTTCAGGCGCAGCCGAAAAATCATCGCATAGCGGTGCCTACGGGATCATTTTCCGGCGAAGCATGGGCGGAAAAGAGACCGGAGACCGAGTTTGAAGAGATTCCCAATAGGCTCTTAGAAGTTCGGCTTCAGCATGTACTTGCTGTAGAATGCGTTGATGGCCGCCACGGCCTCATCGGGCTTGTCCACTAGGCTGAATAGCTCCATGTCATCCATGTTGATGTAGGCGTGGCGTTCGCCCATGGTGTGCTTGATCCAGTCGAAGAGCCCTTGCCAGTATTTCTTGCCCACAAGGATGATGGGGAAGCGCGCGATCTTCTGCGTCTGGATAAGCGTGAGTGCCTCGAAGAGCTCATCGAGCGTTCCGAAGCCGCCAGGCAGCACGATGAAGCCCTGCGAGTACTTGGTGAACATCACCTTGCGCACGAAGAAGTAGTCGAAGTGCAGGCTCTTCTCCTTGTCCACGTAAGGATTCGATGATTGTTCGAAGGGCAGTTCGATGTTGAGGCCCACGCTGGTGCCGCCGCCGCGCTGCGCGCCCTTATTGGCCGCTTCCATGATGCCGGGTCCGCCACCGGTGATCACGCCATAGCCGTTGCCTGTGAGCTGGAAGGCGATCTCCTCGGCGAGCTTGTATTCCGCAGCTTCGGGCTTGGTGCGCGCGCTACCGAATATGCTCACGCACGGGCGTATCCGCTGCATGGCCTCGAAGCCCTCAACGAACTCGCTCATGATCTTGAAGATGGCCCAGCTATCGTTGGCCTTGATCTCGTTCCAGCCCTTGCGTTTGAATGCCCGCTGTATGCGGCGTTCGCTCTCGGCGGTTGCCTTGGTGTCTTTCTTCATGTTCTGCCGACCTCCCGTCGGCAGACGGCTTAGCCAGCTTGCGCGAAGCAAAGGCTGCACGTAGCTGGTGAATTGCGCTGTCGCGTTCGAATATCAACGAAGAAGGCTTGAAAGACGCCCAGCCGACAACTCTACGGCAGCTTGCTTCGTCCTGCCGACGTCCCGTCGGCAGCCCACCTAAAGGAGCTTCCTCTCCTCCACATACGCGCCTTTGTTCGCATGCGCTAGAATGTAATTCTCGATGGCTTGCAGCGCCGTCTCATCGCGAACGAGATGGTCGTAATACTCATCACGCCAGAGTGTGCCTGTGCGGTTAAGCGCCTTGTTGATGGCGTGCGCGGTGAACGACTTCCATGAGTGAAGAATGGAGGACAACTCGAACCCACTCGAAGGAATCACAAGGACATGCACATGGTTGCCAGCGAGCGCGAACGAGCCCAATGCGTAGCGTTGACCGTGGAAGTGCTTGAGCGCATCTCGGACAATGCTTCGTGCACGCAGGTCGTTCAGCTCGCAAGCCCCGGCGCCCGCATCAAGCCAGCGTTGCACCCGTTCACTGAAGAGCCGTTTGTGGCGGCGTTGCTCAGCAGGGGTCATCAGCACATTGGCTTTTCTTTCTGGAGCGTTCGAGTACAACGCTCGTGCGCGCTTGATCTCATCGAGCTGTGCGGCGGCTAAGCTGTCGGCGAGACGCCATGTGACGAAGTAGATCTTGCCTGGCTGGCGCCAATGCGGCAATCGGCCTTCGTAGCGGCCTACTCCTTCGAGATGGTCGAAGAAGATCGAGAGCGGGTCGGGCTGAGGCATAACTCAAAGAAAGAGAAGTTCTGCCGACGTCCCGTCGGCAGCAGTGCTTGTCCTGCCGACGTCCCGTCGGCAGATAACTGCCTGAACTCACGGCCGACGGGACGTTGGTTGGACGGACTACTCCTCTTACTCCTCTTTCGGCCCTGCCAACGTCCCGTCGGCAGCTAACTGCTAGAACTCACGGCCGACGGGAC
>JBATND010000137.1:0-2872 GCA_049290175.1 Flavobacteriales bacterium | reverse complement strand
GTGGGTGCCGTGGTCCTCTCCGAAGGCATCCAGAAGGTCCTCTTCGCCGATGAGCTTGGTGCCGGGCGCTGTGCCAAGATCGGTCTGCCTAACCCCGAGTTCCTCGGCTCCTTCGTGGGCTTCTTCGAGATCCTCTCCGGCACCTTGATCCTGCTCGGGCTCTTCACGCGCCTCGCCGCGATACCTACGCTCATCATCATGCTCGTGGCCATCGCCACCACCAAAGGCGCGGTGCTCGCCAATGAAGGCTTCTGGCCCATGATGCATGGCAGCCGCACGGACTGGGCCATGTTGCTGGGCAGCATCTATCTGATCATCGAAGGCGGTGGGAAATGGTCCGCGGACCGATCGCTATCAAACAAACTGAAGTGATCCTATGGACGCTTCCTATCTCCTCATCCCCGCCGCCGCACTGGCCGCGTCGCTCATCACGCTCATCAGCGGATTCGGCCTAGGCACCCTGCTGCTGCCGGTCTTCGCGCTGTTCTTCCCTTTGGAGGTGGCGATCCTGCTCACGGCCGTGGTACACCTGCTCAACAACCTCTTCAAGCTCGCGCTACTATGGAAGGACATCCATTGGCGCACCACGCTGCTCTTCGGTGTGCCGGGCATCCTCGGCGCTTACCTCGGCGCGCGGCTCATGCTCTCGCTCGGCACACGCGATGCGCTCTACCAAGGCGTGCTGCATCCCGTGGATCCGCTCGACCTCGTCATCGCCGGTCTGATGCTCGTCTTCGGCCTCTTCGAGATCTCGAAGACCCTGAACAAACTCTCGCTCCCACCGAACTGGATGGTGCCAGGCGGGTTGATCAGCGGCTTCTTCGGCGGACTGAGCGGTCACCAAGGCGCGCTGCGAAGCATGTTCCTTCTGCGCAGCGGTCTTGGCAAAGAGGCCTTCATCGCAAGCGGAGTGGCCATCGCGTGTTTGGTGGACTTCACCCGTCTTCCGACATACCTGCGCGGTGGAACAATGAGTGGCATTCAAGATGAATGGCCACTGCTCACCATTGCCACACTGGCGGCTTTCATCGGCGCGTGGTGGGGCAAGAAGCTCATCCCCAAAGTGACCATGCGCGGCGTGCAACTCATCGTGGGTGTATTGATCCTCGCCATTGCCGCACTGCTCGCAACGGGCATCATTTGATCGAGGCATCATGAGCAACACCACCCTCGGCCTCCGACAGAACTGGAAGCAGTTCACGCTGCTCGTGATCGTCAACGCCTTCGTGGGCGGCATGGTGGGCATCGAGCGCACGGTGCTGCCCGTGCTCGCCGAACTGGAGTTCGGCATCGCTTCACACGCGGCGGCGCTCAGCTTCATCATGGCCTTCGGGGTCAGCAAGGCGCTGGCCAATTACTTCACCGGTAGGCTGGCCGGGCGTTACGGGCGCAAGGCGTTGCTTGTCGTGGGATGGCTGCTGGCGCTGCCCGTGCCCTTCATGCTCATCTACGCCGATGTGTGGGCCTGGATCGTGGCGGCGAACATCCTGCTGGGTATCCACCAGGGCTTCGCGTGGAGCAGTACCGTGATGATGAAGATGGACCTCGTGGGCGAGAAGGACCGTGGCCTGGCCATGGGCCTCAATGAATTCGCCGGTTACCTCGCCGTGGGCGGCATGGCCTTCCTTACTGGCTACCTCGCCGCGCACTACGGACCGCGCCCCGTGCCCTTCCAGGTGGGCATCGCGCTGGCGGTGATCGGGCTGGGCATGACGCTGCTGTGGGTGAAGGACACCACGCACCACGTGACCGCCGAAGCCGCGCAGAGCGCACTGCCGAAACTGAAGCGCGTGTTCGTGGAAACCAGTCTCACGCACCGCACCTTGGCTAGCGTCACACAGGCCGGACTGGTGAACAACCTGAACGACGGCATGCTCTGGGGCCTGCTGCCCGTGCTGCTGCTGAACGAAGGGCTCGGACAGGAGCGCATCGGCCTCATCGCCGCGGTGTACCCCGCCGTGTGGGGCCTGGGCCAGCTCTTCACCGGAAAGCTCGCCGATCATGTGAACCGCCGCTCGCTGCTGTTCATCGGCATGGTGCTGCAAGGCGTGGCCATCCTCGGGCTGCCCTTCGTGCATACGCAGGGCGCATACATCGCGCTCAGCGCCGCGCTCGGTCTGGGAACCGCGCTGGTGTATCCCACCTTCCTCGCCGTGCTGGCCGCACACACGCATCCGCAGCAACGCAGCGAGGCCGTGGGCATCTTCCGCCTATGGCGCGACCTGGGCTATGCCATCGGCGCACTGGCCACCGGCCTTATCGCCGACCGCTTCGGCATTACGGCCTCGATCCTCGCCATTGGATCCGTTACTGTGCTCAGTGGCATCGTGGTGTGGTTGCGCATGCCGAGCGAACGGAAATGTCTGGAGCCCGAAGACCTGAAGTCTTTGCTCGGCAAGCCGAACGTTCGTGTGGTGGATGTGCGCAGTGCGGAGGAATATGCCAGCGGTCACCTGCCCGAAGCGGTGAACATCCCGCTCACCGAATTGCTGGAACGTGCGGGCAGGTGGTCTCCACGGGAGTGCATCATCACCGTGTGCGCGAAAGGCGGCGGACGCAGTGCGCAGGCCGCGCAGGTGCTGCGCGACATGGGATTTGGGCGAACGTGGTGGTTGTGCGGGGGGACGGTGGGATGGCGGTGAACGGACCGTGAATGACGAAACACCGCAACACCAACGATCTCTATTCGCCGCTCAATGATGCGCGATCATGAACATACCATTCCAATGCTTTAGCTTAGTGGCATGGGACTCGTCAACGGCTACCTCATCCTGAAAAATCCGCGCCTGCCGGAACTGGAACCTGTGCCGGTGAACGCCTTGGTGGATACCGGGGCTGTGCACCTCTGCATCCCAGAGCACGTTCAGATACA
>JBATND010000136.1:0-20885 GCA_049290175.1 Flavobacteriales bacterium | reverse complement strand
CTTTATGATCGCCTACGGGCTTTTCTGGCTGGCGGTCCCGATGCTGCTCTGGCAATGGCGCAAAGAACTCAACGTCCTTCGCATCGTGATCCCGGCAGCCGCCTTCTACCTTGCATTGGTGTTCCCGCTCGGCTTGCGCATGTGCGAATGGAGGTACCTGGTGCTGCCATTCCCGTTCGTGCTCCTCCTCTCCACCGTATTCATTATGCGCTTGCTGCCAAGGCTTCGCCGAACAACCCCTGGCGCATGAGCGCGTCTTCGTCACGGCGCATCGTATTCGTGAAATGACCAGGACCTTACTCATCACCGGCGGCGCCGGATTCGTTGGCTCCGCGATCGCGCTGGATTGGAAGAAACGGAACCCGGCCGATCGGGTGATCGCCTTCGACAACCTCAAGCGCCGTGGCAGCGAGTTGAATTTGCCACGGTTGAAGTCCGCGAGCATCGAGTTCGTGCATGGCGATGTGCGCAGCGTCGTTGACCTCATGGGCCTGCCGCGCATCGATGCGCTGGTTGAGTGCTCAGCAGAGCCGAGCGTGCTGGCTGGCTATGGCGGCGATGCACGGTACGTGATCGATACCAACCTCATCGGTACGATCAATTGCTTGGAGCTGGTGGCACGCGACAAGGCCGACATCGTGTTCCTGAGCACCAGTCGCGTTTATCCGATCACGTCCATCAACGGGAACTGCGTGGAGGCGGATGGGAAATTCGCCATCGACCCGAAAGCTGCGGTGCCGGGCGCTTCGGCCCATGGCATCAGCGAGGACTTCCCGTTGCATGGCGTGCGCTCCCTGTACGGCGCCACCAAATTGGCCAGCGAGCTGCTCATTGCCGAGCAAGCCGATGTGCATGGCTTCCGCTGGGTGGTGAACCGCTGCGGCGTGATCGCAGGCCCATGGCAGATGGGCAAGACCGATCAAGGCTTCGTGCTGCTGTGGCTTGCACGGCATCATTGGGGGCTGCCGCTCGCTTACACGGGCTTCGGTGGGCGCGGGGCACAAGTGCGCGATGTGCTGCACATCGACGACCTCTGCGACCTGGTCACTCTGCAACTGGAAGGCATGGACCGTTTGAATGGCGCCACCTTCAACGCTGGCGGCGGCGCTGCCAATAGCGCAAGCCTCGCCGAATTCACGGCATTGGCTGCTGCGGCCACAGGGAAACGGATCACGGTGGCCAGCGACCCCACCGAACGCCGAGGCGACCTGAAGCTCTATGTCACCGATCACCGCAGGCTCACCGATGCCACCGGTTGGAAGCCGAAACGCGACCTGCGCACCATCTTCGCCGACGCGCAGTCCTGGCTCCTGGAACACGAACAGGTGCTGCGCCCAATTCTCGGCTGAAGCATATGGACATCGTTCTCATTACCGGATCCGGAGGCCTCATCGGCGCCGCCTCAGTGCGCCATTTCGCGCAGCGCTTCGATCGCGTCATCGGCATCGACAACGACATGCGGCGCGTTTTCTTCGGCGATGAGGCGAGCACGCGCTGGCAAGCCGAGTGCCTCGCGGAGCAGCTGCCGAATTACGCCCACCATGCAGTTGACATCCGCGATGTGGCGACGGTGGAGCGCATCTTCCAAGAGCATGGCAGCGATATCAAGCTCATCGTGCATACGGCTGCGCAACCCAGCCACGACAAGGCCGCCGATATCCCTTTCCTCGATTTCGAGGTGAACGCGAACGGCACACTGAACATGCTCGAGCTCACGCGGCGCCACTGCCCGCAAGCCGTGTTCATCTTCACCAGCACCAACAAGGTGTATGGCGATACGCCCAACGAGCTGCCTTTGGTGGAACTGGAGACGCGCTGGGAGATCGACCCGTCGCATCCTTACTATGAGCACGGCATCGATGAGCGCATGAGCATCGACCACTCGAAGCACAGCCTCTTCGGAGCGAGCAAGGTGGCGGCCGATGTGATGGCGCAGGAATACGGCCGCTACTTCGGTATCCGCACGGGAATCTTCCGCGGTGGCTGCCTCACGGGCCCCGGCCACAGCGGCGCGCAATTGCACGGCTTCCTCTCGTACCTGATGAAGTGCGCCATGGACCGCAGGCCCTACACCATCTTCGGGTACAAGGGCAAGCAGGTGCGCGATAACATCCATGCGGACGACCTCGTGGCCATGTTCGATGCCTTCTACCAAGCGCCGCGCGTGGCCGAGGTGTACAATGCCGGTGGCGGGCGCTTCGCCAATTGCAGCATGCTCGAGGCCATCGCCATCTGCGAGCGCATCACCGGCAACCGCATGTCCGTGACGCTTTCCGACCAGAATCGCATCGGCGATCACATCTGGTACGTGAGCGATCTCAGCCGCTTCAAGCAGCACTACCCCGAATGGCAGCCACGCTTCGGCATCGAAGCCACGCTCACGCAGATCCACGACGAATTCCTTGCCCGCCAGCGCGCATGAACCTCGACCGCATCTACGCCTACCGCTTCCGCGACGTTGACCACGCCAAGCGCGGCATGGTCTGGGCCGAGCTCGCGCGCTTCATGCACGAAAAGCTAGGGCGCCCGCAAGTGATGCTCGACCCCGCCGCTGGCATGTGCGAGTTCATCAACGCCATGCCCGCCACCGAGAAATGGGCCGTTGACATCAACGAGCCCTTCATCCGCGCGCATGCCGCAAAGGAAATCCGCATCGTGATCGGCGACACGCTGAAGGCCGATCTGCCCAAGGACCATTTCGATGGCGTGTTCGTGAGCAATTTCCTGGAGCACCTGCATTCGCAGGAAGAAGTCGCGGACTTCCTCTCCAAATTGCATGGTCATCTGAAGCCCGGAGGCCGCATCGCCATCATGGGGCCGAACTTCAAGTACGTGTACAAGGAGTACTTCGACTTCGCCGACCACACGGTGGTGCTCTCTGAACTGGGCGTGGCCGAGCACCTCTACGGCGCGGGCTTCGAGGTGGAAGTGATCCACCCGCGCTTCCTTCCGCTCTCGTTCCGCGGCCACCTGCCCGTGAACAAGATGCTGGTGCAACTCTACCTGGCCATGCCTTGGGCCTGGCGCTTCTTCGGAAAGCAATTCCTGCTGATCGGGAGGAAATGAAGCTGAGCGTTGTGATCCCCGCCCACAACGAGGAGGGCAGCATCGCCGAGACCCTCCAGCAGCTGCATGCGGTGCTGCACCGTGAAGCCATCGCGCACGAGATCGTGGTGGTGAACGACCACAGCAGCGATGGCACGGGAGCGGTCCTTGCCGAACTGGCGCGAACGATCACGGAGCTGCGCGAAGTGGTGAATGAAGGACCTGGCGGATATGGCCATGCCGTGCGCAAGGGACTGGCGTGCTACACCGGCGACTGTGTGGCCGTGATGATGGCCGATCTGAGCGACGACCCCGAGGACCTGGTGCGCTTTTATCGCAAACTGCTGGAGGGCTACGATTGCGTGTTCGGAACGCGCTGGAGCAAGGGCGGCAATGTGGTGGATTATCCCATCCACAAGCGCGTGATGAACCGCTTGGCCAACACCATCGTGCGCATGATGTTCCGCCTGAAGTACAACGATTGCACGAACGCTTTCAAGCTCTTCCGACGGAGCACCATCGATGGCATACAGCCGCTGCTCTCGCCGCACTTCAACCTCACCTTGGAGCTTCCGCTGAAGGCGATCGTGCGCGGATACAGCTATGCCGTGCTGCCCAACAGCTGGCGCAACCGCAAGTCGGGCGTCTCGAAGCTGAAGATCCGCGAGATGGGCAGCCGCTACTTCTTCATCCTGCTCTATTGCCTCATCGAGAAGCACTTCGCCCTGGGCGATTTCAATAAGCGTGGCGGCAAGAAGCCGGCGAACCATGCATGAAGCCTTGCGCATACCGGGCCGATTGCTCGAGGCCTTCCTGAGTAGCCGATTAGGACGCTGGGCCGTGAAGGGGCCATGGCAAGCACCCTTGCTCCTGATCGGCATCGTGGTGCTCTTCAGTTTCCCATCGTACGATGTGGCGTTGGTGCTGCACGAGATGGACGACAATTGGAAGGGCGTATTCACGCAGGTGGACGCGCCTTTCACCGACCATACCGCGCAGTACCCGGGTGAATCGCATAGCGGAAAGCTGGCCTACCGCTTCGTGTCGGCTTTGCTGCTGCGTGCCTTGGGCGTGCGCACCATGCAGGGGGCCATGATCGTGCAGTTCGTCCTCATGATGGCTTTCCATGCGCTGCTCTATCATGTGCTGCTGCAATTGCTCCGCGATCCACGTCAGGCCCTTGCTACGGCCTTGCCATTCTGCTTCGTGATCGCTGGCCATGTTTATGCTTCCGACTATCGCGGCATCTTCGATACCCTGGCGCTCGACTTCCTGCTCCTGGCCATCCTGTTGCGGCGCACGGTTTGGGTGATTCCGGCGCTCCTATTGGCCTGCTTCACCGACGAACGCGCGCTGATGGCATCGCCTGCGATCGTGCTGCTCAACGTCTTCCTCAATGAAAAGGACCGTTCGATGGGTTCCATGATCCGCGGATTGTGGTCGCGAACGGCATTTCTCATCGTCGCTGCATGGGCCTTGTACTTCGGGCTGCGCTTCTCCTTAGGCGCGGTCTTCGGCCTGCGGACGGAATCAGTGGACCTCTGGCACTACTTCAAGCAGAATATTCCGCGCCTCGGCTATGGATTGTACATCGGACTCGAGGGGCTGTACATCCTAGCAGGCTTGGCCGCCGCGTTTTTTGTTCGCGAGCGGCGCTTCACGTTCCTGTTTGCTTTTGTGGGCTGCGCATTGCTCCTGCACTTCTTCGCATTGAGCGTGGTCGATATCAATCGCAGTCTATCCTACCTCGCACCTTGGTTGGTGCTGCTCATGGTGATCGTGGTGCGCTCTTACCCTTGGACGACTGTTGTGCAGGCTTTGGGCTGGTCCATCGCTGTGAGCTTCGTTTACACGGACTTCTGGCCGCTGCCCGTGCAGTTGTTCCGCATGGCCTACGTGACGCGGTCCTTGCTCCCATGGGAAGCGTGGGTTGCGCCGTGAGCGGTCCTTGTTTCAGAGGCCGATGCGCGCGGCCACCTCTGGCCTGCAGATGAGGAAGTTGTAGTGCGCGCTCCGGCTCAGCCGCTCCGTGCGCATGGGCGGCCACACCTTATCGTCGATGTTGAAGTACACGTAATCCAACCCTTCGATGATGGCGGCCACTTCCTCTGCTACCGAATCGTTGAGCAATTCGATGAGCATGCTGGGGCGATCACGGCGGATCAGATCCACGAAGCCTCGGAGCACCGTGGGCTCGTAGGTCTCCACGTCGATCTTCAGCAGGTCCGTTGTGGGTTTGTTCAATTCGGACAGCACATCCATCACCGTGATGCAGGGCACTTCAACAGGAACGAGGTTGGGGTCCTGCGTATTGAATTCCGGGTTCAGCGAAACGGAGAGCACATGATCGGCCCAGCCTTGATCGTAAAGCACGGCGGTTCCCTTGTGATCGCTCACGGCTGCGCGAATGGCTTTGATGCCACCGCCGTTGAGCTTGATGTTGTCCTCGAGCCGCTCGAACACGCGTGCAACCGGCTCGATGGCCGCAATGGTGGCTTGGGGGGCAACGGCCTTGGCCAACAAGGCATACATGCCGGTGTTCGCGCCGATGTCGATGATCATTTCAGCATGCCTGCACAGGCGCACCCATAGCTCAACCGACGTCTTCTCCCATCCATCCAAGCCGCGCCAGAAGAGCTCATTCTCGATGAGGTGGCCGTGATGCCTGATCCGGAACGAGGCATGGTCATCGACCTTCACGGTGATCACACCCTTGAAGTGCAGGTGCCTATAAACCGGCTCAGGCACGCGGACCAAAGCGCGCAATGCGGTGTACACCGGCTGCTTGAGGGGCAATGCGGCATAAGCACGCTTGAGGAGCCGCTTGAAGGCATTCATGAGTACGGGCGGTTGTCGCAAAGAACGGCCTTTCGTTTCAAGCGAACGGCAGGTGAAACTTGCAGTCTGCCACGAAGAAAGCGCAACACTCCTCTGATGATCACGCGGGCATGCGCAGCATCCATGCACCGGCCTCCAGCTCCAGATAACGCAAGGTGGAGCCAGGGACCGATTCGGCCCAGCGCTTGGCGGCTGCACGCTCATCGGCCCGTGCGCCATCGTCGAGGAGAACAAGGGCCCCGGGCTTGAGGAGGTGCTTGAGCAAGGGGACGGCCGGGTAGCGCGCCATGTGCTGCGAGGTATCGGGCGGGCCATCGACCACCAACAGGTCGATGGTGCTTGGCAGGCGCGCGCGGCTCAGGTCGTACCACAGGTGCGCGTCAGCGCCGATCTGCTGGCGCACTAGCGGTGCATCAATCACCTCAGCGAAGTTGAGCAGGCCATGCTCGGCAAGGGCATCGCGCGTGCGCTGGGCATACTCTGGATCGTGCTCCAACGCCACCACCTTGCCAGCACCATTGCGTTTCATGCAATAGGCGATCACCAGCGTTGATACGCCGCTGCTGGCTTCAACCACCGAGGCGGTCTTGTCGGCCAAGATGCGCGAGACGATCACGCGCAGCAGATCGGGCGATGCGGCCCAGCTGCGCATGGCGGGCAACGGGAGCACTGGATCAATGGCCCTGGTGACCCCGATGAGCGACTCGATCTGCGCATAGGTTGACCGCTGCTCCTGCAGCACGCGCAGATAGATCGCATGCTGGTACGCGCGCGACTCGAACACGGCCAGAACGATGGCGGCCACGCCCAAGGCCATGGGCAACACCAGCCCTGCACTGCCCCAGATGGCATGCGCACCAATGCCGCTGGCAGCCACCGCAACAGCGGCACCGAGCACCACCAGGAGTTGCTTGCGCGCGATCGATTGGCTCATGGGAAGAACGCGGCCGTGCCGACGACGACAAGGATAGAGCATGTCACGGCAAGGGCAAGTCATCAGTCGCTACTTTCGCCCGGGGCGCGGTTCTCAGCGCAAAGCATCTTCGGAGAGCCCAATGGCATGATGAGCACCGGCTTTGTGGCAACGCACTTCCAAAAGGCACAACCGGTTAGACCGCAGTAGAGGCTGGTGATATGAGGAGGCAAGGGGTACAGCAGCCTGTGGTGATCATGAGCATGGAGCCTTGGGGCGACATGTGGTATTCCAAGCAGCACTATGCCGCTCAGTTGGCGCAAGGCAGGGAGGTGTATTTCGTGAGCCTGCCCGATCGCTGGCGCTGGACCGACCTTTTCTCATTCCGTGCGAGCCAGAGCGTATCGCCCGAAGGCGTGCATGTGGTGGAGTACCGCAACAACCTGCCGCTGCGCTTGCTGGGAACGCGCCTGAGCAGCCTGATGAACCGGCTGAACGCGATCAAGCTCGCGCGCATCATGCCTGCTGATGAGTACGTGATCTGGTCCTTCTTCCCGACGAACTTGGCCCAGCATCTGGCGCGATTGAATGCTGGCAGCAAGGTGATCTACCACGTGGTTGACCCCTATATCGACCGCTCCAACGATCGGGCTTTCGCTCGTATGGCCGATCTGGTCGTTGCCATCAACCCGTGGTACCTGAACTATTACCGCCGCGTGAATGCGAACTGCATCCTGGTCCCGCATGGCGTTCAGCCCACCAATCGGCAATTCGATCCTGATGAGGTGCAGGCGCTCCGAGCGCGTTTCGGTCGGTTCGCGGTACTGGCCAGCGGATTGAGCCGGTCGCTCAACTTCCCGCTGCTGCTGGAGTTCGCGCGATCGCAACCAGATGTTCCATTGGTGATCGTGGGCAAGCGCTTCCCATTGCCCAATCAGGCCCAGGCCCTCAGCGATGAACTGTTTGCCTTGCCCAACGTGCATTATCTCGGCGTGCTTCATCCCGATCAACTGAAGAACCTTGTGCGTGCAGCCTCATTGGGCTTGGTCGCCTACGATTTCGAACCGACTCGCGCCGTTCCGAAAGAGGCTGGCCGAACACCACTGAAGGCGCTGACCTACCTGTCGCAGCATTGCCCTGCGGTCTCCACCAACAACAGCTATGTGCCGGAGATGGAAGGTCGCGGGTTCTTCAAGGCCGAGGACGTAGCGCATTTCATCCGTCTGGCCGATGAGGTGCTTTTGGGGAAGCGTGCGGTGAACGCCCGCGCGGTGGACCACTACTTGGATACCGTGGAGTACAGTGCGCTTTCGGCGCGGATACTCGAGGCGCTGAATGCGAATGAGGGCCAGCCACGCTCAACAAGCGGGAAGCAACGGGTCGAGCAGGGGAGTCCGGTGATGATCGTATCGAATGAGGCATGGGATGGGCCTCGGTACAGCAAGCATCGCTTGGCCATGGCCATGGCTTCCCGGCGCGTCACCATCTTCGTTGATCCCGCTATGCGATGGAGCCCCATCAATCTCTTGCGTTGGACGATAACCGAGCGTCGTACGCCAGAAGGCGTTGGCGTGCTCACCTATTTCAATGCCCTGCCCTTCATGGGCGGCAGATTGCGCGGATTGAACGACTTCATCGTGGGGCTTCGCCTTCGGAGGTACCTGAAGCGCACTGGTGCTCATGGGCCCATCTTCTGGACCTTTGACCCGAGCCGGCTTGCGTCGCCGCGTATTCTGGGGCCTGCGGTATCGGTTTACCATTGCGCCGATGATCACAGGCTCGGGGTGAACGTGGAAGAGAAGCTAGCGGCGCGCGTGGACCATGTGCTCTGCATCGCGAAGGGTTTGATGCCGAGGTTCAAGGATCTTAACCCTTCCGTGCGTCATGTACCCCACGGCCTCGCGCCAAGCGACTTCTCTCCATCCGAAGCCGTGACGCTCAAATACCCTTCAGGCTATGGCCTGTACATCGGTAATGTGAACGACAGGCACGACTTCGGCCTCTGGGAGAAACTCATGTTGGCGCACCCCGACGTGCATTGGTTGGTGGTGGGGCCGATACGGGTGAGCGACCCGGTTGCGCGGAGGCTGATCGAGCAGAACACGTTGCCGAACTTGACCTTCACCGGCCAAGTGCCCTATGCCGAGCTACGCGATCTGATCGCCGGTTGCGGGTTCGGTTTCCTGTACATGAACCCGGATACCGAGGCCAACCGCATATCGAGCCAGAAGGTGGTGCAGTTCCTCGCACAGGGCAAGCCATTCTTCTGCAGCTGGTTCTCGGAATACGCCGAGACGCCCGGCCTGGTGCACATGAGCGATTCGCACGAGGAGGCCCTGCAACGCTTCGCGGAATGGCGCGCTGCGGGAGAGGATCCGGATGCGGCCGCGCGACGCATCGCCCACGCGAGCTCGTTGCTCTATGAAAGGCAATTCGAGAACCTCCCATTCCAACCGTAAGCAAGCCAGCTGTGCGCCCCTGACCGATGTCCCTGAAGCGCGGCCTCATCTACACCTTCCTCGCGCAAGCGCCCACGCTGCTGCTCTTCTTCGTGACGAGCACCTTGATGACGCGCATGCTCGGCGACGAGGGCCGCGGGGAGTACGCGCTGATCACCAATCAGGTGGCCTTGCTCACGCTGCTCCTTTCGCTGAACCTCAACTACGGCATCAGTTACTTCGGCTCGCGCACCGGTCAGTTGCGCGATGTGGTCGGTGTGGCCGTCGCGCTCTTCTTAGTGAACGTGGTGCTGGCCCCGCTGCTATTGGCCTTGCTCTGGGCCGTGCCCGCGACGAATTCGGTGCTCATGCCGGCGCGCGCCGATCATTGGCTCTATTGGGGCTATGTGTACTTGGCGATCCTGCTCTCGTTGCTGGCGAATTGCACCATTGCCGTGCTGCTCAGCATGAAGCGCTTCCGCGAGCTGAACCAGCTGAGCATCTTCAGCGCTGCGATCAATGCCGTGGGCTTCGTGGTCCTGTACATGCTGCGCGATCGCATAGCGCCGGGCGATCTGCTGGCGGCCACACTGATCGTGACGCTCACCGCGCAAGTGCTGCACATGGCTTTGGCGGGGATCCTCTATGCCATCCACGTGGGCTTGCCGCCCTTGCCGATCTGGTCGATCAGGGCAGCGCGCCCCATCATCGCATTCAGCCTGGTGGCGCACCTCAGCAACCTCATCAACCTCATTACTTACCGCTTCGATGTCTGGGTGGTCGATCAATACCATGGCACCGCGAGCCTTGGCCTGTATGCGGTGGCCGCTGGCATCGCGCAGCTGCTGTTCTATGTGCCCGAACCGCTATCGCGCGTGGTGCAGCCGTATCTCTTCGGGCCATCGGACCCTTCGGTGGTGCCGCGCTTCAAGGCCGTTGCGCGCATCAACTTCACGCTGGTGCTGGTGCTGGCGGGCGCCTTGGGGCTCACAGCGCCTTGGGTGGTGACACTGCTCTATGGCGATGTCTTCGCGGGATCGGTGATGGCTCTGTGGCTGCTGCTGCCCGGCATCGTGGCCAATTGCTCGTTCAAGCTTCTCGCGCAGCTGGTGGTGCAAGGAAAGCTGCAGCGCTTCAACCTGATCGGTGCTGCCATCGGCGCCGGGCTCACCATCGCGCTCGACCTTGCGCTGATCCCTCGATTCGGCATTGCTGGTGCTGCGGTGGCCAGCACGCTGGCATACACGGCGGTGCTATGCGTCACGCTCTTCGCCATACGCTACCGCATGGGGCTTTCCCTCAGCGGCTTCTTCCTCGTCACCTTCGCCGACCTGCGCCAACTCATCAAGCTGCAGATCTTCCATCCGCATGGCACCGATGCACGTGAAGGCCGCTAGCAGGTCGGCAACCCACCTTGCGCGATGCCCGTCTATCATCGAGGCCGCCACGCGCATTTGCCCAATTGCTGATGAATGAACCGAACGCAACGCTGAAGCCGAGCAGCGCTGGATCGTTCCGTGCGATCGATGGATTCCGCGGATTGGCCGCGCTGGGCGTGCTGCTCTTCCATTACTCCTGCGACATACTGCCCACTGTTACGCCGCACCCGCTCAGGGCCATGTTCGCGAACGGGGTGTATGGCGTGGAGGTCTTCTTCGTGCTCTCGGGCTTCGTGATACCGTACAGCATGGTGCGGGCTGGCTACGGTTGGCATGCGCTCGGCCCCTTCATGCTGAAGCGCTACCTGCGGATCGCCCCGCTGGCCTATTTCTCCGCGCTGCTGATGATCCTGTACCACGCTGTCGCAGTGCTGGTCCTTGGGCGCGAGATATCCGCCAACGATTGGCCCGGAGTGAACTGGCAGTCGATACTCGGCAACCTGCTCTTCCATCCGCAGCCTTTCGGCACCGAGTGGTTCAACTTCGTGCATTGGACCTTGGCGGTCGAGTTCCAATTCTACTTCGCCATAGCCCTGCTGCTGCCGCTTCTCCTGGCCAGCGGAAAACCGTTGCGGAATGCGCTGCTCGTGCTCGGCGCGCTTGCACTGAGCTTCTTCGCCGAGAGCTACTTCTTCCGGGATTGCGGCTACTTCTTCCTCGGCGTGGCCGTGTTCCTGCACCGCAACAGCAACATCAGCACCCGGACCTTCGTGCTGCTCGTGGCGGCATCGGCCGTGGCTGCCGTGCATAAGCTCGAACCGGTGGTGATCGATGGGGAAACGGTGATCACGCACGTGTATGAATGGGTGCCGCTCGGCTTGGCATTGGCCACTACCGCCATGCTGGTTTGGCGCCCCGGCATTGGCAACCGCTTCACCGATTGGCTCGGCGACATCAGCTATTGCCTCTATCTGCTGCACATGCCAGTGGGCTATTTCTGCGACAGCCTGGCCAAGCGCGTGACCGGGATACACGAGCATGCGTGGGGGCGATTGGTGCTCTTCGTGGTCTTCTGCGCCGTCGCGCTGGCGAGCTCGCATGTGCTGCATGTGGTCGCTGAGCGTCCTTTGCTGCGCAAGCTCAAGCGCATCCGGTTCCGCCGCGCTGAAGCTCCACCAACCACCGCTTAGCGCAAGTACCGAGGCCATCGCCTATCGCGCACCACCCGCTTGAGCAAGCCCATCCACGTCCTCCACACCTTCGCGAACAACGCCACGGTGCCCTACTTGAGCTGGTTCGCTGAGCGTGCCGCGCGAGAGGGCAACCTGCGCTACACCTTCGTGAACATGCATCCCGATCGGCCGGCCATGATCGACGAGATGGCGGCGCTGGGCTTCACCTGCCATTGGATCCGCTACGATGATCGGCATCGCAAGACCGGCCTGCTGCGCGCATTGCCCCCGCTGTACCGCCACATCCGCAAGCATCAGCCGCAGATTGTCCATTGCAACCTGTTCGACGACACCGTGCCCGGCCTGATCGCAGCGCGCTTGGCCGGCGTCCCGGTCCGAGTGATCACGCGGCAGGATACCGGCTACCATTGGATGCATGCACCGCGTTGGCTCTTCGTTGACCGATGGAATGCGCGCTTGGCCACCGACATCATCACCGTTTCCGATGAAGCGCGCGAGCATCTGATCGCGAACGAGCGATTGCCCGCCGACAAGATCACGCGCGTCCACAATGGCATCCCGCCCGGGCCGCATACCGCTCAGGATCCAGCGGCCATCGCCGAGTTGCGTACCCGCTTCGGAATCGCGGATAGCGCGCCGGTGATCGGCACCGTGGCGCGATTCATACCGTGGAAAGGCTACCGGCATATCGTCGATGCCGCACGGATCATCATCCAGCGCCATCCGCGAGCCCGCTTCCTGCTTTGCGGCCAAGGCGATCAGGAACCCGAAGTGCGCCGATGGATCCAGGAAGAGGGCCTACAGGACCACGTGTTGCTTACAGGTCGGATCGAACGGCGCCTCATGCCTTCGTTCTACGGGCTGCTCGATGCCTACATGCACGCTGCGGTGCTTGAGCCTTTCGGGCTGGTTTACGCCGAGGCCATGATGAATCGCGTTCCGGTGGTGAGCACCAGTACGGGCGCCGCGCGCGATGCGATCACCGATGGCATGAATGGCATGCTGGCTGCCGAGCGGAGCGGCGAAGCGCTGGCAGCCGCGATGGAGCGCTTGCTCACGGCTGATCGCCGCGCGATCGGTGAAGCCGGACGCGCCACTGCGCTGCGCATGTACTCATTCGATACCATGTGGAACGGCACGCTGGACGTTTACCGCAATGCCCTTGCCCGCCCATGAGCGAACAGGAATTGGTGAGCGTGGTGATGCCGGCGTACAACGCGGAGCGCTACATCGGGGAAGCCATCGGTTCGGTGCTGGCGCAGACTTGGGCCAATGTGGAAGTGGTGGTGGTGAACGATGGATCGAAGGATTCAACGGCGACGGTCGCACGTTCAGTCAACGATCCTCGGGTGCGCGTGATCGATCAGCCCAATGGCGGTGTGAGCCGCGCGCGCAACACCGGCATCGAAGCCGCGCGGGGCGTGGCCATCACCTTCCTGGATGCCGATGACGCACTGGAGCCGCGCGCGATCGAGCTGAAGATGGAAGCCATGGCGCTAACCGCTGCCGATTGGGCCTTCAGCGACATGTGGACCTGCGATGCCCGATTGCAACCGATGGGAGATCCCGATCGCGGCGCTGACAGCGATCATGCCCGCATCGTGCTGCTCGGAGAGGAACATGCCGTGCCAGGTGCTGGCAGCAACCTGCTCGCGCGCACGCATTGTTTCGCAGATGGCCTTCGCTTCGACCCGGAACTCTCCAATGAAGCTGATAAGGACATGGTGCTCGGGTTGGCCAGCCGTTTCAAGGGTGTGCGCGTCCCAGAGCCTTTGTTCCGATACCGTGTGCTCGGCGGAAGCATGAGCCACAACATCGCCCTGTTCGAGCGTGATCATCTCTTGCTGCTGCGCAAAGCGAAGGAGCGGGGCCTATTGAACGACAGGGCCTTTGCGCGCGAAGTGATGGCGCGCTGCTATTGGGCCATCGGCGGCAGTTGGTGGCGCAATGCGCATAGGCCGGCAAAAGCGCTGCCTTGGATCTGGCGCGCTGCGATGGCCCAACCCGGCTTGGTCGTCAAGAAGGTCTTCGGGCGCTGAGCGATCAGCCTTGGGCCTCTTGGAGCAAGTGCTGCTCCCAGGCCCATGCCGTTGCCATCATCTCGTTCAGGCTATGCTCGGCCTTCCATCCGAGCGTCTCCTCGGTACGCCGTGTATCGGTGTAGATCGCCGCTACATCACCGGCACGTCGCGGGCCCAGGCGATAGTTGAGCCGTTGCTGCGTGACCGACTCGAAAGCCGCAATGGCCTCCAGCACGCTCACGCCCTGACCTGTGCCCAGGTTGAAGATGGCATGATTCGGTTTCAAGGCCCCGCGCATGGAATAGGCCAGCGCTTGAACGTGCGCATGAGCGATGTCGGAGACATGCACGTAGTCGCGGATGCACGAGCCATCGCGCGTGTCGTAGTCGCTGCCATGCACCACCACTTCAGGCATGCGTCCAACGGCGGCACGCATGATCACGGGCACCAGGTTCGTGGGCGGATTGATGGGATCCTCGCCCAGCAGGCCGGAGCGGTGCGCACCAACCGGATTGAAGTACCGGAGTGAGATCGCGTTCATCGCGGGCATCACATCGGCGTGCGCCTGCACGATGCGCTCGCCCACCTGCTTGGTGTGCGCATACGGCGACTCGGGCGCACCGAGCGGCGAATCCTCGCGCACCGGCAACTCTGCCAGGTTGCCGTACACCGAGCACGACGAAGAGAAGATGAAGTGCGGCACTTGGTGCGCTGCTGCGGCCTCGAGCACATTCAACAGCGAATCGATGTTGTTGCGGTAGTAGCGCCCCGGCTCGCGCACCGACTCGGGCACCGACTTGAGAGCCGCGAAATGGATGATTCCTTGCACGTTTCCGGCATCGCGCACCGCGCGCAACGTGGCTTCGCGGTCGCACAGGTCAACCTCGATGGAACGCACGGCACGCCCCGTGATGGACTTGATGCGCTCGTAGGTGCGCGGGCTGGAGTTCGAGAAATCATCGAGCGAGACCACATCGAAGGGCGTTCGCTGCATGAGTTCAATGATGGTATGCGAGCCGATGTAGCCCGCGCCTCCGGTAACGATGATTGTGCTATCAGCCATAGATGCGCCGGTAAATGGAACGTGCGATGCCAAAACTACGGTAGCGCTCCGCCACGGGCCTGATCAGGTCGTAGATCTCCCGGCGCGAACGCGAGGCCAGCAGTTCATCGATCTTCAGGATCGCCTTGCGGTACGCCTCCTCATTCAAGCCTTCGAGCACGGCCCCGATGCCATGCCGCTCAATGATGGAGGAGTCGTCGGAGATGCCGGGCGTGATGATCACGGGCAGGCCCAAGGCCCAGTACTCGCCATCCTTGATCGGTGTGCAGAGCGCTTTGGTGGGCACGGGTTTCACGGGGGTGAGGGCGAAGTCGGCGAGGCCCATCCAATCGGCCACTTCGGCGTGGGGCACAGCATGCACGATGAAGTGGGCTGGATCGAGCCCCGCACGTTGCATCATGGGTTCCAGATCGGCCATGCGCATTGGAGTGAGCAGGATCACGCGGAGGCGCTGGCCCCAATGATCGCACGCCACACGCAGCAGATCGAAGACCTCTTGCTCGAGGTAGATGCCGCCGAATTTGCCCGCATACACCGCAACTAATTTGCCCTCCAACCCCCATTGGCGAACCAGATCAGGGTTCTTCACCCTCTGCCAATGGAAGCGCTCGAGGTCAACGCATGCCGGCTTCACATCCATGGGCCGATCAGCAGGCAAGCCGTAGTTGCGATGCGCATAGGCCTGCATGCCCGCAGCGCATGCGATCAGGTGCGTGGCCCGGCGGCTCTGCCATCGTTCCAACGTGAAGAGCAGCTTGTGGGCAGTGCTTCCGCGACGCCACGTGCGGTTCTCGACCATCGCCTCCGCATGCGGCTCGTAGCTATCGATCACCAGCAGTCTCCCGGTGAGCACGGAGAGCATCCAGCCCAAGGCCCCCGCCGGCATGCACCAAGCGTGGATGGCTTGGATATGTTCGCGCCGGATCAAGCGCAGCAGATGCAGCACGACGCGCAAGGCCATGAAGGCGCCACCAACGCCGAATGGCGCATAGCGGAACGGATGCCAGCGGATTCCCGGCTCGATGTCCCGCTGTGATGCTTCGAAGCGCCCTTTCTCCAAGGTGACCAAGTGGATGGTGCTTCCCTCGGGCAGTGCTTCGCGCATCAAGCGGAGGTAGGGCAGGGTGTACGCCTGCACGAGCCCCTCGGAGAATTCCCAGTACGTGAGGGCCAGCACCGATCGCGGTTGCTCAAGCATGCGTGTACGGCTCATCGGGCTTTGGCGAGCACGGCCTTTTCACTGGCGGCACCAGTACCCAAACGGTAGCGCCTGATGTCGAATTCAATGTTCTTTTTCCGCAGCGCGCGCTTGATCTGGCCCAAGTGAACCACGATGTACAGGCTGCTGATGAAGAAGGGCACCATGGGGATCTTGAAGCGCACCAAGGCGCCGAAGTTGGGCGTGGTGACACCGACCATGAAAGCGAACAGCAGCGAGAACAGCACCGCCATGAGCAGCACGGGAACCCCGCCTATGGCGCGCAAGGTGAAGAACGGCCCAGCGCGGATCACGGCGAGTATCGCCACCAGCAGCACCCATAGGTTCTCCAGTCCGCTGAGCATCATCACCGCCGTGCGCGCTTCCCAGGCATAAGGCCGGAACAGGGCCGCATTGGTGGCTATCGGGAACTTCTTTATCACGCCCCACCATGTGCCATCGAACTTGCCCAGATCGAATCGGTGCGCTCCATAAGCACGCTCGTTCGAGAGGTCGCTCTGCGTCACCTGGATGGTCTCCAGCGCGCCATCCAAGGCGAACTTGTCCATGCTGGTGCTCAGCTTCGTGAGGATGTAAAGCGAAAGGCCCATCATGGCCGCTGCGGCAATGGGCAGCAGCACGAAGCGCACGAGTATGCTGCGGATGCGCACCACACGGAAGTAGGATATCCAGACCAGGCTGCAGGGCATGATGGCCATGAAGATGTACGGCTTGAACCAGAGCATGACTGCCGCGCTGACCGCGATCAGGATCGACTTGGAGATCATGTTGCGCCGCTTGAAGAAGACCTCGTCAACGCCATGCACCCACAGGCAAACCGCACTGAAGGCATAGGTGTCCTTGAGGATCCCCGAGCCCCAGAAAACCGCCGAGGGCATGAAGAGGAAGCCGATGGCAAGCTTGCCGGCCAGCGAGGGGAAATAGCTCACGAAGGTCCGATAGCACTTCCACGCGCCATAGAAAGAGATGGTGGCGGTGACGAGCGATGTGATGAGGTAGCTCTTGAACGTGAAGATGGCCAGCACGCTGGTGGCTTGCAGCACAGCGAAGGTGCGCTTATCGAAGAACACGTATTGATAGGGCTTGGCCGTCGCTTCCGAATACGTGAGCCATGCCCGCATGGAGTTGTCGCCCATGAGCTGCCTGAGGTATTCCTGCGGATCAACGAAGGCCAGATTGCGCATGGCCAATGCCGAGTAGTAGTAGGCCGTGGTGTCGCCTCCCGGATAGTAGTAGAAGTAGATCAGGCTGAAGAACATGGCGCCGAACAGCTTCGCGTACACGCCGGAGAGGAAATAGCGGTACTCCGGGAACTCGCGCATCCGCTTGTTCCTGCGCCTGATGAACACGAAGAAGATGATCGCGAAGTACACGACCGCACCGAGCCATTCCCAGTACTCGATGTTCACATCGCCGTGATAGAACATGTACACCAGCGGGCGCATGGCTTTCTTCGGCTTGGATCAGGTGTTGGAGTCAGCGGCGCTGTGCTCCTGGCGAGCAGGTGCCCCTAAGAGCTGAACGGCAGCCATGGCCAGCACGGCCAGCATGATCAATCGCACGGGCGTGGTGTAGCGGGCCTGGATCGTGAAGGGGATGTGCATGATCCCCGTGTAGGCCAGATAGAGCAGCATGGGCCATGTGGCGCGCCAACTGAGTCGGCGCTTGAAGTAGGCCAGCGGTACAATGGCGACGAAGAGCAGGAGGATCAATCCAGTGGATGCGGTGGCATACACCTGCCGCGCCTTCTGCGCGAAGCCGGCTTTGCGGAAATCGCCCCGCTGAATCCCGATCACCCAGAGCCGCACCGCAGTGTACGCCTTGTACTTCAGGGTGTACCATGGGTCGTTCGCCATGTTGCTGAATGTGGCGCTCTTGAGCAGGCGCTCGCGCGTGAGGGTGTATTCGGTGCTCCAGGTATTCTCCGCTGGGTAGGGCAGCAGGTGGCGAGAGGCCAGCATGATGGAATCGTTCCGGGTCTTCAAGGGCTCAATGGCTGCCAGGATCGTGCGCCACTCTTCCGAATACGCCTCGATGTGCTGCGGGACTTCCTCGTCGGGCACGAAACGGATCAGCTCATCACCCATCTTGTTGTGCAGGTGGAAGGTGTCCACATAGCCTGGGGTCTTGCCCGCCCAATATCCCAGTTGCATGTACCCGGGGCCGCCTTCGATCGGGGTCACCCTGAACACGCCGTGGTGCTTCAGGTTCCAGAATCCATAAGGAAGAAGGGTGATCGCGAATACCAAGAAGGCCATGCCATGACCACGGAAATCCATGTTGCGACGCTGGATGAGCCATGCCAGAGCCGCGAAGGCCAGCGGGAACAGCAGATATACCGGCTTGCATTGAACCAGGAAACCGAAGAGCAGGCCCATCGCCACGGCGGTGCCCACTCCCCAACGGCCGGGCCTCGTGCCCAACAGCAAGGTTCCCGTGATGGCGGCCATCACAGGGATCTCGGTATAGAGCTGCGTGATGTAGAACGGCACATTCACCAGTGGGAGCAACAAGAGAAGGAAGAGGTTGCGCGTGAGCGGCCGCGGATCGATGCGCGCGATCAACCGCATCGTCCACAACAGCGAGGCCGCATACAACAGGAAGTTCACTGCGTACATGGCCTTCCAGTTGCCGAAGAGCGCGATGACGCCGGCCACGAGCAAGGGGTAGCCGGGCGAACGGAACGTATCGGGCCAGGCATCGCCGATGGGCCACCACATGCTGTAGTTGCCATGCAGGATCCCCTCTGCGAGCCCGAGGTAGGACCATGTATCGGTGAGCACATGCCCGTGCGATGCCCACGCCACCCCGATGGCCAACAAGAGGTTGAGCGCAAGCAGAACCCGATACGCGTTCGCGCTTCCGAGCACCTTGCCTATCGTATCAGTGAATCGCATCATGCATGCCGGCGCTTGCCGCAAGGCAATGGCAAAGAAGCGCAAAACGAGGCACTAACCGACGAATGGAATGCACGCGATCCCATCCTGTGGGTGCTGCCGCCTACTTTCACCGCGCGTTCCAATGGCACCACCCGCTCCTCGCGCACCCTTCACGGTCTGCATTGTTGTGCCATGCTACAATGAAGAGGGCGTGATCGACCATACCGCCCGCACGCTCTTGGCCTCGCTCGATCGCTTGGCCGACGCTGGCCTAGCCACCCCTCAGAGCTACCTCTGCTGCGTTGACGACGGCAGCCGTGATGGAACCTGGCCAGAGATCGAACAACTCGCGCGTGAGACCGGCCGGGTGAAGGGCGTCAAGCTCAGCGCCAACTTCGGCCATCCCAATGCCGTGATCGCCGGCCTGTTCTCGCAGCGCGCCTCGGCCGACATCCTCATCAGCATCGATGCCGACCTGCAGGACGATGTTGATGTGCTCCGCGACATGCTCAAGCACCATAGCGAAGGCAAGCGCGTGGTCTATGGCGTGCGACTCGAACGGCAGGTGGATGGACTGGTCAAGCGGCTGATGGCGGCCTTGTTCTACAGGGTGATGCGATTCATGAATGAGCGCACGGTGCGCGGCCATGCCGATTTCCGCAGCGCCGACGCCGGCGTGATCGCCGACCTCGAGCGATTCGGCGAGGCCAACCTGTACCTCCGCGGCGTGTTCCCGCTCATCGGATATCCCTCGGCCGAGGTTCACTTCACACGGAAGGAGCGGCACGCAGGCGTATCGAAGTACCCCTACCGCAAGCTCATCAGCTTGGCGTGGCAAGGCATCACCTCGTTCACCACCACGCCGCTGAAACTCGTGTTCTACTCGGGCCTGGCCATGTTCGTGCTCGCCTTCGGTTTCGGGGCGTGGGTGCTCTATGCGGCGCTCACCGGCAATCCCATCGAAGGTTGGGCCAGCGTCATGCTCCTGCTCGTGACCTTCTCCTCGTTCAACCTCATCAGCCTCGGCATCATCGGCGAGTATGTGGGCAAGATCTACAAGGAGGTGAAGCACCGTCCGCGCTACATCATCGAAACCACGGTCTGAGCGCATGGCCGGTACGGAAACCGCATTCGACCACGAGCAATTCGACTCCATCTACCCGGATGGCGTTGAGCACCACTACTGGAACCGCTGCCGCAATCAGGTGATCGATCGGATGCTGCGCAGCATCGGCGCAAAGGGCCCCATGATCGAAGTGGGCTGCGGCAAAGGCTTGGTGGTGCGCGACCTCAGGGCACGCGGCCACGACATCGTTGGCGTTGATATTGCCAAGGTCGATGCGGTGCACGATGCTCGGGAGTGGGTTCGCACGGGAACCGATGCGCTTGCATTGCCCGAGGGCGAGGCGAAGCAGTACCGCACTTTATTGCTGCTCGATGTGATCGAGCATATCGAGGAACCTGCGGGCTTCATGGCCCAGCTCCGGAATGCCTTCCCCGACTTGGAGTGGATCGTGGCCACGGTACCGGCCCGCCAAGAACTCTTCAGCGCGCACGACACCTTCAATCGCCACTTCCGACGCTACGACATGCGCACCCTCCGCATGCACATCGATCCGGCTGGCACCCCGGGGTGGAAGGCGTCCTACTTCTTCCACACGCTTTATCCGATTGCGTGGCTGCAAGCCAAATGGTCGAAGGAGCGCAGGAAGTTCTCGGCGCCTGAAGGCTTCGCGAGAACCATGCACGAAGTCCTTGGCAACGCCTTGTTCATCGAGCACCAACTGATGCCGGGCCGCTGCTGGGGAACCTCGATCATCGGCGCGGCGCGCGTGCGATGACCTTGCATCAATGGTGGTAGGGACGCCGGTTCATGATCATGAGCGCGCGGTAGAGC
>JBATND010000135.1:0-3772 GCA_049290175.1 Flavobacteriales bacterium | reverse complement strand
ATTCGGCGCAAATGGAACCACTTGTTCGGATGAAGGTCAGCGTTGTCATACCCGTGCATAACAAGGCGCCCTGGCTCAAGGCGTCCATCGATAGCGTACTAGCACAGTCGTACAGCGATTTCGAGCTGATCGCAGTTGACGACCTCAGCACCGACGATAGCCTGCAGGTACTGCGCAGCATCGATGACTCCCGCATGCGAGTGGTGCAGTGCGAACGCAATCTCGGACCGGCCGGTGCCGCGCAGCGCGCCATGGACCTGGCCCAAGGCGAGTACATCGTGCGCATGGACGCTGATGATGAGATGATGCCCGACCGGATCATGCGCCAGGTGGCGTTCATGGATGCGCATCCCGAGATCGGTGCATGCGGGGCGCATCAGCAGGTCATGGGCTCTACTGATGTGATGCGCGCCTCACTCACCGATGAAGAATGCAGGGCCGGGGTGCTCTTCCAGATCCCCATGTTCCAGCCCTCCACGATATATCGCAGGCAAATCATGCTTGAGCATGGGGTCCGGTTCATGGATGACTGGCCCCGCTACGGTGAGGATTGGTGGCTTCAGGCGCGTTTGATGCGCGTGACCCAAGTGGCCAACATCGATGCGCCACTGGTGAGCTACCGCGTGGGCGAGCAGAACATCCGGGCACGTGGCAACCGATCGCTGCAACTCAGCGTGCTCCACCAAGGGCTCTTCGACTACTACGGCTGGCCGCTTTCAGAGGCGCAGCTGCGGTCGCACCTGCATAGCGTGCGTTGGTTCCCGGAACCGCTGGTGCCCGATGATGTCCGGGCCGTTCGCCGCCACCTCGACCGCCTCGCACTCCTGAATTCCGAACATGCGACCTTCCCCGAAATAGCATTCAAGCGGCGATTGGCGCGCGTCTGGGATGAGTTCGGTTTCCGGCTTCCTCCCTTTGGATTGCGGGTGATGTCCGCCTACTTCGCCGAAGGTGGTGGCATCAGCGGCCCGAAGCTGCGCTACATGGCCAGCGCTTGGCTGAAGGGTAAGCCATAAGGCGCAGTCGCCTACCTTGCCGGTTCCCGCATGCACGTCGCCGTCATCATACCGTGCCATAACGTCGCTCATTACGTGGAAGCTGCGCTGCGCTCTGCGCTTGACCAGGAGGGCGTTGAAGTGGAGCTGATCGCTGTGGACGACGGCAGCACCGATGGCACATTGGGTCGGTTGCGTGAATTGGAGTCGGCGCACCCTGGAAAGGTTCGTGTTGCCGCCCTCGATAAGCAAGGTGCCGCCGCTGCCCGTAACCACGGTCTTCAGCGCACCGCTGCACCAATGGTGCGCTTCCTCGATGCGGACGATGCGTTGCTGCCCGGCGCATTGCAGCGCCAAGTCGCGCTCATGGAGCGCTCGGGTGCCGATGTGGTGGTCGGCGCCTATCTGAAGCGCTTCCCCGATGGCCGTCCCGATGAGCTCGATACGCCGTGGACCGGTGAGTCGTGGGAAGGACTGGTGCGCACGCGCTTGGGCACCACCAGCGCCAACCTCTTCAGGCGCGAAGCGGTATTGGATGCTGGCGGATGGGACAACGACCTCCGCAGCAGCCAGGACTACGAGCTGCTCTTCCGCATGCTGAAGCGAGGTGCGCGGATCGCCGTGGATGACACGCCATCGTCCATCGTGCTCAAGCGCGAGCGCGGTTCAATCAGCCGCACCGACGAGCAGGCCAATTGGCTTCGGTACATCGAGCTGCGCCGAGCCATCCGCGATCATTTGAAAGCGCTTGATCCCACGGGCCATGCAGCCATCATCGCCACGGCCGATCAGTACCTGTTCATGGCCATCCGTGTACTTTCGGCGCACGATCGCACTGCTGCATTCGCTGCATTCGATCGCATCATGCCTGAAGGCTTCATCCCCGAACCAAGCCGTGCGACCCGTTCGATGTACATCTGTCTTTACAGGCTCTTGGGTTTCCGCTGGGCTGAATGGCTGGCAGGGGTCAAGGATGCAATGATGGGCCGATGATCCGATCACGCGAAGACCTGCGCCGATACCTAGAAGCCGATCGCATCGGACTGCGTCGCTCGGGCACCGCGCCCACGCGTTACGATGAGGTATGGAGGTTCCAGCGACTGCTGCGCCGCGTGGAGTTCCTGCACAACACGGGCGCGAATGCGTGGCTCCGGCGCTATTGGAGCTGGCGGCTGCATCGGCAGAGCGTGCGCTGCGGGTTCGAGATCCCGCTGAATACCTTCGGCCCTGGCCTCTCCATTGCCCATCGCGGCACCATCGTGGTGCATCCCGATGCGCGCATCGGTGCCAATTGCCGCTTGCATGTCGATGTGGTCATCGGCACCAGGCCCGGCCCACCGCCTGAACCGGCGCCGCAAATCGGAGACAACTGCTACATCGGCCCGGGGGCCAAGATCTTCGGCGACGTGGCGCTCGGCCCGAACATGGTGGTAGGAGCCAACAGCGTGGTGAACCGCTCTTTCCCCGAAGGGCGCATGACCATTGCCGGCGCTCCGGCGCGCAGGATCAGCGAGACGCCCAGCGACCAGTACATCATTGCTACACGCGCAGGATCATGAAGCAGCTATTGGTCGTTGTGGGCACGCGGCCCAACTTCATGAAGGTGACGCGCCTCAAGCAGGTGGCCCAACAGCATGGGGGCGTGCAGGTAACGCTGGTGCATACCGGTCAGCATGCCGATGATCGCATGAGCACCGTGTTCTTCGATCAGTTCGGCCTGCGGCCCGATCGCATGCTGTCCGTTCCCGATGGAACGCCCGCTGCACGCATGGGCCACCTCATCATCACTTTGGAATCGGTCATGCGCGAGGTGCAGCCGCACGCCGTGCTGGTGGTGGGCGATGTGGACAGCACATTGGCCGCCGCCATCGCCGCCAATAAGCTGGGCCTGCCCATCGTGCATTTGGAAAGCGGCCTGCGCAGCGGCGATATGGGCATGCCGGAAGAAGTGAACCGCATACTCACCGATCGCATTTCCGGATTGCTGCTCACCACAGAGCCGAGCGGCGAGGAGAACCTGCTGCGAGAGGGCATCGCGGCGGATCGCATACGCATGGTGGGCAACACCATGATCGACACCTTGGTGGCCTTCGAGGATCAGATACAAGGTTCCGATGCGCTGCAGCGCTTGGGGTTGAACCGGAATGGCCATGCCCTCATCACCATGCACCGCCCCAATAATGTGGACGAGCCTGCAGCACTCGCCCGTGTTGCCGAACTCATCCGCTTGGTGGCCGAGCGTTTCCACGTGGTCTTCCCGGTTCATCCGCGTACGGCGCGCAACCTCCAATTGCACGGCTTAGCAGATGAGTTGTTGGCAAGGCCCGGCATCACCCTATGCGAGCCGCTCGGCTACTTCGACTTCCAGAAACTGGTGGCCACAAGTGCCGTAGTGATCACCGATAGCGGCGGGGTGCAAGAGGAAACCACTTTCCGTCGCATTCCCTGCCTCACCCTGAGGCCCAGTACCGAGCGGCCCATCACCATCACCGAGGGCACCAATGCGCTCATCACCTTCGACCTGAAGGAGCTGGACAAGACCCTTGCGCAGATCGCCAGTGGCCTGTTCAAGCAAGGCAAGGTGCCGCACCTTTGGGACGGCCATGCCACCGAACGTGCGGTGGAGGCTCTCATGCGTTGGCTGTGATCATCTATCTCACCTATAACGATCATCCTTCCGGTGTTTTCTGGAGCCAGGTGACCGATGTGGTGGCGCACCTCAACGGCCTTGGCGATGGGAACGTGCGCTTGGTGGCATTGGTCTCTTTCAGGGGGTA
>JBATND010000134.1:0-8666 GCA_049290175.1 Flavobacteriales bacterium | reverse complement strand
CGGCATAACTAACGCTTGCTCCGCTCCTCCATCGCCTCCAATCTCCGCCTGGTGAACCTGCGGAAAAAGAACATGGCCAGGGCAATCACCGGATAGATGAGCCACTTGCGGCCCTGCTCGATGCCATCGGTGGCCATCACGAAGCAGGAGGCCACGAAGGCGCCAATGGCCACGGCCAGCCAGAAGTGCTCCATGAAGCGCGTGAGTCGATTGATGGTGGCCATGCTATTGCTCTTGTGCGGTCAAGGTATCGCCCAGTTGAAGGATGCCCGTTACGCGCTTGATGGTGTACGAGCTGAAATCCTCGGCGGCATCGAGGCCCTGCCCATGTATCACGTCCTTGCCGCGCTGGATCCGCACGGCCTTATCCGTATGGACGCGCGCGCTGTCCTGCCGCCAGGTGAGCTGCTCGGTCTCCAAGCGCTCACCCTTCGCGTTCACGAACACCACTTCATCGAACACCTGCATGCGTTGCTGCCCGGGCTCGATCAATCCGCGGCGCGCCGTGAGCACGCTCACCTGTTCACCGAGCGGATCGAAGAAGACCAGCTCGATGCCCTCGCCAAGCTCGGTGCGCTTGTCGGGCTCGTCCCATTCGGTGATGCGCCCGGCCCGCAAGCGGTTGCGCACCACGCCGGAGTCGGTGTAGAGGTATTCGGCTTGTTCGGTGACACGGTCGGGCACGGCAGCAGGCAATTCAATGGCCGCTACTTGATCCAGATCGTTCTTGCACGAAAGCAGCATGCCTGCCCCGAGGAGGACAGGCATGCTGAGGTTCCGTATCGTGCGCGGCAAGGGCACGCCTTACTTCTTCACGCGCACCGTGGTGCTCTCGTTCAATCCGCCACAGGTCACTTGGAAGGACTCGCCTTCCTTCAGGTTGCGGAAGAAGAGGTCCTGCTTCTCGGGGAATCGGGCATTGCAGCTGCCCATGCGCTCGCTGGCCTTGTCTGCAACACTGGGATCGAGGCTGCGTGCACGCTGGTAGTAGTCGTAAGCGAGCCAATACACGCCCCAGCTATCGGGCACCTCGCAACTACCGGCCTGCCCTGCAATGCTGTTGCCGATCAGGATCAGTGCCTCGCCGTTCTTAGGCTCGATCTGCAGCACTTGGTTGGCGTAGCTGCGCGCTTGGCTATGATTGCCCAAGGCGCTGGCCACTTGCCCGGATTTCAGCAGGAACTTCACGCGGTCGCTGCAGCCCGTGCAGAGTTCGGCGGCTTCCTTCATGTACTCGAGCGCACCTCTCAAGTCGCCCTTCTGCACCAAGTACTGGCCAAGGCTGTACGCGCTTTCGCTGGTAGGATTGGCCTTGTGAACCTCTTGTGCAATCGTGAGGTAAACCTTCTCATCCGTGCAATCCTTGCCGTTCAGCACCTTCAGCAGGCGCGTCTTCAGCTCGATGTCATCAGGCTTCTCTTGCAGCAGCTTGCCTACGATCTCGCCGATGTCCTTGCATTCAGCAAGGCGAAAGAAGATGGCGTTGATGTTGTCGCGCGACTTGATCCACAGCTCGCGGTCCACCTCCTTCAGGTTGGGGTCGGCGAGGTTCTGCTCTACCATTCCTGACAGGCGCACGTACTCCGAAAGCATCTGCTCCTTGGTCACCGAACCCTCGCCAAACAGGCAGTTCAGTGCACTGTAGTAAGCATTGAGCGTAGCTGGCTCGCTGCGAGCACCACCGAGTTCGATGGACTCTTTCAAGATGTCGTGAGCGGCCTGGCAATCCTTCGGACGGTAGTACTGCAGATCAACGCCTTTACGCCCGAGCACGAAGGCCTTCTCGCCGAAGTGCGTGATGCGCCAATCGTAGTTCAGCATCAGCGAATCGATGAGGCGCTCCTTGCGCGCTGCATCCTTCTCCTTGGCGATGAAGTCGGTCAGCATCTTGCCGCCATTCTGGTAGAGGCTCTTGCTATACGCTGGGCAAACGTTCACCAAGGTCCGGAATGGGCCGTAGGCATCGCCGAAGCTGCCCTGTTTGATGGACTCTTGGAAGAGGGAGATGTTCTTCACGCAGTCTGCGCTATCGGCAGGCGTGGCGCCGTATTTCCCTTGCGCGAACAGGCCGGTGCTTGCTGCGATCGCAGCGCCGAGCAGGAGGGTTTTTGTCAGGTTCTTCATTATTCTATCCTTCGTTTCTTGAACCATTGTTCACGCAGGTCGGGCGTGATGGTGATTCCGATGTGCAGGTTGGTGAACCGTTCACTCAGGAGCCCCTCGGCGGTGGTGCCGCGCTGCCCGTGCTCTACGGCCAGGTTGATGCGGCTTCGCGTGCTTGCTCCTGCAATGGGCAGCGAGCAGCCAAAGGACATGCCGAACTGGGAGATGGCCTGATCACGCAACGCGATGGGGTCCTGCGTGTAGCGCACACCGGCGCGGTAAGTGGTGCGCTTCAAGAAGTTGCCGCCTTGAGTGCCCGCTGGTTTGAATGAGGCACCGAGCGCGTAGGTTGTCGCCGGTCGCAGGTCGGTGCGCAGAGCATACCCTTCCACATCGGAGCGCATCGCCGACCAGTCGCGCTGTTGCAGTTCCGCCGCTAGCGTCCATCGGCTATTCTCGATGCCTACACCAGCAGAGATTCCGAATGGCAGGCCCAAGGTGCCATAAGCGCCATCGACGCGTTGCGCTGTATCCACGGTGGTCTCCACAGTGCCCGCGAGCCTGAATGAAGTGGCCAAGCTGCTATGCTGCGCGGTGAACGAAGCAGGCAGGTCGAGGCCGAGACCAGCACGCCAGCGAAGGCCCTCGGCGCGGCTATTGGTCAGCTTGCGCGGTTTGAAGTCCTCTAGCGGCTTGCCCGCATTGAGGTGGTCCATCTCGTCGCGCTTGTTCTTGGCCGCGAGTTTCTCGCGGCGCTCTTCCAGACTTCGTTGCGCCCGTTCGGGGCTGATGAGCCGCCCCGAGTGCATGAGGCCCAAGGTCCCTGTTGGCGCCCGGAGCACGAGCGATGAGTTGATGCTGCTATGGTAGTAACCGGAGCCGATCGGGTAAAAGGCCTTCCGCGTCGATTCCACCGTACCGAACAGGAACTCGAAGTTGGCGCCTGCACTCAAGCGTGCACGTAAACCGGTGCTATCGCGCCGCTGCCAGATGGTGCGGCCAAAGCCGATGAAGGCGCGATTGATGCCGCCGGACCCGGTGTATTCATTCCGGACCGTGCCCTCATCGATGGCTACGCGGTCCTCGAACTTGTAGGCTACCGTGCTGTAGGGCTGAAGCCCGATAGCCATGCCCCACCGGCCCCTTGCGAAGGGTACACCAAGCGAGAAGCCGAGTAATCGGGTATTGCGTCCTCGTCCAGTCTCTTCGCCAATGGTCATGCGTGTCCAACGGACAGTGGCTCCCATTTCATAAGAGGTGTGAAATAAGAGGCAGTAAGTGGCAGGATTGGCGCGAGCAACGCTGAAGGGGTCGGCGACGGTAACCGCAAGCCCGCCCATGCCGGCAAGGGTCACCTGCCCGGTTCCGGTCAAATCGCCCAGCGCATGTGCCGAATAGGGCGAGCCGCTACCCTGTTGGCCTTGAGCCGATAAGAGCGCTGGCGCGCTAAACGCCAAGGCCGTGATGAAGTATGATGCGAAGTCCTTCAAGGGTCAGGAAAGGGTGGGCAAAGATGCCGTTTTTCAAGGCCCGGGCCTGCGGCAGCGCGTCTCCGCCTGTGAGCACCACGCCTAAATCGGCGTGTGATGACCGTGCCGCGCCGATGAAATGCTCCAACTCACCAAGAACACCATGCGCTAACCCGGCTTGGAGGCTCGCGGTTGTGGAGTCTCCGAATGGTGGGGCTGAGGGCTTCGGTTCAATCAACGGCAATCGCGCACTGTAGGCATGCATGGCCCGTGCCCGCATACGACCGCCGGGGGTGATGGCCCCGCCGAGGTAGCAGCCCGCTGCATCGATCAAATCGTAAGTGATGCAGGTGCCCAAGTCGATGGCGAGTGCGGCTCGGCCGGTGAATAGTTCAGCCGCCGCTGCAGCATTGGCCCAACGGTCAACACCAAGAGTTGGCATGGTGCTGTAGGCCGATCGGATGGGCGCCGGGCTTTGGGCGGTCAACTCGATGACGGGAAGGTCCCGTTGTCGAAGTGCATCGACCAGCGCGTTGCCATCGCCTGCGACCGATCCTAAAGCTACTCGCTGAACGGTGAATGTGTCGATGAAGCCTAGGAAACCAAGCCGGTCCTCGTTGGCAAAGGCCTTGAGCGCTAGTAGCTGCGCACCTTTGAACAAGGCCGCTTTCGTTCGCGAATTGCCGATATCGAGGATCAAGTCGGTCACGAGTAGCGCGGATGAAGTGCTTGGTTATCTTTGCCCGCCTTTTCGCAAGTGCTGAGCCGCGCAAAGGAAATGGTGCCTTAGCTCAGCTGGTAGAGCAACGGATTGAAAATCCGTGTGTCCCCAGTTCGATTCTGGGAGGCACCACCGGAGACCCTGGCCATGCCGGGGTCTCTTCATTTCAGCCATCAAGGGTTCTGCTCGAGCCAAGCCCGCACCTGCGCCAAGTGCGCCTGCTTCACCGGGTCGCGCAGCTGCTTGTTGGTCTGCGTGAAGTAAGCATGCCGCTCGATGAAGCGCACCTGCAGCTCGTTCCATTCGCGCTCGGTACTGAGCACGCCGTAGGTGCGCATCTCCTCGAACAAGGTGGCTCCGATGCGCTCGAAATCACCTCGTCCCAGGTAGTCCAAGTCGGCATCGCAGAGTATCCGGGCCAGCTTATTGCGCGGGCTCTGCGGTATCCGGGTGGCCATGATCATGTCGCAGATGAGCTCAATCTGCCGGTCGTTGAAGCCGAAACCGGGCAGCACATCGCGCACGATGCGGCAACCCGCTTCCTCGTGGTCGTTATCCTGAGTGAGGAAACCTGAGTCGTGATACAGTGCTGCGATCTTCAGCAGCGTAAGACCCTCGCCTGTAACGCCCTCCTGCTCGGCAATACTGATGGCACTGGCATAAACATCCAGCGTATGCTCCAAGCAATGGTAGGTCCGCTGAGCGGGCAACCGCTTCTGGAGCTGCTCCAGGATATAGGCCCTTGCACCGCTGGAATCCATGGGATGTGCGGCAATATAGAAATGGGACCGGGAGTGCTTTTCTGGTGAAAGGCCCCCTCGTATGGCGAATTGCCCACATGTGGGTAATCCAGTCAACGCTGCTGCTGTTCCGCTCCAGCACACCGCTGGTAATTTCGCCGGCATGCCTCGCATGGTGAATCGCTCACTCTGGCTCTTGGCCTTGGCGATGGTGTATATCGTGGCTCAATTCATCTGGTGGGCCGTGCTCTTGCTTCGGCGCGAGGCTGAGATTGCACGGCTATCGGCGATGAGCGAAGTTGGTGAAGGGGCCTCGGGAGACACTTCGCGGACGTGGATGGTACTGGGTGAGGCGGGCGTGTTCTTCCTGCTGCTCGGCATCGTGCTCACCCTGGCGTTCATGGCCATCCGTCGCGACCTGCGCCTAGCGGCGCTTCAGCGCAACTTCTTGCTGGCCATCACGCATGAGCTGCGCACACCCGTGGCCTCCATCAAGCTGCAATTGCAGACCCTTTCGAGAAAAGGCCTGAGTGAAGCCGATGCAAGCAGCATACGGGCAGCTGCCGTCGCCGAGGCCGATCGCTTGGCCGCCCTCACGGATAAGGTACTGGTGGCCACCTCGCAGGGTGAAGGCGAGATTCCGCTTCGCATAGAGCGGATCGATGTCGCGGCATTGGTGCGTGAGTCTATTGATCGCGCGCGCCAGCGCGACTCCGATTCTCACGAATGGCGCGTGGAGCTGCCCAACGAGCTCCATGCGCATGCCGACCCGCAGGCCCTTCGCAGCATCGTGGAGAACCTCTTGGAGAACGCGATGAAATACGCCCCGCCCGGTGCAGCCATCCAGGTTTCGATACACGACTCAGGCAACCAGTGGCAACTCGAAGTAGCGGACGAAGGGCCCGGCATACCGGAAATCGAACGTGGCCGAGTGTTCGACCGCTTCTATCGTATGGGCAATGAGGATACACGGAGCCATCCTGGCACAGGGCTCGGGCTCTTTGTGGTGCGCAGGCTGGTGCATCGGCATGGTGGGCGTGTTTCGATCCGGGACACCGTTCCGCACGGCGCTACTTTCGCGGCCACATTCCCCAAGACCCTGTGAAGACGAAGAAAGCCGTACTCATCATCCTCGATGGCTGGGGCATCGGCAGCGGTGATGGCAGCGATGCCATTGCTCAAGCGAACACGCCATTCTATGATTCGCTCATCGCTGGTGCGCCGCATGCCACGCTTCGCACGGATGGCTTGCATGTAGGGCTCCCCGATGGTCAAATGGGGAACAGTGAAGTGGGCCATCTGAATATCGGTGCTGGCCGCGTGGTGCATCAGGATCTGGTACGCATCGACCTGGCCATCGCCGACGGCAGCTTGGAAGCGAACCCATCCCTGCAAGCGGCATTCGAGCATGCCAAGCGAAATGGCGGCCGACTGCACTTGATGGGGCTGATCTCCGACGGCGGAGTGCATAGCACGCGCTCTCACGCGGAGGCCCTCTGCAAACTCGCGCACAAGGCAGGCGTGAAGGACACCTTCGTGCATGCCTTCACCGATGGCCGCGATACCGATCCACGCAGCGGCCGACCTTGCATGGAGCGCTTCCTTACTGCAGTTGAGGGCACAGGCGCACGTGTTGCCAGCATCGTTGGCCGCTACTATGCCATGGACCGCGATAAGCGCTGGGAGCGTGTGAAGTTGGCGTACGACCTGCTCGTGCATGGCATCGGCGAAACGGCACGCACACCACTGGAAACATTGGAAAGCAGCTATGCGTTGGGTGTCACGGATGAATTCCTGAAACCACATGTGATCACCGATGTCCATGGAAGCCCTTTGGCCACCCTTCGTGAAGGCGATGCCGTGATCTGCTTCAACTTCAGGACCGACCGTTGCCGAGAGATCACGCAAGCCCTAACTCAGCAGGCCTTCCCGGAATTCGGCATGGCTCCGTTGCGTCTGCACTTCTCCACGATGACAGAGTACGATGCCACATTCCGCGATGTGCATCCGCTCTTCCGCAAAGACGACCTGCCTATGACACTGGGGGAAACAGTAAGCCGGGCCGGGCTTCAGCAGATCCGCATCGCGGAAACGGAGAAGTACCCGCACGTGACCTTCTTCTTCAGTGGTGGGCGCGAAGCACCATTCGATGGTGAGCGGCGCCTGCTGCTGCCTTCTCCAAAGGTGGCCACCTACGACCTGGAGCCCACTATGAGCGCTGCGGCCATCGCCGATGCCATTGTGCCTGAACTCCGCGCTGGTGCTCCCGATCTAGTGGTGCTCAACTTCGCGAACCCCGATATGGTTGGCCATACAGGAGTGTTCGAGGCAATCGTGAAGGCGGTGGAAACCACGGATGCTTGTGCGCGAAGGGTCGCTGAAGCAGCGCGCGCATCTGGCTATCAGGTGCTGATCATCGCTGACCACGGCAACGCTGATAAGGCCGTGAATGCCGACGGTTCACCCAACACGGCGCATACCACCAATCCGGTGCCCGTCATCGTCCTGGCCGATGATGCCGTTCGCGTACGCGATGGCAAACTGGCCGATGTTGCCCCCACCCTGCTCGACCTGATGGGAATTGAAAAGCCCGTCGAAATGACGGGCTCTTCACTGTTGTTGCGCTAGCCGTCAACGCCAGCCGTTCCGCAGGATCGTGAGGTGGCCCGTGTATGGCTCCTCCTTCTTATGGTTGAGAATCACCTCGTAGAAGTAGGTTCCATCCGGCAGCTCTCCGCCATCCCACTGGTTCTGGTAGTTGTTGGCTTCGTACACCAGTTGGCCCCAGCGGTTGAAGATGCGCACCGTATTGCTGGTATAGGTGATGCCATCGATCACGAAGCGGTCGTTGTAACCGTCGCCGTTGGGTGAGAACACGTTGGGCACGATCACATCGCAGATCAGCGAGATGGTGGCCACATCCTGCGCGGTGCGTCCGCACTGGTCCGTTACCGTGATGGTGTAGCTCGCGAACTCATTCATGCTCACATAGGTGAACGGGCCATCGTAGCCATTGGACCACGAATAGCTCAGCGAACCCACGCCTCCAGCACCGATTGCAGACACCTGCATGCTGTCAGGCATGCATTGCACCGTGAAGTCTTCAGCGGTAACGCTGATCGCAGGGGCATCTATGATGGTGATGGTAACACTGGCCGAGGTGGTCCGGCCACAGCTATCGGTGTAGGTGCCCGTGATCGTCACGGTCTCACCGTCATCAGGGATGTTGTCCTCCAGTGGATTGAACGGCACAATGACGTTCTGCACCCCATCTGGGATCACCAAGGAATTGTCCCAGACGAAGTCGCTTCCGTTCGTGGCAGCGCCGCTGAAGGTGATCGTGATGAGCGCATCGCCCGGCACGCCTTGGGGTCGGATGAAGTTCACGCCGTTGTTTTCGCATGCTTCCATTACCGTATTGGGACCGACGATGGACATGTTCAGCGGCGGTAACGGATCGAGTTCGACGAAGAACTGCGCAATGGCCGTGGTGCCGCAATCATCCGTGACGGTCGCCGTGAATACCTCACTGTCTTCCGGACTCACTGTGATGCTGTTGCCTGTCTGCCCGTTCGACCAAGAAACCGTGTAAGGTGGATAGCCTCCAGAGAAGGTGGGCGTGAGCGTTGTGGA
>JBATND010000133.1:0-14365 GCA_049290175.1 Flavobacteriales bacterium | reverse complement strand
GCAAGCTCCTGCAGCGGCCCTTTCACACTGATCAAGTGCGACAATGCCAGCGGTCCCGGCGATGCTCCGTTCATGACGCTCACGCCGCTTGAAATCGTTCCGGGCGAGACCTACTACCTGCGCGTTTGGGGCAACGGTGGCACAACAGGCACATTCAACCTGTGTTCGTTCACGGCACCTGCAACAGGCGATTGCATCTACGTGCTGCGCATGTGGGACAGCCAAGGCGATGGTTGGGGCAACAGCCGGGTGACCATCCAAGTGGGAGCCTCACCTGCGGTCGATTACTGGAACGCGAACGCCGATGAGGACGTGGCCTACATACCGGTGAGCACCGGGCAGAACGTAACACTCTCCTATGCCACTGGCGGTTCAGGCGGACAAGGTCAGATTCGCTACACCCTTCAGTTGATCAACGGACCGCTCTACATGGATGGCCCCACACCGGGCACCGGCTTCCGCTGGGCCGGAACGGCCAATTGCCAAAGCGCTGCACCACTGCCAAGCGATTGCATCGGCGGTTCTGCTATTTGCGGCGCGCAGCAGATCAGCGCGAATCCGAGCAACACGGGTCTTGCACAGGACCTGAACCACCTTACCCGAGGCTGTCTGGGCGCCAACGAGCGCCAAGGCTACTGGTACAAGTTCACCATTTCGGGTACGGGACTGCTCGGCTTCACCATCAGCCCGAATGACCCCGGTGACGACTATGACTTCGGTATCTGGGGACCCTACGGTTCTTTTTCTTGCCCGCCTCGCGAGGCGCCTGTTCGGTGCAACTACAGCGGCACCCCGGGGAACACCGGACTGTCCGCCTTGGGCACGAACCCCTCGGAGGGCGGCGGTGGAAACAAATGGTCAACGAGGATGCCCGTGACAGTCGGAGAGAACTATCTATTGTACGTGAGCAACTGGTCGCAGAGCGGCCTGGCTTTCGACCTCTCCTGGCAGCTCGAAAGCGGCGCCAGCCTCGATTGCAACCTGCTGCCCGTGCAGCTCCTCGGCCTCAATGGCGCACCCGTACCATCGGGCATCCAGCTCGAATGGCAAACGGCCACCGAGAGCAACTCCGCCTTCTTCGCCGTGGAGCGCATCGATGAGACCGGCGCGTTTCAGCAGATCGGGCAAGTAGCGGCAGCTGGCTACTCCGTGAGCACAACCGGCTACAATTTCCTCGACCCGCAGCCCCTGCCCGGCTTCAACTACTACCGCTTGAAGATGGTGGATGCCGACGGCAGCAGCGAGCTGAGCAATGTGATCTCCGTGGCCAATCGATACGGCTCGTTCGTGGGCAACCTGTTCCCGAATCCTGCCGAGGACCACATCAATGTGGCGATCGATGGCGCGGATGACATGGATGTGTACCTGCGCGTGCTCGACGCCAGCGGAAGGCTCATCCGCGAGCACCGCACACGCACCGCAAGCGGACAGCAAACAGTGACCATGCCGCTGCAAGGCATCGAGAGCGGCCAATACCTGCTCATGGCAACGCTCAGCACCGGCGAGAGCCATACCGCCGGGCGTTTCGTGGTGCGATAGCCGCAACACATTCAGTGCATGCACGAGGCCGGGCTGTGTGCCCGGCCTCGTGCGTGATGGGCGCGCCCGCTTTTGGCGCTCTGGTCGCGCGCGACTACTTTCGCTCCTGACGCTCAGTGATTCGGGACAACTTCGGTGCGGGGGATGCGTCTTTCAATGGACTGAAGCTCATGCACACCATGCCGAATCGACTTGGACAAGTGAAATCCCATTGGTTCATCGCCATCGCAGCGATTGCTCTCATGGCGTTGTCCGAACGCGCATTGGCGCAGGCCCAGACCATCCATCACTTCCGAAGCGATGGGCTTGTGGATGGGGCCACCTTGAAGCATGTGGCCGAGAACCTGAAGCGCTTGGATGAGCGGGTGCTGGTCTCCTCCGATGCCGATCACCTGAAAGTGCGGATCGATGCCTCCATCGCCCACGATGTGCTGCTGCGCGCATTGAATGCAGGCCCTCGTCAGTTCCAAGCCGCGGCAACCGCTTCGGGCACCATGGCCTTCCCCGTTCGCATAGATACCGGCGACCCTATCGGCGACGACCAGCGCTACGCTGCCGCCAAGCAGGCCTGGATCGCGGCGAACCCGGAGGCGTACCAGCGCATGATCAGCGATTCTCCGTCCCGTTAATCCCTGCCCGCATGATTGCACGCTACGCTCGCATCGCCCTCATCGCAGGCCTATTGCCCTTCGCGCATTCGGCCTTTGGCCAATGCCCGAACAACAACACCTATTGGCAGACCACCACACCGGCTTGCCCGGGATCCACCGTGGCGAGCACTTGCCTGTTCGGCGGGGAATACCAGCTGATCAATGTGGTCGCGGGCAACACCTACACCTTCAGCACCTGCGGCACCACCACTTGGGACACGCAGATCACCCTGTACGATAACGCTATCGGCACCTACATCGGATTCAACGACGACGCGTGCGGCTTGCAATCCAGCGTGACCTGGGTCGCCACCTTCACCGGTCAGCTGCGCGTGCTGATCGATGCATTCCCATGCCTGAGCAATAGCTCTTGCGCCACGCTCACCGTGACCTGCGCCACGCCGGTGGTGCCTCCTCCTGGCGGTTGCATCTACATGCTCAACCTCTTCGATTCCTTCGGCGATGGCTGGGGCTCTTCCAATGTTGGGGTCAGCATCAACGGCGGTCCGTTCCAGTACTACACGGTTACCGGGTCTTCCAACTCGATCCCATTGGCCATCATGCCTGGCAACACCATCGTGCTCTCTTACAATAACTCGGGGCCGTGGCAGGGCGAGAACAGCTACAGCCTCACTTTGGGGGCCGGCGCGGTATTCAACTCCGGAACCCCACCAACAGCGGGGGTGGTGTACGCTGGAACGCTCACTTGCGTGCCGCCACCGGCCCCGCCTGAGGATTGCGTCGGCAGTGTGACCATTTGCGGCAGTCAGAGCTTCAACAACACCACCAACAATACGGGGCAGGTGGCCGACCTGAACCTGACCAGCGCCGGCTGTCTCAGCGCGCTGGAACGTCAGGGCACTTGGTACAATTTCACCCCCAGCGCCAACGGCCAGATCGCCTTCTCCATCAACCCGGCCAACCCGGCCGATGATTACGACTTCGCCATCTGGGGCCCCTTCCCCCCGGGCAGCACCCCCGGCACCATCTGCCCACCGCTCAGCGCCCCTTTGCGCTGCTCCTTCGCCGCCCCCAGCGGCGCCACCGGACTCAACTTCAGCGCCGCCGACCTTACCGAAGGCGCCGGCGGCGATAAGTGGGTGCGCTACCTGGATGTGACCGTGGGACAGGTGTACCTGCTCTACGTGAGCAACTTCTCCCAGAGCGGCCTGGCCTTCAGCTTGGATTGGAACCTGCAGGGCGGAGCATCGCTCGATTGCACCGTGCTCAGCGCATCGCTGCTCGGTCCCGAGGCGCGCGACGAGGCCAACCGGGTTATCGTGGACTGGACCACCTTGGAGGAGCATGGGACCACCAGCTTCGTGGTAGAGCGGGCCGAAGGCACTAGCGACCACTACAGCGCCATCGGTTCCGTGAGCGCCATTGGCGGACCGGGCGTGACCAAGCGTTACGAGTTCATGGACCCGCACCCACAGCCGGGGCTGAACCGCTACCGGCTGAAAGTGCTCGATGGCCAAGGCGCATGGGAGCATTCGCGCACCGTTGCCGTGATGCACGGGCAACTGATCGCCGAACCCGTGATCAGCCCGAACCCCACGCAGGACCGAGCCATTGTCTCCTTCGAGGGCAAAACCGAAGGCGCCATGATCATTGAGCTCTTCGACGGCACCGGGCGCTCGCGGACGCAGTTGCGGACCAGCGTACATCTGGGTTGGAACACGGTGGATCTGCCGCTGACCGGCTTGGCCGAGGGCCACTACACGGTGCGCCTGTGGCCTCAAGGTGGTGCCCCGGAGCATCTTCGGCTGGCCATTGCGCGTTGAAGCCGCAAGCAACCATTTACCGATCGTCCGTCTTCGGGGATCGAGCCATCAGAGGCGTCGATCCATAGTTGGCGGTTGACAACCTGTTAATGGCTCCTATTCCCTTGGATGTCAGTTTCGTCTAAATTGGCAGCGCCGAAACAGTCCCTTCACACATGATGCTACGGAACACCTTGGCCATTGCGCTGCTCACCGTTCTGGTGAGTGCCCGCGCCCAACAATCGCCATTCCTCTTCTTCGAGGCCGCGCAGCCCGTGTCACAACAGAGCCTGAAGCTCTTGCACGAGGCTATCGCCGGTGTTGATCCGCAGGCGCAACTCTTCCACAACGATGATCTCACCATCCTTCAGTTGAAGAGCGCTGCACTGCAACCTGAAGCCATCTACCGCGCCACCATCGAGGCCAACGGCGTGGCCTTGCGCCCAGGTCTGCGCACCGCCGACGAGCTGGGCATCAACACGGTGCCTGCGGTGCCCGTATTCGTGGCCACCGGTGATGCTGCCGGTGATCGCGCGCGCTACCGCGCCGCCGTGGAACTCTGGAACGCCCAGCACCCCGACGAGCTTCTGAGCCCTACCCCAGTACACGAACGCTAAGCCACGAGCACGAACATGAAGAAGCTCTACGCACTCGCCTTCCTTGTTACGCTGCTGGCCCAGAACGCCTTCGCGCAGCCGCCTTGCCTGGTGAGCTTCACCACGCCTGCAGGCCAGGTGAACCGCACCACCGGCTGGAATCCGGCCACCGTGCCGCCCACCATGAGCGGCAACGTGCCCACCACCACCACGGCGGGCTCTAATACCGTGACGGTTGGCTCTGCGGCTGGCTTAGTGGTCGGCATGTCGGTGACCGGACCCAATATCCCTCCTGGCACCACCATCACGGCCACCAGTGGCACCACGATTACGCTCAGCAACAACGCCACGGGCACGGCTTCCAACGTGCTGCATACGTACACCACCACCACGCCGTACGCGAATACCAATCCGCCGGTGAACGTCGTGTTTCCCGGCAGCGGCACGAATTCAGCCGCCTGCTCGGTCTGCCCAGCGGTGTTCAGCGTGAACATGTGCTCGGGCGATTACTTCAGCTATTACATGTGCGTGGGTAACATCTACACCTTCTCCATGTGCGGGGCGGCTACTTCTTGGAACTCCTTGCTGGCCATTACGACAACTGCTGGTAACGCCTTGGCGCTTCCCTCGCAACCCTCGTGGAACGATGACGGCTGCGGCACAGTTGGCGGCCATGCCACCATCAGTTTCGTGCCCACTACAAGCGCCGCTTACCGCATCCGCCTCTGGAACAATAGCTGCACCGTGAATGGCACACAATGCGGCCTGTTGCAGGTGGCCTGCAACCCCGCGCCGCCTCCACCGCCTAACGACGATGCCATCAACGCCATCTCGCTGGGATCACCTGCGCCCACGAGCTGCAGCTTCACCAGTGGCAGCACGGCATTCGCCACGCAATCGGCAGGAATCCCGAGCGGCTGCTCGGCCGGGGGCTGTGCAACGGATGCCGGCCCTTTCGGCGGCTATGATGTGTGGTACAGCGTAGGGGTTCCAGCCAGCGGTAACCTGAGCGCCATCCTGCAAACGATCAGCGCCGGTCCATCCGCTTTCGCCCTCTATACCGGCGTACCACCGGGTGCCCTTACGATTGTTCCAGGCAGCTGCAACTGCAACAACTTCTTTTCCGTCAGCGGCCTTACGGGAGGGTCCACTGTGTACATACGGGTGTGGCCGCTTTCCGGGGGCGCTAATGTGGGCACCTTCCAGCTCTGCGCTTATGAGCCCATACCACCGCCGAACGATAATCCATGCGGAGCGAGCTCCGGCATGTTCGCCCTACCGGTGACCGGAAGCTGTAACCTGACGCCTTTCAGCACGCAGAACGCGACTGCCATTTCGGCCCTATACACGGTGCCCGCGCCCACCTGCGGCCTTCCGGTTGCTGGCGGCGATGTGTGGTTCAGCGCCACGATGCCCGGCACCGGCTCCATGACGATCAACACGCAAGCGGGCACGCTCAACGACATGGCCATGGCCGTTTACACGGTTACTGCGGGCACTATCACCAATTGCGCCTCGCAAGGCCCGGCTACGCTGACCCAAGTCTCTTGCAACGACAACTTCGGCGCCAGCCAGATGCCAAGCCTTACCGTATCGGGAGCGCCAGGAACGGTGTATTGGATCCGCATGTGGAACAAGACCACAGCCTTCGGCACAGCGAGCATCTGCGTGATCGTGAATACCCCGCCCACGAACGACAATCCCTGCGGCGCGCTGCCGTTGCCGGTGGCCTCAGGCTGCTACTTCAATCAACCTTACTCCAATCAGTTCGCCTCGAACACGCCCAACGCCATCGCTGGGCAGCACACCGCCATCAACGGTCCCACATGCGGCGGTCCGGTCAACAACGATGTCTGGTTCACGGCAGTTGTGCCGGCCAATGGCCAGTTGCAGTTCGATACCGACGACCTGCTGATGAACAACGCGGCCATGGCTATCTACCGTGCCACCGGAAGTTGCGCTGCGGGCACCTTGAGCCTCACGCAAGTACCAGCGGCCAATGGCGGATGTGCGGTGGCCGGTAGCCTGAACGGACCGAACATGCCCACCACGACCATCAATCTCCTAACACCAGCGCTGGTCCCCGCTTTCACGCCGGGTGAAACGGTTTATATCCGCTTGTGGAGGGAGACTGCCGGAGCGAACGATGGAACCTTCCTGCTCTGCGCGCGCAGTACGGCCACACCGGCACCCTGCTCCTACACGCTGCGCCTGACCGATAGCGCGGGCGATGGCTGGAACGGTGGTTTCGTGACCCTTTGCATCAACGGGGTCTGCACCAATTACACGGTTTACGGCGGTGCGAGCAATGTGGTATTCAGTGCGCCCGTGGGTGCCAACATCACCCTCTCCTACACGCCAGCTGGCGGCTTCCAGAACCAGGTGGGTTACAGCATCCAGGCCTCCAACGGCTTCTCCATCTTCGGCAGTTCCAACCCGCCCGCCAGTGGCCTCAACTTCGCTTACACGGTGAACAGCGCGTGCAACGTGCCGCCCGCACCCATCAGCGATTGCATCGGCGGCTTCCAGGTGTGCAACAACCAAAGCTTCACCTTCGCGCCCGGTGGTTTCGGCAATACGCAGGACCTGAACCCGAGCAACCGGGGCTGCATGTTGTCCAACGAGCGGCAAGGTGCTTGGTTCACCTTCACCACGAATGCCGCAGGAACCATCGCCTTTACCATTCAGGTAACGGGCACCACGGACTACGACTTCGCTGTTTGGGGTCCCTATAGTGGCACGGCCCCTTGCCCACCCACGAGCCCGCCCATCCGCTGCAATTGGTCGGGTTCGCCTACCAATACCGGCCTCAGCACAACGGCACTGAATCCGTCGGAGGGCGCTGGTGGTCCGCCTTTCAGCAGTGCTATTCCCACTGCAGCGGGCCTCACTTACCTGCTCTACATCGACAACTTCTCAATGAACGGATTGCAGTTCACCTTGAACTGGAACACCACCCCGACCTCGCTCTTGGACTGCACCCAGCTGCCTGTTGATTGGATGGGGCTGAACGCCGAACCATTGGGCAAGGAAGTGCTGGTGAGCTGGCGCACCGCCAGTGAGCAGCAGAGCGAATACTTCCGCGTGGATCGCTCGAAGGACGGCCGCGAGTTCCATCCGGTGGGCACCATGCCCGCAGCTGGCAATACCAGTTCCATGAGCACCTATGCCTTCACCGACAAGCAGCCCCTGAACGGCTTGAGCTATTACCGCGTGGAGCAGATCGCCACCAACGGTGAGGGCCAGCTATCGCCGGTGGTTTCGGTGATGATGCGCAGCGGCAGCAACTTGATGGTATTCCCGAACCCTGCGGGTGAGAGCCTGTGGGCCAGCTTCGAGTCGGCCACGGATGGGCAAGCCAATTGGCGCATCATAGACGCCAGCGGCCGGGCCATTGCCATGGGTCGCACAAGCACCCTTGCGGGCATGAATCAAGTGGAACTGCCCTTGGCGATGGACGCAGGTAGCTACTTGGTCGAGTTCCTCGATGAGCGGGGCGGCATGCTCGGTCATGCCCGCTTCATCAAGCGGTAGGGTCCCAAGCCGAACAGGGCAAAGCCCGGTTGCTGCCAAGCACCGGGCTTTGTTCATTTCCTAGCCCGCCGATTCCAGGGCAAATTCCTAGGAGCCACGTCCCCCTTGCGGTACAGGAACAACTGTTCACCCAAGGAAGTCGCCCAAATATCAACCGAAGGGCAACCCGGATAGGGGCTTCCCGTCACCTTGCCGAGGCAATCGGCTCCCACTCAACCCCATTGGCGCTCAAATCCTCCTTGTCGAATGGGTGCGAACCGACCATGGCCTTCAGTGGTTATTAACAAAAACCCGGTGATATATTCACCGCCGTATGTCGTGGAACAAAGCACGGACTACCTAAGAAACGGCAGCATGACGCGACCTTACTCCCCTACCTCCAGGTTCAGTCTCCAGCGTTTTGCCCCAGCAATCCTGGCTTTGGCGCTCGCCAGCCTTTGGGTTGTTGCTCCAAGTTCATCCGCAACAGCGCAATGCACTGGAACCGCGATGGGCGCGACGGCCTTGGTTCCGAACGGCACTTGGCTGCCGCCAACCGTACCGCCCGGTCCACCTGCATGGCCGAATAACTACCCACCTGTCGGCAGTGCTTTCGGAAGCCCAACCACCAGCACCTGTACGATTTGCCCTGCTACATACGAGGTGCCTATCTGCGCCAACCAATACGCGCAGGTTTACATGTGTCAAGGCAACGAGTACACCTTCAGCCTATGCACCAGCGCCCCTGCTAATAATTTCTCGCTGAGTGTGACCGGCTCGGGCGCCACTTTCCCTGCGGTAGCGGCTGGCTACTATGGTCCAGTGTTCGATAATGACGGTTGCGGCATCCCCAATGGACCGGCGCAACTCACCTTCAGCCCACAAACCGCCGGTCTTTATCGGATACGCGTGTTCCAGAATCCGTGTGTTCTGAATGCAGCACTTTGCGGCACCCTGCGGATCACATGCAGCATTCCCACCCCACCACCGAACGATATCCCCTGCACAGCAATCGCATTCACTGACCCTGTACCCATCGCCTGCACCTTTCAGCCAGGTTCAGCCGTGTGGGGCAGCACAGAAGCAGGTATCCCAGCTCCCGGTTGCGGCGCCTATTTCGGTCGCGACGTATGGTACAGTGCGGTGGTACCGCCCAGCGGCAACATCCGTTTCCAGACCTCCTTGGTGAGTGCCACGAGTTTGGGCATGGCGGTTTACAATACGCCTGCTTGCAACGCACCGCTCATTAGTTGGGGCGTGGTGGCCTGCAATGCCGGACCAACGCCTTCGCTGGATGTGAGCGGTCTTGTCGTTCCTGGCAGCACGATATACATCCGTATCTGGCCGAACGGCTACATCGGCAACATGGGCACCTTCAACATCTGCGCGTTCGAGCCCACGCCGCCCTTCAACGATCTGCCCTGCCTTGCATTCAACCTTCCAACTCCAGGCGTATGCTCGCCGGGCATCTTCACCACCGAGTTCGCCACCAACACCACTCCGCCCGGCGTAACCATGTCGCCAGCGGCTCCCACCTGCGGCGGCACGGTGAACAACGATGTCTGGTTCGCGGTGACGGTGCCTCCAACCGGAGCCTTCACCATTAACACGTTCGCAGGCTCGATGAGCGATATGGCCATGGCTTGGTACCGATTGAGTGTTGGCGGCTCCGTGTGCAACCCGCCGGGATTCACCGGCACTATGACGCAGATCGCCTGCAACGACGACCAGTTCGCGCCGGGGAACCTGATGCCGCGGATCAACAGCCAGACCACGACCCCGGCCATAGCGCCGGCGTTGGTGCCGGGTGAGACCATTTACATCCGCGTATGGCCCAAGGGTCTCGTGAACACACCTGCCACCAACGGCACCTTCAGCATCTGCGCCACGGAAAACGTGCCGCCGCCCAACGATGAGGCTTGCGGTGCCATCCCCTTGGCCACGAGCTTGAGCTGCAACCTGGTTCCGGCAACGAACGAGGGCGCTTCGACCAACAATACCTACGCAGTGCCACCCTGCGGCGGTCCGGTGCAGAATGATGTGTGGTACTCGGTAACCGTGCCTCCGAATGGACAAATAGAGTTCAACACGCAACCCGTTGGCATGACCGATGCGGCCTTCGCGCTTTATACCACAAGCGGCGGCTGCGCACCTGCGAACCTCAGTTTGGTCCCCCCAGTGAATTGCCAAGTGGGCGGCAGTGGTTTCGGCGCGGCCATGCCCTTCCAGCTCTTTGCCGGGTTAACGCCGGGCAGCACGGTTTATCTGCGCGTCTGGCGGCAGGCTGGGAACGTTGGGCCCTTCAATATCTGCGCACGCCAAACCGCCGCGGCCCCCCTCTTCGGATGCGACCTGAACAGTGCGGACAGCGGGGGACCACTTGGCAACTACGGTAACAATGAGGTGTTCGAGCAGACCTTCTGCCCGGTGAATGCAGGCGACGTGGTGGCCATCGACTTCACGTCGTTCAGCACCCAGCTGAATGCGGATTTCCTCACGGTGTACAACGGTCCTTCCATCGCTTCGCCGGTGTTGGGCGTGTTCTCTGGCGGCTCGCTGCCACCCGGCCTTGTATCGTCGCACCCCGGAGGCTGCCTTACCATCCGCTTCACCTCGAATGCCAGCGTGGTGAGCACGGGCTGGGTGATCAGCGTGAGTTGCGGGCCGCCCCTGCTGCCACCTCCGCCGCCTTGCCACACGACCACATTCACGGGTACGCCACTGGTTGTGTCGGGCAGCAACTTCTACGATAGCGGCGGACCGTCAGGACAATACCTGAACAACAACGAATTAAGCACATACACCTTCTGCCCATCTGTTGCCGGGGAGGTGATCACGCTCACCTTCACTTCGTTCCAGACGGAAGCCAATTTCGACTTCCTCACGGTCTTCAACGGACCGACGATTGCTTCTCCGAGCATGGGCACATTCTCCGGTACCGTGAATCCGGGCACTTTCGTCAGCACCGCTCCGGGCGGCTGCCTCACGGTGCGCTGGACCTCTGACATCAGCATACTAGCGGCGGGCTGGAGTGCTGTGATCAGATGCGGTGTACCACAACCGCCACCTCCGCCACCGCCGCCGCCAACAGGTGTTTGCGGCACCACTGTGTACGACCCCGGTGGGGCTAGCGGAAATTACATGAACGGGATCAACCAGACCCCGGCCAATTTCGGCGGCAACAACTGCTGGCCCTACACCTGTATTGGTGCGGGTGCTACCATCCCGCCCGGCCAGCCCTTGTGGAGCCAGACCTATTGTCCCGATATCGCTGGCGATGCGGTCACGCTCAGCTTCTTGACCTTCAACATTGAGAATGGTTGGGACAATGTGTACATCTACAATGGCCCAGTGGTATCGCCGAACAATGCCAATGGCACCCAATGGCTGAGTGGCAATGGCCTACCCACCTGTGGCGGACCTGCTGGCTGGTGCAACCAAACCCTTGGCGCCGGTGGTTTCACAGGTAATGCCAACCCCGGTTCGTTCACCAGCACGCATCCAAGCGGCTGCTTGACGATCTCCATGACCAGCGATGACATCGTCAACTTTGCAGGCTACTCAGCGTTGATTTCCTGTCAAACGGCCTTCAACCCCAATGCCCCCTGCATCTTCGCTTTGCGGATGTATGACATCTTCGGCGATGGCTGGACGGGCTCTTCGATCACGGTAACGATCAATGGTGGAACGCCAACGACCTACACCGTGACCACGGGCAATTTCGAGCAGGTGCTGATCAGTGCGAACAACGGCGACAACATCCAGATCACCTACAACGGCTGGGGCTATTTCCCGCAGGACAACTACTGGACCTTTGACCTGGTGGGACAGCAGTACTCCATGTACCAAAGCGCCATTCCAGCGGTCACCGGCACCATCACCTTGAGCGGCGTGAATTGCTCTGCCCCCATACCTCCGCCCAACGAGGATTGCCCTGGCGCCACCATCCTGTGCAACAACACGCCGGTGCAGATGACTCCTACGAACAACGGCAGCATTGGCGACCTCACCGCCGCCAACAGCGGTTGCGTCGGCATCTATGAGCGTCCGGGTGAGTGGTACACCTTCCGTGCGGGCATCACGCCGAGCATCGGCTTCAGCATCGCGCCGAGCATCGCCAACACCGATGTGAACTTCGCGGTGTGGGGGCCCTTCAGCCCGAGCCAGACCGTGCCGGACATGTGCGCCCTGATGACCACAGCGCCCAAGCGCTGCTCCTTCGCCTCGGCCGCCAACACGTTCGCTGCAACCGGCAGCTACAACACGGGCATGGGGCATCCAGTGTATTCACCACCGCAATTCCAAGCCACCGCCACCATCGGGACAGAGACCGTGGCCGGCGATGGCTGGGTGCCCGGCATCACCGCAACGGCTGGCGACATCTTCGTGCTCTTCGTGAGCAACGCCAGCATGAACCAGTCGCTGCTCACCCTCACTTGGACCAACGGCGTGATCGACTGCTGGCTGCCGGTGGAGTTCACGGACTTCAACGCGTTCGCGCGCGAGGCCCATGTGGATGTGGAGTGGAAGACCTCCAGCGAGTTGAACGCGGCTTGGTTCGATGTGCAGCGCTCTGCGGACAACTCCACATTCGAGACCATCGGACGCGTGAATGCCGCTGGCAATTCCATGTCGGCCACGGACTACCGCTTCATGGACCCGAAGCCGCTGATGGGCCAATCGTACTATCGCTTGCAGCAAGTGGACAACGACGGCACCAGCGCCCTGACGCACTCCGTCCCGGTGTACTTCAAGCCGAAGGATGCGATGCTTCAGGTTTATCCGAACCCGGTGCGCGACGAGCTGTTCATCGCGCTCGATGGCGCGGGTGAAGGCACGATCGCGTGGCGCATGCTCGACGCTTCGGGACGCACCGCGAAGGCCGGCACGCTGGCTTCGACGGGTGGCACGCAGCAATTGAACATCGGCACCGGCTCCTTGGAGAGCGGCGCCTACATGCTCATCCTGCAACAGGGCACCGAGGAGATCGGCCGCCAGCGATTCGTGAAGCACTGACGCCGTAAGGATCTACCGCCGCCGCAGCCGTACCTTTTCACGCTCAACAACGCGTGATGAGAACGGCAGCGGCGGCGCTCCTTTTCCTGCTCCTTGCGTCTGGACGTGCTCCCGAGCCCGCGCCGTTGGCCACCTATAGCTTCGGCATGAGCCTGATGACCGGCATGAACAGCCAGCTCTTCACGCTATTCGTGGTGAAGGAGTTCGAGGGCAAGGTGATCGAGGCGCAGCCCATCTCACGCGGCCAATTCGTGATGGAAGCGCAAGGCGCGGTGCCGAGCAAGGCCAACCCCATCGGCGTCAACCTTTTCCGGAAGTACAAGGTCGAAGGCTGCCTGCTCCCGCCAGAGCTCGACGATGGCACGCGCACGGTGAGCGATTGCGGCGTGTTCGATGATCTGTGGAAACTACGATTCTGGGAATACCCGTTCAAGGATGCCAGTGGCGCACAACATGGACTTGGCTGGGCAGAAAGCCGCACCCAACCCAGCCCACGGCAGATGCTCCTGCTCTCGGGCTACGGCCTGCATCGGATGACGGACCTGATCTGCGGCGAAGAACTCTTCAGGTTGCTGCGCGACATCGGCGACCCGGCCTGGGTTGACAATTACCAGAAGGGCTATTGAGCATGCCCGACCTCTTGGACCTTGTACCGATGCTGCGCCAAGGCGACCGCGCAGCCTTGGGACGCGCCATCACCTTGATCGAGAGCGGACGGCAGGCCGATGAGTCCGCCGCGCAAGAGCTGATCTCGGCATGCCTGCCCTGGAGCGGCAATGCGCTGCGACTGGGCATCACCGGGATACCCGGCGTCGGCAAGAGCACCTTGATCGATGCATTGGGGATATGGCTCATTGGCCAAGGCCATCGCGTGGCCGTGCTGGCCATCGATCCCAGCAGCGCGCGCAGCGGCGGCAGCATACTCGGCGACAAGACACGCATGGAGCGGCTCTCGCAGCACGAAGCGGCGTTCATCAGGCCATCGCCCACCAGCGGCATGCTGGGCGGAGTGGCGCGGCGCACGCGCGAGGCCATCATCCTCTGCGAAGCGGCCGGCTACGACCGCATCCTGATCGAGACCGTTGGCGCCGGGCAGAACGAATTGGAGGTGGACCAACTCGCCGACCTGAACCTGCTGCTGCTGATCGCAGGCGCGGGCGATGAGCTGCAGGGCATCAAGCGTGGCATCATGGAATCGGCCGATGTGATCGCCTTCACCAAGTGCGATGGCGATGCGCGCACTGCGGCAGAGGCTGCTCGGCGCGACCTGCGCGGCGCGATCCAATTG
>JBATND010000132.1:0-4170 GCA_049290175.1 Flavobacteriales bacterium | reverse complement strand
CGAAGGCGTGCGGATCGCTGCCTTCGCGCAGGCGCACCAAATGGCTCATGGTCACACCCGCTGCTTCGTTGAACAGAGCGCCATTCACCAGCAAACGGCCTTCACGGATCTCCAGCGTATCGCCGGGCAGCGCCACCAATCGCTTCACGAGCAGTGGACGTTGCCACATCGGCTCACGGTCCTTCAGCGGATCGCGGAATACGATGATGTCCCCGCGTGTATGGCCCATCCATGTGGTCCAGCGCTGCACCAAGAGCAGATCGCCGGGATACAGGGTGCCGAACATGCTGGTGCTGCGCACGGTGACGAAACGGAATACGAAAGCGTGCAATACGATCAACAGCCCCAACGCAAGCAGGAACGCGCGGAGCCACGGATGGCGCACCAGATTGGTGAGGGCGGCAAGCTGCAGTCCGTTCTTCGCCGTCAGCTTCTGGTCGTCCTGATTTGCTGACATCAGCCTAAAGGTGCGGCCCCACTACTTCACCCCCGAGAACATCCGTTTCCAGCGAATTCCTGTTTCCGGATCCTTGGTGAACCAGACCAGCACGGCCTTGCCCACGATGTGGTCGAACGGCACGAAGCCCCAGAAACGGCTGTCCTGCGAGCGGTGGCGGTTATCGCCCATCATCCAATAGTAGTCCTGCGCGAAGGTGTAGCTGGTGGCCACCTGACCATCGATCAGGATCTGGTCGCCCTTCACCTCCAGGTGGTGTCCTTCATAAACGGTGATCACGCGCCTGTACAGCGGCAGGTTCTCCAAAGTGAGCTCCACGCTTGCGCCCTGCTTCGGTATCCAGATGGGGCCGAAGTTGTCCTCGCTCCAATCGTAGCGCGGATCGTTCGGGAAGATGGGCATTTTGCTTCCGCGCTCGAAGCCCCTTGGGTTGTCTTGGCGCGCGAGTTCGGTGAAGTAAGGATTGTTCGATTCGAGGGCTTTCAACTGTGAGCTGGAAAGGGCCACGTTCACTGGTTCGTTCACTACTGGTCGCTCGCCTCGCTGCAACGAGTACGACCCCATATCGCCCACGCCGATATCGTCGCGTTCCTTCATCATCGACTGGGTGCGCTCGGTGTAATTCACCTTGAAGGTGGTGTTGTAGCTGAACTGCGCCTGCTCGGGCAAGTTCTCTTTCTGGCCATCCACATACACATAGCCGTTGCGCACTTCCAGACTGTCTCCAGCTACGGCCACGCAGCGCTTGATGTAGTTCTCGCGCTTGTCGATCGGTCGAACCAGCAAGCCCCCCATAGGCACGCTCACGGTTCGGTCATCAACGCGGTTCAGCATGCGCGTCTTCGGGTCGTTCAGCTTCTTGCGGCCCATGTCGCGCACCATCTGGTAGTAGCTCTGGTTCTGCACGTTGGCCACCACGGTATCGCCCTCCGGGAAGTTGAACACGACAGCATCGCCGCGCTGCGGCTTGCCGAAGCCCGGCAGGCGCCGATAGGGCTGCTTGAACCACTCCACGAAAGAAGGCGTGCTCGTAGTGAGCGGCATGGTGTGGTGGGTGAATGGGAAGGTGAGCGGTGTCATCGGCAGCCGCGGGCCGTAGCTCAGTTTGCTCACGAAGAGGTAATCGCCCACCAGCAGGCTCTTCTCCATTGATGGCGTGGGGATGGTGAAGGCCTCGAAGGTGTAGGTGCGGAACACCGTGGCCACGATCACCGCGAAGAGGATGGCATCGCCCCATTGCTCGAAGAGGTTGCGCTTTCGCTTCTCCGGTGGGATCGGCCCGATGTACGCGTCCTTCGAGAAGATGGTCTCCGGGATCCTCCACCACGGCAGGAAGGTCATGAGCACGTACTCCTTGTAGTTGCGACGGCCCAGCACGATGCTGATGTTCACGTTCATGATGATGAACATGAGCAGGTTCACGCCCGGCACGATGAAGAGCACGATCCACCACCACGGCTTGCCGGTGATCTTCAGCCATACGAGGATGTTGTAGCCCGGGATAAGGCCGGCCCAGGCGGGTTTGCCCGCCTTCTGGAACAGTTTCCACAGGCTGGCCATCAGCACCGCGAAGTAGGCGTAGAGGATGAGGTAGGGGATCAAGGTGGGAGGTTATTGGTTCAGCAACCATAGCGTGGACCCACTGGGTCCACCTACGATGATTTCCGTCATGATGTCACATCCAGCAAGTCGTCCATGGTGAAGAGGCCCTTGCGGTTCTGGAGCCATTCGGCTGCGATCACCGCGCCGGTGGCGAAGCCGCTGCGGTCGAAAGCCTCGTGCGTGATGATGATGCGGTCGTTGGCACTGGCCCAGGTGACGCTGTGCTTTCCGGTGACATCGCCAATGCGTTCGCTTGTGATTTCGATGGGGGCCGGCGAGACCGCTTCCTGCTTCGTCCCGCTTGCCAGCGGGTCTCGCAGTTCGCGGTGACCGGATTCAGAGGAAAGCTGCCAGCCGGCGTAGCGTTGCGTGCGGAGATCAATATCGTTAGCGAGGGTGATGGCCGTGCCGCTGGGCGCATCGAGCTTGTGGATGTGGTGGATCTCGTCGATGCGTGCGTTGTAGCCCGCTTGCTTGTCCATGAGCGCGGCGAGCTGGCGGTTCACGCGGAAGAAGAGATTCACGCCGATGCTGAAGTTGCTGGCCCAGAGCAAGGCGCCCTTGTACTCATCGACCAGCGCGCGCACATCGGGCAGCTTGTCGTACCAGCCCGTGGTGCCCACCACCACCGGCACGCCCATCTCCAGGCAGAGCCGCATGTTGGCCAAGGCCTGATCGGGTTTGCTGAATTCGATGGCGGCATCGGCATCCTTTGGTGGCGTGCCCGCATTGGCCCTGCTCACGCGCAGCACCACTTCATGCCCGCGCGCGATGGCCGCCGCCTCAATGGCCTTGCCCATCTTCCCGTACCCGTAGAGCGCTAACCGCATGGCGATGAATGGCGCCGAAGGTAACCGGCTGCCCTTGAGGCCGTGGCAAACAAGTGTGAATGGCGGAGGGCCTCAGCGAAGGGCAAGGGAAAAGCTGATCCCCGGCGCGCCCAAGGCTGCTGTCGACAGCGATGGTCCAAGGCTCGCGCTAAGGTCCCGGCTCACATCGAAACGCACGAAATGGGCGTCAACGCTGGCATCCACCACGTTCAAGAGATACACCGCGCCGAGGCAGATGTAACTGATGTCGCGCCAGCGCCGGTAGGTGTCGGTAACGCGCAACACTTGGCTGGCGCTGAAGCGTCCGTTGAATTCGTCTGTGGTGCTGGGGTCGCCGTCCACGATGGCGATGTAGGCATCCTTGTAGCGCCGGTACTCGCGGGTGTTCTCTTGGATGAAATACACGCAGGTGCCCAGCCCGGCCCAAGCGATGGGGGCCTTCCAATACTTGCGGTTGTAGATCTGGCCAGCGCCGGGTGCCACAACGCTGAGCAAGCTGGCTTTGCGTGGGGAATGGCGGTGGCGCCACGAGAGGGTATCCACCTGCGCGGCGCAGCCGAGGGCGGCGAGCAGGAGCGAGCAGGAGAGGAGATGGCGGAGGGTCACGGGGCAAAGGTGGGGTTGAGATCCACTCCGTGCCGTTGCTCCCAACGGTACCGATGCACCTTCAGTGCATGGCGCAGTTTTTCTGTTGTGATATCGACGCCCTCAAGGTCTATTTCGGTCGTTGTTTGGTCGTGCTCAATCTTCAGAAGATTTCGCGTGTCATCACTGGCCTTTTCCTGAATCACACTGGCGCGAACCAGATGGTCCCATGGTATGCGCTTCACCTCTTTGACAACGATCGCATTGGAATCAACACGGAGAACTACAGTATTCCGAAAGCACCTCCGCACTCCGAACCAAGCATAGTAAACCACAAAGGCTCCGACAATGGCTACCGTGATGGTATCGAAACCGCTATTCGAGTAGTGATATGCTAGGTAACAGCACAGTGCTATGGCAAGCAAGAGACCACCAGTCAATTTCTGCTTCGAGTACCGTATGATTGACTCGTGAGGGACTGAAATGTCATCCGCAGGAGAGTCAGGTTCAGCTATTCGCGTTTCCAATTGGCGAAGGCATTCACGTTGTGCGCGGGTGCGAATCTCTAGTCGTTCCAACCAGTCGCCACTCGGCTCAATCAGGCCTTCGCTTTCCGCAGCCTCAAGAAGCTCATGAATGTTGCGCACGTGCTGGAAAGACCAGATGCGCCAGCGTGTGATTGAAATCGCCCATGTG
>JBATND010000131.1:0-3614 GCA_049290175.1 Flavobacteriales bacterium | reverse complement strand
GAACGAGCACATTCCTCAGCGATTTCTGGGAGTATGACCCCGTGGCCGATGCTTGGAACCAGAAGGCGAGTTTCCCATATGGCGCACGCTACAACACCTGGCAGTTCGTGCTCAATGGAATCGCATACGTGGGTGGTGGCAATAGTGCAGGAGCCAGCGGGCCGTTCCACGCCGATACTTACACCTACAACCCGAACACGAATGCGTGGGCGTCCAGTACCGCAATTCCCGATCAGGGCAGGCACGGCGCCATCGGCTTCACCATGAACGGCAAGGGCTACGTGGTGTGTGGTCGCGAGTCGAGCCTCTCTTTCATTCAGGACCTGTGGGCCTTTGACCCAGCATCCGGCACATGGTCGGCCATGGCACCATTCCCCGGGTCGCCTCGTTCATCTCCCCTAGTCTTTGTGTATTACAACGATGTGGTGGTGGGCTGCGGACGCGATGGATCCGTGAATCATTACGATGCTTGGGCGTATAGCGCTACGACCAACTCATGGTCTCAGATAACCTCTTACCCCGGTGCGACAGCAATGGCAGGCACAAGCTTCTCAATCGGCAATCGAGCATATGGCGGCTTAGGATGGGACCTTGCCACCGACCAAAGCCATTCTGACCTGTGGGAGCTGATCAAGCCTGGAAATGTCTCTGTTGCGGAGCAGGACATTGCGACGAACATCTTCATCTCGCCCAATCCAGCTGGCAGCGATGGCTTTCGAATCGAATCTCGAGTAGGTGGGGTCATCAACGCTAGACTCCTATCAAGCGACGGGCGTTTGCTTGATGAGTGGGGCTTTCAGCACTCGCTTCATGTGCCCACTGCTCGGCTAGCAAAAGGCACATATCTGGTTTCGTGGAGACAGGGCAATGCTCAGGGCACTGCACGCATCATCGTACACTAGCCCTTAACCCTCCTCACCATCTCCTCCGCATCCTTCAGCAGCCCCAGCACATACGCTGCGGGCAGGAACACCGCGAGCACCAGCAGGGCGCGCAAAGGCAGATCGAGTAGCGCCTTCCCCGTGAGCGGGATCCATGGCACGCTGAAGATCAGCGCCACCATGAGCGCGAGCACGAGCAGGAAGCGCCGATCGAAGGGCCACAGCCCATACTTCCACCAGAGGAACCAGGTGCGGTAGAGATTCACGCTGGTGAGCGATATGAAGGTGGCCCACGCCGCGCCCACCACACCCATGCGCTGAATCAGGATGAAATTGGCGACAAGGTTGATGGCGACCATGACGAGGCTGCTGATCGCATCGAGCCAATAGCTGCGCGACATGCTGATGACCGATGCGCTGAGGCCGATGCTGCTGTTGAGCAAATAAGCCAGCCCGATGATGAAGGCCACGAGCGCTGCACCGGTGTACGACGGCGGGAGCAAGCGGAAGAGATCCTCCATGCCGGTGAACATGAGCACGAATAGCAAGCCGCTAGCAAGCCATTGCACGAAAGCGCTGCGGCGATAGAGTTGCCCCACGGCAGCTTGGTCGTGGCGCTTCCAGGCATCGGCCAAGAGCGGAGCCGCCACTTGCTGCAAGGCCCGGCCCGGTGCGGCGATCACGCTTCCGAAGTAGAAGGCCACGGCGTAGTGCGCCACGTGCACCAGGGCATTCTCACCGAGCAGCGCACCGATCATGAATTGATCCATGTTGCCGAGGATGATCCCAGCCACGCTCGCGGAAAGCGTGAAAAAAGTGTAGGTGCCCATGCTGCGCCGCAAGCGCTTCGGCCACCAGCGCTCCTGCCAGCCCAAACGGAAATTGCCGGTGCGCTTCAGGTCGAGCACCAGCGCCAGCGTGCAGAGCAGGAACACGCCCGTGTAAAGCGCCATGAAGAGGCCGAAGGGCAGGCGCAGTTTCCATTGCAGCACGATCAGCGCGGTCTGTAAGGCGCGCAGCACGAACTCACGGATGAAGGTGGGCTGCACAGTGCGGCGCAGCGATCGGCTGTAGCTGCGCAGCAGGATGAAGAAGACCTCGGCCAGCACCAAAGGCAGCAGCAGCAATCCATAGGCGCCATAAAGCGCGCTGCGATCAGCGAATACAGCGGTGAATGTGCCGTGCATGGCAAAGAGCACCAGCATGGCCAGCAGCGACATGCCCAGGCCGAAGAGCAGCAGCATGGCCAGCAGGCCGCGATGGTTCCGGGCCGTGTCGCGGAAATACGGGAAGTAGCGGATGATGGTGTTCTCAGCGCCGAGCTGCGCGAGCTGCGCCGCGATGGTGGCCATGGAGACGAGCAAGCGCGTGAGGCCGAACTCCTCGGCGGCCAGCACGCGCGGGTACAGCAGCACCACGTTCACGAAGCCGAGGCCGATGCCGAAGTACGCGAGCAGCGTGTTGATCGTGGCCTGCCTGGCAATTATGCCCATCGCGGCGAAAGTAGCCGTATGGCTCAGCTGCTCACCGTTAGGCGCCGCAGCAATGCCGACATCTCACCAGCTAAGTTCCGGCGGTGGTAGCGCGGATCAGGTTTGCTAGCACCGCTGGCATCGAAGAGCGCGCGCACGCGTTGCGCATCATCGGCGCTGGGCTCCGTGCCGATGAGCAGCTGATCGCCGAGCACCCGTGCCACATCTCCGTCGCACGGACCTACTGCGAGGATGGGCCTGCCGGTGCTCAGGTATTCGTAGAGCTTGGTGGGCAGTATGCCGTGCTGGTTGGCGGTGGTATTGATCGGCAGCAGCAGCACCCGGGCCTTGGCGATCTCGCGCATGGCTTCGGCGCGCGGCAAGCGTCCCAAACGATCCATGCAATCGCCCAGCCCTGCGGCCTTCACGCTCGCGATCACGCTGGCATCCACCGGGCCGATGAAGCGCAACACGAAGCGCTCGGCGAAGGCGCTGTCCTGCGCGCAGAGCGCAGCCAGCAGTTTCCACAGGCCGGGCTGGTCGCGCGTGGGACTCATGCTGCCGGCGTGTACGAGGGAGTATCGCTCATCGATGGTTTCACGCTGCGCTGGCAGGTCGGCATCGTCGTAACCGTTGGTGATCACCGCCACATGCTTCGCGCCGAGTGCTTCCAGATCCTTGGCCCAGCGCCAACTCACGGTAACCACCTCATCGGCTAGCGTGAGCACCTCGCGCTCCATGCGGCGGTGGCGGCGGTCGGCGCGGGGCGAGAGGCTGAGCTGCCCGTAGTAATCGATGCCGGTCCACGGGTCGCGGAAATCGGCGAGCCATTTCACCCCGAGCGCACGCTTCAACCCGAGGCCAATGAGGTGCATGCTGTGCGGCGGACCAGTGGTGACCACGGCATCAACAGGATGCGCGCGCAGGTAAGCCTTCAGGTAGCGTATCGAGGGGCGCACCCACCACACGCGTGCATCGGGCACGAAGAAGTTGCTGCGCACCCACAAGGCGAAACGCTCCTTCCAACCGGATGATGCGCTCCCCTCCTCTTTCAGGAAAGCGGTCTGGATGCGCTCGTCCTTGGTCCTTCCAGTGAAGCGCTTGTACAAATTGAAGGGTTCCGTGATCGGCTGCTTAAGCACTTCGATGCCTTCCGTGTCGCGAAGAAGGCCTTCATCCACTGCCGCCATCTCGGGGTTCGCGGGCGTGTAAACCACGGGCTGCCAACCGTGCTCGGGCAGGTAGCGGCACATCTTCAACC
>JBATND010000130.1:0-6369 GCA_049290175.1 Flavobacteriales bacterium | reverse complement strand
TGCACGGAGAGCACCAGCTTGATGCCGCCTTCGGGGCGTGGCACCAGATCCAGATGCACTCCGCGACCATTCAGGTCCATCGGGCGGTTCAGCACTTGCGTGTTGAACGCGTGCGCTTCCATGGGCCCATGCACGGACACATGATCGGTGACCGTCGCGTCTGGCGCCAGCACCCAGCGCGCGGGCTTGCCGAACGGTCGTAGAACGCGCAACCGGCACAGCAATACGAGCAGCGGATCAGCGCGTAGGGACGAAGCCATGTCCTCGATGTCCGCAGCGGAAGGCAGGTGCAATTCAGCACGCACCGCATTGCCCGCTTGCCCGTGGCGGCGCATATGCCGGTCCAACAGCAATTGGAAATAGTCCGCACCGGTGATCGCCGTAGGTGCGAAAATCAGGGCCGCCCGCTGCCTACTATCCACGGCTGGGCCTAGACTGCTGATGCTGTTCGTGATGGGTCCCATCGACTTCCGATCCTTCGAGCCATCCAAAAGTAGCGGCACCTCATTTCGCGCTTTGCAGCGCACGCCGCACCATGGCCCGCACGGTCGATAAGTGCTGCGGAAGCAAGTCATTCTCATCGATCACCAAACCATGGCGGCGTTCGAGCAGGAGCACCAGTTCCAGCAGCGCCATGGAATCGATGCCCACGCTGGCGAGCGGCGTGTCGGCATCGCAGGCCGCACCGGCGGCGAGCACATGGCGCCGCAAATGGGCGCACAATTCATGGACCAACTCCTCTTCTCGTGATTCCGCAGCCGACATGGCGCGAACGTACACAGACCGGAGAAACGACCTCGAAGGATGCCATGCCTCAACGCTCACCTGCTTCGCGCTCTTTATTTTGCCGCCTCTAGATGAAATAGGCGAACGCAATCACCGGACAAGCCATGCAGTCGGTATCGGATCTTGATGTACTCGAAGAGGCGCAGACGAAGGCGGATCCTCGAGAAAAGAGCGCAACAGCGCACCCTGATGAGGGAATGGACGTTGGTTCCGATGGTCGCCCGCATTGCGCGGTGATCGGTTCGGGCATCGCTGGCCTCGCGGCGGCGATCCGGATAGCGCGCATGGGCCATCGCGTCACCGTTTTCGAGGCGAACAAGCATGTCGGCGGCAAGGTGGACGAATTGCATGAAGGCGGCTTCCGCTGGGACATGGGGCCCACCATCCTCACCATGCCCGATTACCTCGCCGAACTGTTCAGCCTGTGCGGCGAGGATCTTCGAGACCACCTGAGCATACAGCGGCTCGACGGCGACCTGCAGCACGTGTTCGATGACGGCACGGTGATCCGCATGCATGCCGACCTCGATCGGCTGGCGGATGAATTCGCCTCAAAGACTACCGTGAAGCGCGAGTTGATCCTGCGCTTCATGGAGCGCTCGCGTGAGAAGCTCGACCTCACCGACGAGGTCTTCCTGCAACGCACACTGCACCGCTTCCGCAACTACTTCGACAAGCCCTCATGGCGCGGCATCTTCAACTTCCATAAGCTGGAGGCCTTCAACACCATGGCGCGCTCCAACGCCTCCTTCTTCAAGGATGACAAGGTGTCGGCGATCTTCAACCAATACGCGAGCTACAACGGCTCCGACCCCTATCAAGCACCGGCCACGCTCAACCTCATCTCGCATGTCGAGGTATCGCTGGGCTCCTTCTTCGCCAAAGGCGGCATGCACGCCATCATCCGTGCATTGCATGGCCTGGCGGTGCGCCAAGGGGTCAGCTTCCGTTTCGGCAAGCCGGTGGAACGCATCGTAGTAGAGCGCGGACGTGCCAAAGGCATCGTGGTGGCGGGTCGCCAACTCCCCTTCGATTGGGTGGTGAGCAACGCCGATGTGCTGAACACCTTCGAGTGTTTGATGCCCGACGTGCGCCGACCGCGGCTCACCTTGGACCAGCCACGCTCCAGCTCCGTGATCGTGTTCTACTGGGGGATGAACCGAACCTTCGATTCGCTGCGCCTGCACAACATGTTCCTGAGCAGCGACCCGGAGCAGGAGTACGCGGCCGTATTCGGCAAGGGCACCGTGAGCGACGCCCCATCGGTTTACGTGCATGTGAGTTCCAAGGCGAACAAGAACGACGCGCCAGACGGGCATGAGAACTGGTACACCATGGTGACCGTGCCGCACGACTCCGGGCAGGACTGGGATGCGCTCATCGACCGTGTGCGCTCTGCTGCGCTCCGGAAACTGGGGCGGCGCTTGGGCGTTGACCTGGCGCGCCACATCGTATGCGAGCATGTGCTGGAGCCACGCACCATCATGCAGCGCACCGGAAGCCCGCGCGGCGCGGTGTTCGGCAACAGTTCCAATGGCCTATTGGCAGCTTTCCTGCGCCACCCCAATTTCTCGAGCCGCGTGAAGGACCTGTACTTCTGCGGCGGCAGCGTGCATCCGGGATCGAGCCTTCCGCTGTGCCTGCTCTCCGCGAAGATCGCGGCCGGCATGGTGGCCGAACGGATGCCCGCGAAGAGGCGCGCGCAACAGTGATCGCCGCTCCAGGACGCGTCCTACACGTTGAAGAGGAAGTGCATCACATCGCCATCGCGCACCACGTACTCCTTGCCCTCGGTGCGCAGCTTGCCCGCCGCGCGGCAAGCGGCCTCGCTGCCTAAGGCGATGAAGTCGTCGTAGCCGATCACCTCGGCGCGGATGTAGCCTTTCTCGAAATCCGTGTGGATCACGCCCGCTGCCTGCGGACCGGTATCGCCCTGGTGGATGGTCCACGCGCGGACCTCCTGCACGCCAGCAGTGAAATAGGTCTGCAGTTTCAGCAGGTGGTAGGCGGCCTGGATCAGCTTATTCACGCCGGGCTCGTCGAGGCCCATGTCCTTCAGGAACATCTCGCGCTCTTCGAGGGTATCGAGGCTGGCGATCTCGGCCTCGATGGCCGCAGTAACGAAGATGACCTCCGCGTTCTCGCTGGCCACGGCAGCCTTCACCTGGTCCACGTACTTGTTGCCCTTCACGGCGCTCTGCTCATCCACGTTGCACACGTACATCACGGGCTTGGTGGTGAGCAGCTGGAACTCGCTCAAGAGCGCAGGATCGTCATTCGCGGTGACCACGGTGCGTGCGCTATCGCCCTTCAGCAGGGCCGTGCGGATGCGCGTGAGCAGATCGTAGCGGCGCTTGGCCTCCTTCTCCCCGATCTGCGCCTGCTTCTCCACCTTCTTGATCCGCGCCTCCACGGTCTCGAGGTCCTTCAGTTGAAGCTCGATGTCGATTACTTCCTTGTCGCGCACAGGGTCCACGTTGCCATCCACATGGATCACGTTGGGATCATCGAAGCAGCGCAGCACATGCAGGATGGCGTCGCACTCCCGGATGTTGCCGAGGAACTGGTTGCCAAGCCCCTCCCCTTTGCTGGCGCCCTTCACCAGTCCGGCGATGTCAACGATCTCGACGGTGGTGGGCACGATTCGTTGCGGCTTCACCAACTCGGCGAGCTTGTTCAGGCGGGCATCCGGTACGGTGATGGTGCCCACATTGGGCTCGATGGTGCAGAAGGGGAAATTGGCGGCCTGCGCCTTCGCGTTGCTCAAGCAGTTGAACAGGGTGCTCTTGCCCACATTCGGGAGACCTACGATGCCGCACTTCAATGCCATGATGCCATTCCGGTTTTAAGGGCCGCGAATGTAGGCCGGAGCGTTTCGGCGGACGGTACAAGCGCTTCAAGCCGCGCGATTACTCGTACTGCCCCAGTATTCCGCCATCCAGCGCCGTCCACAAGCAGGCCTTCTGCCCGGATGTTTTCAGCGCGTTGTTCGCCCAGGTGTTGCAGGTGTGGAAGAGGTGATAGCTGCCCGTGCCCTCGTAGAAAGCATCGTTCGAGCCGTAGTTGGCGTGGGTCACGATCACTTGGGTGCGCCCCTGTGCATCCTTGGCGAAGCTCTTATCGAGGTACGCGAGCAAGCGCTGGTATTGCCGCTGGCTCATGCCGATGCGCTTGCAGAGCGGGCCTTCTCGCAAACCATGGTGATAGGTGACGTGCATGGCCGAGGTGCCCAGCGCGAACATCGCCTTGAAGGCCACGCTGGCCGTGAGGTCGCCCCAGGTGGGCGTTTCCAGGTAGAAGCCCTTATCGCCCCAGCCGAAGGCCACCCACGCGGCGGTGCTGTCGCGGCCCGTGGTGTTGGCGAAGGGCAGATGCACGGACCAGTCCCGCTGCGCCGACCGCACGGGCACCACGATGTCGGTATGCACGCCGTTGCTGAGGATGTAGGCCATCACCTCGCTGCCCTCATCGGCCTCGGCAGGCACTGGTATGCGCGAGAGCACCAGCGCGAGCAGGACGTAGAGCACGATGGCGGCAACCAGTGCGGCCAGTGCACGCAGCGCATGCTTGAGGAACTTGCGGAGCATGCGGGGAAATTATCGCCGATGCGGTCGATGCACTCATCTCGGTGCAAGCTGTTAGGAACAGTCCGGAACAACTATACAGGAATGCCCAACACGTCCTACCCCTAACGAAAGTTCTATTGACCGGCACTGGAGGCAATTGGACTTTCGCCCGGCGGACTAATCCCTTCCGCACAAGCGACATGCGATTAACGACAATGCGTACCTGGCCATCGGGAATCGTCTGCGCCGCCATGATTGCTCTCGGTTCCGCTCCGGCATTGGCACAAACCATCGAGCGCAAGACCGGTCTGACCGCAGGAGGTCATGCGGTCTCGAATTACGGGTCGATCAGCTGGTCATTGGGCCAACCCGCCAGCGCCACTTATGAGGGGGGCGGCATCATCACTGCCGGAGTGCAACAGCCAGACGAAGTGGTCCTGGCGCTCAACATGCGCGCATTGCTCGATGGGCCGTACCGTGAGTTTGCTGGTCTGATGCATGATGGCCTTCGCTCAAGCGGTCTGATCCCTCTCGCCGAGCCATTCACCGCATTGGGCTACACGCACGTTGGGGGTGGCTCAGAACAACTGGCCCCCACCGCGCTCAGCAATATCGGCAACGATGCTCTGGTGGATTGGGTGCTGATCGAGCTGCGCGAGGCGGATGGAATCACACAGGTTGCTACGCGCTCAGCCGTAGTGCAGCGCGATGGAGATGTAGTGGGCATGGATGGCACCTCCTCGGTCCGCTTGCCGGCAGTGCCAGGCTCCTATCGCGTGGCCATCCATCACCGGAACCACCTGCCGGTGATCACTGCAACCTCCATCGCCTTGTTGCAGGGCATCAACAGCCTCGATTTCACCGATGGCAGCGTGCTCACCTATGGGAACGAAGCACAGCGGATACGCGGAGGCGTTCGACTGCTCTGGGCCGGTGATGTGAGCGGCGATGGCGTGGTGAAGTATGTGGGTGAGGACAACGACCGCGACCCTATCCTGCAAGCGATCGGCGGCACCGTGCCCACCAACACCACAACTGGCTACGTGCCCGAGGATGTGAACCTCGACGGGGTGGTGAAGTACGTGGGCGAGGACAATGACCGCGACCCCATCCTGCAATCCATCGGTGGCAGCGTGCCCACCAATACCCGCACCCAGCAAATCCCTTGACCCCTTCTGCCATGAACCGGATACTCCTCTCCATTGCCGCACTGCTGAGCGCGGCTCTTATTGCGGCGCAAGCTCCTCAATCCTTCGACTTCCAAGGAGTGGCACGCGATGCAGGCGGACAGCTGCTCTCATCGCAATCCATCGCCTTGCGCATCAGCATCCTCGCAGGATCTCCAAGCGGAACGGTGGCTTATCAGGAAACGCACGTTGTGACCACCAGTCCCTTTGGCCTCTTCACCGTGGCCATCGGCGCAGGCACGCCAACCCAAGGCAGCTTCCCTTCCATCGGTTGGGGTGCCTCTTCGCATTTCATCCAAGTTGAGTTGGACGCCAGCGGTGGAAGCAGCTTCACGGACATGGGCACCACGCAGTTGCTCAGCGTGCCGTACGCACTGCATGCCCGGGCCGTCGATTGTTTCGCCGTTTCGTTGTTGGGTGATACGCTCAAGCAGGGCAATGGCTGCTTCGTGATCATTCCCGGCATCAGCATCGCCAATGGCGGCTGCAAGGACCTTGATGGTGATGGCGTGTATGACCATATAGGCTGCAGCGACCCGGTCGATTGCGACGACAACGACCCGACGGTTTACCCAGGAGCGCCGGAGATCTGCGGCGATGGCAAGGACAATGATTGTGATGGCGAGATCGACAACAACCCGGATTTGTTGGCGCATGCTCCTTGGTATCAGGATTCGGACGGGGATGGCTTTGGTGATGCGGCTGTGAGCCAATTGGCTTGTGTACAGCCAACTGGATACGTTGACAACGACGAAGACTGTGATGACAACGATCCATCGCGATTCCCCGGCCAGGGCTGCAGCTTGGTGTGTTCGCAGGCTGAACAAACC
>JBATND010000129.1:0-8386 GCA_049290175.1 Flavobacteriales bacterium | reverse complement strand
GGCTGGTGTTCCGTTTCACCACCCGCGAACAGGCCCTTGAATTCGAGGCGGAGCTGCGCGCTGCCGGTTTGCGGCACGAGCGCGATGAGCAAGGCGGTCCGCCTTTTCTGGTGGCTGCGCGCAAGGCCGATCGCGAGCAGGTCGTGCGGCTGAATTACCTGGTGCTGGGCCGGCACCGCGAGCCTTTCATCGCGAACAAGGCCTTGCGCTGGGCATTGATCATCCTGCTCGGCTTGTTGCTGGCCTTGATCGTGATTGGTGCCATGCAAGGCGGTCGCGCATGATCGCGTTCCCTGCGCCTAGGCCACCATACATGGGAATAGCAACCGCGCATCGTCCGGCACAAGGCATCTTTGGCGCCATGGCTCCGCTGCGCCTCTTGCTCATCGTGCTGGCTATCTGCTTGGCGTGGCCCATGGCTGCGCAGGTGGGCGTTACCACGCTGGGCATTCAGGTGAAGCCCGTGATCGCGGTGGACTATTTCGAGCCTGCAGTGACCAAGGAGATGGAATACCTGCGTTTCCGCGTGGAACTGCAAGGAGGCATCGCCTACGGCATGAGCGTGCGCGTGGGACTGAGCAAGATGCTGAGCCTGGAAACGGGTCTCGGCCAGATCCAGCGCCGCTACCAGTTCAATACCGTGAACGACACCAATGGCTACGATGGCAGCCGGAGCTTCCGTTATGTGGGCTATGAACTGCCCTTGACCGCGCTGGTCTATCTCCGCCTAGGCGAGCGGACCTGGATGAACACCGCGCTCGGCGCCTCGCTCGACTTCTACCCTAGCGATGCGCAAACCATCGTGGGCACCGGCGAGAGCGGCATCTATGTATTCAGGCAGAATTGGGCGCAGGCCTCCATCTTGGGCAACATCGGTTTCGAGTACCGCACTGAACGATCCGGCTACTTCTACCTGGGCGCCACCTACCACCGGCCCTTCACCGATCTGGCGCAGGCCGATGCCACATGGACCTACTTCGGGCCGCCCGCCGTGCAGCGATTCACCACCCGCATGGCGCTCTCGGGCACCTACCTCACCATCGACCTGCGCTACTACTTCCACGAGGACCCGGACAAGGCGCGGCTCCGGCGCGAGCGGCAGCGACGCAGCAATTGATTGCAAGCGGATAGCTTCGCCCGCATCGACCCGCTGCCATGAACAGACTCTTCTCGCTCGCGCTCCTGCTCATTCCTGTTGCACTGCGCGCCCAAGCCCCCAACGACCTCTGCGCCAACGCCACGCTGATCGCCTGCGGCCAAGCGCTGAACGGCACTACTGCGCAAGCCACGGCCGATGCGGCGCCCACCTGCGGAACCACCATCACCGCTCCCGGCGTGTGGTTCCGCATTGTTGGCAATGGCCAGCAGATCACGGTGAGCACCTGCCCCGATGAGCAATACGACACCAAGCTCAACGTGTACACCGGCACCTGCGGGGCACTCGTGTGCGTGGGTGGCAACGACGATGCGAACGGCGATGTGTTTTGCTCCACGGTGAGCTTCGTTTCAGAAGCCGGGGTCGATTACCTCGTTCTCGTGCAGGGCTATAACGGCGACACGGGACCCTTCACGCTCACCGCTACTTGCGCGGGCATCACGGCAGATGTATGCCAAGGCGCCCTGCCCATCGCTTGCGGCAACACGTACGCTGGCACCACGGAGAGCGCCACGTCCGATGCTGCTCCTTTCTGTGAGACGGGCATCACTGCTCCGGGCGTGTGGTACACACTCACGGGGAACGGCCAGCAAGTGAGCATCAGCACCTGCCCCGATGAGCAGTATGACACCAAGTTGAATGTGTACAGCGGCTCATGCACAGCGCTGGTGTGCGTAGCGGGCAACGACGATGCGGGCGATGATGGCTATTGCTCTACCGTTGTCTTCTTCGCTGAAGCAGGCGCTCAATACTTCGTGCTGGTGCAGGGCTATGACGGCGAGACAGGGCAATTCGACCTTGCGGTGACTTGCCAGAGCTGCGGAACACCTCAGAACCTGAATGCGATCGCCAGTGATGTGGAAGCGGTGATCAACTGGACCAGCTTCAATACGAACGCGGGCTTCATCATCGAATACGGGCCTGTCGGATTCACGCAAGGCACTGGAACGTTGGTGAACGGAACCAGCAGCGATGGACCGCCTGCCACCATCAGCGGCTTGGCACCGGGCACCGAGTACGAAGCTTACGTGCGTGAAGCCTGCGGCAACGACGAAAGCGCATGGGCCGGTCCGGTGAGTTTCACCACGTTCACGGATCCACCGGCTACGAATGCCAACTGCAGCGGGGCACTCCCGCTAACATGCGGTGGTGAAGTGACGGGCAACACCTCGGAAGGCCTGCCCGCCATCGCACCAACCTGTGCTTCGGCCAACGTCACTTCGCGCGGCCTCTGGTACACCTTCACGGGCAACGGCGACGACGCGACGCTGAGCACCTGCGTGAACAGCGCATACGACACCAAGCTCAGCGTATTCACCGGCACATGCAGCGCACTCATTTGCGCAGCGGGCAACGACGATGGCCCGGGCTGCACTGGCAATACCAGTGAGGTCACCTTTCAGACCACATCAGGCACCACCTACCTCGTGCTCGTGCATGGTTACGGCAGCGATGAAGGCGATTTCACATTGCGACTGACCTGCACGCCGGCATGCACAGCGGTGAGCAACGATGATTGCGCCGAAGCCAGCCTGATCGAGGTGCAATCGCCCGGTGGATGCGAGAGCAGCACCGGCACTACGATTTGCGCCTTCGGCTCAGTGGCTCCCAATCCGCCCTGCGATCCGTACGCGAACATCGTCGATGCTTGGTACGCCTTCAACACGGGCTGGGCAGTTGATCTGCAACTCATCATCGAACTGGGCACCGCCGAGTTCGTGAATGCCGCGCTCTACACCGCATGCGGATCGCTTGAGTACGTCGAATGCTGGACAGAGGCCGTGGGCGCCATCGACTTGAACGGCCTGCCACCCAACACGGACATGCTCGTGCGCGTATGGAACGGAGGCGGCTCCGAGGCCGGCAGCTTCAGCATCTGCGTTGAAGGCAACTTCAATGTGGGCATGAATGAAGCTGCGCAGGCCAATGGAAGCCTTTGGCCCGTGCCTGCGCAGGATGAATTGCGCTTCGCCGCTGCGCGATCAGCGAACAGCTTCACGGTACTCGACGCGCAAGGTCGCCTTGTGCTCCAAGGCCCCGTGATGGGTTCCAGCGGAAGCATCAGCATCGCGCGTCTGGAGCGCGGCGCTTATATGCTGCTGCTTGATGGGCGCGCCTTCGGGCGATTCATTAAAGACTAGCTTCTCGTTGCGCGCAGCATCTCGCGCTTGCCAGGAGGGCCTTGCAAGCGCTCAACGCTGAAGCTGACCGATTGCATGGTGCGGCGCACTTCGCCTTTCGCGCAATAGGTCACCAGCGCGCCACCGGGCCTGAGCGCTTGGTGCATGCGCGCAAACACATCGGCGGTCCACATCTCTGGCTGATGCTGCGGCGCGAAGGCATCGAAGTAGATCACATCGTGCGCTTCGCGAACGTCGTAGTCCTGAACGCGTTCGGCTAGGCGGCGGAAGCGCAAACCACCAAGTGCTTCGTGCCATTCAGCAGTGGTTGCTGTCATGCGCTCCATGAACGGCTCGTGCAAGCCAGGCCAAGCCAGATCATCGCAATGGCGCAATTCATTGAGCACTGAGGCGGGCAATGGGAATGGCTCCAAGGCGGTGTAGTCCGCAGTGAGCTTGCCCTCCAAGCAGCGCACCCAGGTGAGCAACAGATTGAGCCCGGTGCCAAGGCCCACTTCGAGCACATCGGCGTGCGTCAAGCCACGGGCTTCGAGTCCATGCTTAATGAAGACATGCGTGCTCTCGGCCACGGCGCCATTCACGCTGTGGTAGTGCTCATTGCCCCATGTCAGCGTAAGCGAGCCATCGCCTGTCCTGATCGGTGAAACAATGCGTGTCATCTCTTGGAATGGAAACGAGAACCGGCAAACGTGCGCAACGGCGACATCCGACAGGCCCGCCCTACATTCGCGAACATAGCAGCACCGATCCATGCGTCAACCGATTCCTGCCCTCTTCGCTCTGTTCCTCTCCGCTCCTGCCGCGCAGGCCCAGCAATGGGTCGAATACATGTTCGATGACTCGCGCAGCATCCACGAAGCGAAAGCCGCTTTCGACGCGCACTGGCAGGGCCGGCCCTTCGAGCGTGGCCAAGGATGGAAGCAGTTCCAGCGCTGGTACTGGTTCATGGAGCAGCGCACCGGCCCCGATGGCGCGCGCTTGGACCCCTCGATCTACCGCGATGCCCAGCTGGAACTGGAGGCCATGCGTGCGCAACGCGGATCGCGCGATGAGGCCGTTTGGGAGCCGCTCGGGCCCACGCATTGGATGAGCATCTCCTACAACCCCGGCAACGGCCGCGTGAACTGCACAATTACGCACCCCGGACAGCCCAACGTGATCTACGCGGGCACTCCAGCAAGCGGACTCTGGCGCAGCGCGAACAATGGCTCCACGTGGGAATCGCTCTATACCGACCTGCCCAGCATGGGTGTGAGCGGCATCGCCATCGACACCACCGGCACCGGCACGATCTACATCGCAACAGGCGATGGCGACGGCTCCGACACCTACAGCCAGGGCGTGCTGAAGAGCACCGACAATGGTGAGACCTGGAGCACCACCGGCCTCAACTGGTCCATTACCCAGACTCGGACGACACGTGGGCTGCGCATGGATCCGACTAATCCGCAGCGCTTGTATTGCGCCGCTAGTAATGGGCTTTATCGCACGCTTAATGGAGCCGAAACCTGGCAGCAACTCTCAACAGGCAGCTTCCGTGATGTCGAGTTCAAACCTGGTGATCCAAGTCAGGTATATGCCTGTACGGACCGATTCTTCCGCAGTACCGCCGGAGGGGAGATCATCACCCCCACCACCAACGATGGACTGCCCACCCCTGACCTAGTAGGTCGCATGGCTATTGCCGTATGCCCGGCCGCTCCCGAAGTGGTCTATGCGCTGTGCAGCAACGAGGAGGATAACAGCTACCTCGGCCTTTGGCGCAGCACCGATGGCGGCATCACCTTCACCATGCGGTCCGACTCACCTAACATCTTCAGCTATTCAGAGAACGGCAGCGGAAGCGGTGGTCAGGCTTGGTACGACATGGCCTTGGCAGTTGACCCTGAGAATCCCGACATCGTTTATGTGGGCGGCATCAACGTGTGGCGAAGCATCAATGGCGGCGCCACCTGGCAGATCAAATCTCATTGGGTCTATCCGGCAGAAGTGGGCTACACGCATGCCGACATCCATTCACTCGATGTGCATGACGGCAAGCTCTACTGCGGATCGGATGGAGGCATCTTCGTTTCTGAGGACGATGCGAACTCGTGGGTTGACCTGAGTGCCGGACTCGACATCACCCAATTCTACCGCATGGGAAGCAGCGAGTTGATGCCGAACCTGATCATGGCCGGTGCGCAGGACAACGGGAGCAACCGCTATGTGAATGGCCAATGGACCCATGTGTTCGGCGCCGATGGCATGGAAGCCGCCGTTGACCCCTTCAATGCGAACACCGTTTTCTGCTCATCACAGAACGGCGGGCTGCGGCGCTCCTCCAACAGCGGCGTCGATTGGGAATCGCTCGTTGATGACATGTTCGAGGAAGGCGCTTGGGTGACGCCTTATGCGCTGGACCCGCAGGTGCCGGGCCGCATGCTCTCCGGATTCAACAACCTGCTTTATTCGGAAGACCATGGCGACAACTGGGTTGACATGACCGGCTGGACCACGAATCAGTTCGTGCGTTGCCTCGCATTCGCGCCGAGCAACAGCGATGTATGGTACGTGGCGCGCAACGACAAGGTCGCACGTCTCACCGATGAGGGCCTCTCGCAAGTGAACATCCGTCCAGGACTTCCTCAGAGCCAATCGCCCACTTCGATCACGGTGGATCATGCTGACCCCTACCACCTTTGGATCAGCTATTCGGGACAGCACGCCTCCAATAAGGTGTTCGAGAGCCTCGATGGCGGCTTGTCCTGGATCAACCGCAGTGCGGGACTGCCCAACGTGCCGGCCAATAGCATCGTGGTGCAGCCCAACTCGCCCAATGGCCTGTACCTGGGCACTGATCTCGGCGTGTTCTATCGCGACGATTACACCAATGGATGGGAGCCCTACGGCACGGGCATGCCGAATGTGGTGGTGAGCGAACTGGAGATCAACATGGCCAGCGGCAAATTGCGCGCAGCCACCTACGGCCGCGGCATCTGGGAGGCCGACCTCTACTTCTCGCCTTTCGCATCGGTTGCAGAAACGGAGCGCAGCGCGCCGCCGCGCATCGTTCCCGTGGATCTCGATGGCCGCTTCCGCGTGATGCTCACGCCCGAGCACGGCGCGTTGCGACAGCTCCGTGTGCTTGATGCTTCGGGCCGCTTGGTGCAATCGAAGAACCGCCTCGACGGCTCCTTGGACCTGAGCGCGCAGGCATCATCGGCCTACATCATACAGATCGTTACCGAGAACGGCACGTGGAACCAGCGCGTGATCCGCTGACCCGTTGATCAGAGCACGGTGATCTCCGTGCGGCGATTCAGCGCCTTATTCGCATCCGAATCATTCGGCGCGGTTGGCTTCTTGGAGCCATGTCCTACCGCTTCGATGCGATCCGCAGGCACTCCAAGTTTCACCAAATGCTCGCGCACCGAATGGGCGCGCGCTTCGGAAAGACGCTGATTGTGATCGGCCGAGCCATCGGAGTCCGTATGCCCGCCAACCTCGATCCGCAAGGAAGGATTGCCTTGCAGCAGATCGCTGATCTGAGCGAGCTCCGCATTGGAGCCTGATTGCAATTCGGCACTGTTCACCGCGAAGAAGAGATTTCGCATGGTGCTGCGGCTGCCCGCAGCGAGCGGCTCCATTTTCACGTCCCAATCGAATCGGGCAACGCCCTGCTCCGGCACGCTGATACGCTCGCTATGCAGCAGGTGACCCTGCGCCTTCACGTGCATGGCATACGCGCGGCCACCGGGCACGGCCACCATGTACTCACCGGTCTGCGCATCGCTCTTGAAGCGTGCGATCAGCGAAGCATCAGCCAGATCGTACAACTCGATATCGGCCTCCATGCCGTTGATGTATTGGAACGAATGGACCTTCCCTTTCACGAGCACCGCCGCTGCCGTTGATGCAGGAGCAGGCTCCAACGCGGGAGTTCCGGCAGCACTGGCCACAGCCTCGCCCACCGGGGCATCGGGCAGGAACTCGATGGCGTAGAGATCATCCTCGCCCAATCCATCTGCGCGGAACGAACTGAGGAAGCCATGCCGCCCATCGGCGCTCAGCACGAAGAAGAGGTCATCGTCGGGTGAGTTCACCGGCCAGCCGAGGTTCTCGGGCTTGGTCCATCGGCCATTCTCTAGGCGCGAACGGAACACATCGAACCCGCCCATGCTGTTGTGGCCCTTGCTGCTGAAGTAGATGGTCTTGCCATCGGGATGCACGAATACGCCCTCTTCGTCGTGGATCGTGTTCACTGTAGGACCAAGGTTCTCTGCCGGGCCCCAATCGCCGGCAGCAGCATCCCAACGGCTGCGGTAGATGTCCTGTCCGCCCACGTTGTCATCGGGACGCTCACTCACGAAGTAGAGCCACTGCCGATTGAAGCTGTACCAGGCGCTGCTCTCGTGATGCGTGGTGTTCACGTTGGCGCCGAGCGGCTTCGGCATGTTCCATTGGTTGCCGCTGCGCTTGCACTCATAAAGGTCGCCGGTTCCATCCTGGTCGCGATAGATGAGCATGGTTCGGCCATCGTTGAAAAGGCCCACACTGGCATCGTTGCCGGGCGTGTTCACCGGTTCGGGCAGACGCACAGCGGCGCTCCAACCTTGCTCTGTGTATCGGCTCTCGTACACGTCCTCGAAATAGTCGCCGTTCGCCCGATTGACCTTGGCATTCGCACCAATCGGCCTGCGCGAGGTGAAGTAGAGCCTTGCGCCATCGGCCGTGATGGCGGCGCCGTAATCGGCTTGAGGGCTGTTGATCGTTTCGCCCAGATTCGTGATGCGCACATTGGCCGGGCGAGCACTCAGCGCCTTGCCGTTGCGACATTGAGCGATGTGGTCATCGGCCGTGTTGTAGAGCGGGTCGGCATCCTGAAAGGGATTCTGGGCCTTGTGCTTCTGGAAGGCGGTAATGGCATCGTCCCAACGGGCATTCAACTGCAGCGCATAGCCCAACAGGAACTGCACGCGCGGGAACAAGGGATCAATGGATGCAGCCTTCTCCAGATGCGGCAATGCCTTGTGGCGATGCGGGCCATTCAGCTGGCACAACCCCATGCGCGCGTGGGCCTCGGCATTCTCTGGCGCAAGGGCGATGG
>JBATND010000128.1:0-3583 GCA_049290175.1 Flavobacteriales bacterium | reverse complement strand
ATCCCGCCCACAGGCGGGATGCGCTACCGGGCTGCGCTACACCCCGAAAATCCTTGTCCCGCGATTCGCAGCGACCATCCCGCCCTCAGGCGGGATGCGCTACCGGGCCGCGTTAAGCCCTTTGGGGCGGCGAATGTAGCAAAGTGATGCACGCGAGAATTCACTGGGCTTTTTTCCATGCTGGGTGGCGGTTCATCACATGTCCGAACCCGCCAACTTCACCCTTCTACATTTGCCGCCTCCCATCTCGCATGCAACTCTCCTTCACCGCCCCAGTCGCGGCCCTCGCTCTATTGCTCGCCGCCTGTGGCTCGCCAGCAGAAAAGCGCGCAGAGGCCAACCAGCCCATTTACACCATGGACCCCCATAGCCATGCCCGGCCGCAAGAAGCCCGCATCACCCACCTCGACCTCGACATCTCGGTGGATATGCAGGCCGAGCGCATCAACGGAACGGCACGCTACAGCATCGCCACCTCAGCCGATGCGAAACACATCGTATTCGATACGGAGGCGCTGCGGATTGAGGGCGTCACGGTGGATGGACGTCAAACGGATTTCACGCAAGGCGATAGCACCTTCTTAGGCCGGTCGCTGGAAGTGCCCATCGCGCCCGGCGCCAAAGAAGTCTCCATCGCGTATAGCACCACAGAAGGTGCCCGTGCGCTGCAATGGCTCAAGCCCCAGCAGACCGCAGGCAAGGAATTACCCTTCCTATTCACACAAGGGCAAGCGATACTCACGCGCACCTGGATCCCCGTGCAGGACAGCCCAGGTATACGCTTCACATACAACGCCAAGGTGCAGGTGCCTGCTGGTCTCATGGCCGTGATGAGTGCCGAGAACCCCACGGCCAAAAGCGCCGATGGACAGTACAGCTTCCGCATGGAGCAGCCCATTCCGGCCTACCTCATTGCGTTGGCCGTAGGCGATCTGGCATTCGAACCCGTTGGCAAGCGCACCGGTGTTTACGCGGAACCGGGAACAGTGAAGAAAGCCGCGTGGGAGTTCGCTGATATGGAGCGCATGCTCGAAGCTGCTGAGAAGCTCTACGGCGATTACCGGTGGGGGCGTTACGATGTGATCGTGCTCCCACCCAGCTTCCCCTTCGGTGGCATGGAGAACCCGCGGCTCACCTTCGCAACGCCCACCATCCTGGCCGGCGATCGCTCGCTCACGGCATTGGTGGCGCATGAGCTCGCGCATAGTTGGAGCGGCAACCTCGTGACCAACGCCACCTGGAACGATTTCTGGCTGAACGAAGGCTTCACCGTGTATTTCGAAAACCGCATCTGCGAGGCCGTGTATGGAGACGACTACGCGCGCATGTTGCAGTTGCTCGGCCGACAGGACCTGAAAGGCGTGATCAACAAGCTGGAAGCGAAAGGCCACCACGCCGATACCCACCTGCGCTTGCATTTGGAGGGCCGTGATCCCGATGAAGGCATGACCGACATCGCCTACGAGAAGGGCTTCGCGCTCTTGCAGCTGATCGAGGAGAAGACTGGTCGAGAGACCTTCGATGCATTCCTGCGTACGTACTTCGATGAGCATGCCTTCAAGAGCATGACCACCGATGGTTTCGTGACCTACCTGCATGATCGTTTGCTCAAGCCCAATAACATCGATCTCGATGTGGCCGAGTGGATCGATGGCGCCGGGCTGCCCGCCAATGCGATCGAGCCGCAGAGCGATAGTTTCCTCAGGGTGGAGAAGGAAGTAGGGAAATGGGTGGGCGGGACCGCTGCCGCGCGGCTCGTGACCGAAGGTTGGACCACCTTTCATTGGATGCACTTCCTGCGCCATCTGCCCGCTGATCTGCGTAGTGAGCAATTGGCCGAGCTGGACAAGGTCTTCCACTTCACCGCGAACGGCAATGCCGAAGTACTGAGCGCCTGGTTGGAGGTATGCATCCGGAGCAACTACGATCCCGCCTACGATCGCCTCGATCAATTCCTCACCACCGTGGGCCGCCGCAAATTCTTGATGCCGCTCTACACGGAGTTGAACAAGACGGAGAAGGGCCGCGTGCTGGCGCAGAGCATCTATGCCGCTGCACGTCCCAACTACCACAGCGTGAGCGTGCGCAGCCTCGACGAGCTATTGGCTTGGAAGGACAACCGACCGCCGGCGAGCTTCTGAGTCAGCCAGCCGCTGTGGGGCCTTAGGAACGGTAGCAGCTAGAGCTTGATCGCGCGCAGCACCCAGGTTTCGCGCTCGGAGCGGGCCTCGATGAGGAATGGGCCCATTGCCAGACCGTCCAGGTCTATGCTCAACGAGCCGCTGCCCGCGCCGGGAGGCTGATACGATTGCATCTCGCGACCAGACGCGTCAAGGATCCGGACGACGACAGGGTCGGCGTGCTTCATTGCATATTCCACTGTCAAGTAGCGCTCGGTCGGATTCGGGAAGGCACGCAATCCCAGCGGGGCTGCAATAGGCTGGGCCTGCACAGACGTGGTGATCTGCCCGACGGAATCGGTCTTGATGAGCACGATATCCAAAGACGTGTTCGTGACTTCCACACCCGTCACCACGAAGCCGCCATCAGTGGTATGCGCTATATCGTAACCGTACCCATAATTGCCTTCGGGCTCAATGATGTGCGACCAGAGCAGCTCACCATTAAAATCCACCCCGTGCATCATGTAGTGGTACTGCCCCGTCAAGCCAGCCAGCGTATATCCCGTGGCCGTCTCGCAGATGGAATAGGCCCACCCAGGATAGACCTCGGGATAGGTGTTGCTCCATATTACTTCACCAGAGGCATCGAGCTTCGCAAGGAATGGCCGTGAAAAGCCGGTGGCCGTGCTATAACCTGTGGCAAGGACCCCACCGTCGGAAGTTGCTAGGACATCAATGGCGGTCCCCTCGTCCAGCGTGTCCAGCCTTCGTGTCCAAATGGTATCACCCTGTGAATCAACGTGCATGATGAGCACTCTGGTCTGTGTGAAGTAGTCCCTATGGCCTCCAAGGAAATAGCCTGAATCACCTGATACATCCATGCAGAATCCATACTGCCCCTCGCCTATTGGACCTGGGTAGGTCCGGAACCAAAGACTATCACCAGTTGAACTGAATCTTGCTAAGCAAGCAGTTCCTATCGCTCCAGGTAAAGGAGCGGTCCAGCGAGAGCCGCCTACCGCGTAGCCACCATCTGGAAGCTGCCTGACCGCATTGCCTAAGTCCCTGTAGGGTCCTCCGATTCTCGTACTCCACACCTCCTCTCCGGCTTCATCATACAAGGCGAGGAATACATCATCATTCAGAGGGGATGCATTCCATTCGTGGCTGTACACACCGGTCACAACGTATTGCCCAGCGGCATTGATGATCAAATCCCGGAATTCGATGCCATGCGTGCCAGGGGCTATTATGGCTGTTCGCCAAAGCACTTCGCCGTTCGGGTCCGTGCGCAATAGCACGCCGTTGCCTTTCCACCACTGTATCGGCGCAGGGACCACTTCCCCGCCCGCGATAAGGAACCCGCCATCTGCAGTTTGGATGACGGCATTGCCGATTTCTTCGATGGTGTCGGTGCCATACGTGCGGTAGAACGTGTTCTGCGGCATGACCACCAAAGG
>JBATND010000127.1:0-2132 GCA_049290175.1 Flavobacteriales bacterium | reverse complement strand
GCGGATGCGGTGCGCGCGCTTGGTGAGCTGGAAGTTGCAGCTGAGGATGATGAAGCGATCGTGGCCATCGCGCTTGAAGAAACTCTCGCGGTAGCCGAAGGCGCATTCGCTCAATCCGAAGCGGACGATCTCGCCATCCGCTATCCGCAGCGCTTCGAGCGAGACGAAGCTGTCCTTGATCTCCACGCCATAGGCCCCGATGTTCTGCATGGGAGCCGCGCCCACCTTGCCGGGGATCAGCGAGAGGTTCTCCAGCCCGCCCCAGCCTTGTGCCACGCAGTGCATCACCAAATGGTGCCATACCACGCCCGCGCCTGCCCGCACTTCCACATGGTCCTCATCCTCGCGCACCACCGTAATGCCCGGCACTTCGTTCAGCAGCACCAGTCCATCGAAGTCGCGGGTGAAGAGGATGTTGCTGCCGCCGCCGAGCACGAGGCGTTGCATCGCGCTGAGCTCTGGAGCAGCTAGAAGGCCCCGCAGTTCATCGGCCGTTGCAAAGCGCGCCAATGCTTCGGCCTTGGCGGCGATGCCGAAGGTGTTGTAGGGCTGGAGGTCGGCGTGGCGGAGGAGGGACATGGGGCGCAAGTTTACCGGTGGCGGTACAACCAGACCCGACTCAAGAGCGTGACGCGTTACTTTCGGAGCCATGAAAAAGACGCCAGAACTACTGGAGAGAAAGAAGGTGCTGCGCTCCATCAAGGAGCTTCCGGAGCGCTTTTCATCTGATGATGTCATGGAGCGCGTGCTGTTGCTGGAAGCGATCGAGGAAGGCCTCTCGGACATCAAGGCAGGCCGCGTTGTATCGCTTGCAGACGCGAAGAAGAAGCATCAGCGATGGCTGAAGTGACCATCTCGGCAAGGGCCATGCGCGATATGGCAAGGATTCATCGCTACATCGCTGACCATGGCGCCACCCGCTACGCCGACCGTACCATTCAACGCTTCTATCGAGCGCTCGATGCAGTCGCGCTTTTCCCGATGGGCGGACGCATTGTCCCCGAAACAGGGCGACAGGACATTCGTGAAGCGATTGTCGGCGACTATCGGATCATCTACCTCGCAAGTCGCCAACGCTGCGATGTGATCACCATCTTCCATGGAGCCCGCCGTTTCCCATTCGGCGCCATGCGCACAAGGATGGATTGACCTCTGGATGCCTTGATCATTCATGATGCGCGCCATCGTCTGCGTCACCAACGACCTCAGCACCGACAACCGCGTGCACCGCACCTGCGTGGTGCTGCGCGACCTGGGCCACGAGGTGCTGCTGGTGGGGCGCATACTGCCGGATAGCGTTCCGCTTCAGCGGCCCTACGCCACCAAGCGCATGCGGCTGCTCTTCCGCAAGGGGCCGTTGTTCTACGCCGAGTACAACCTGCGGCTCTTCTTCTTGCTGCTCGCAACGCGCGCGGGCCTGCTCGTGGCCAACGACCTCGACACTTTGTTGGCCTGCTACCTCGCAAAATGGAAGCGCGCACTGATGTACGACAGCCACGAGTACTTCACGGAGGTGCCCGAGATACAAGGCCGCTTCGCGAAGCGTGTATGGCTGGCCATCGAGCGCTGGATCTTCCCCAAGCTGAAGCACGTGATCACGGTGAACGGCAGCATCGCCAACGCATACCGCGAACGCTACGGCGTGCCGGTGGAGGTGGTGCGCAACATCCCCATGTTCAAGGAGCTTGGCCCGTTGCCGTCGCGCAACGACTTGGAGTTGCCGCAGGACCGTTTCATCCTCGTGTTGCAAGGCAGCGGCATCAACGTGGACAGGGGCGGGGAGGAGGCCGTGCTGGCCATGAAGGAATTGCCTGACGCGCTCTTGCTCATCATCGGTGGCGGCGATGCCTTGCCCGTGCTGGAACGATTGGTGAAGGAGCATGCACTGCAGGATCGCGTGCGCCTGCTGCCGCGCATGCCCTACGAGCGCATGATGCAGTTCACGCGCAACGCCGACCTCGGCCTCTCGCTCGACAAGGACACCAGCCTCAACTACCGCTTCAGCCTGCCCAACAAGCTCTTCGACTACTTCCGCGCGCACATCCCGGCGCTGGTGAGCGAACTCCCGGAGGTCGCCGCGATCGTGCGTCGGTACGAGGCGGGCATCGTGATCCCGCGCGTGGAGCCTGCGC
>JBATND010000126.1:0-3160 GCA_049290175.1 Flavobacteriales bacterium | reverse complement strand
CGTCATGACGCGCCCCTACGGGATCCGCGGAAACCGCCGGGCATCCCGCGTGGCGCATTGGGACAAATTGTGGCGTCGTATAAATCCGCCGTTACCCGCATGGCGTACCGCGATGGGTTGTTGCCCCACGGCACACCCGTATGGCAACGCAATTATTCGGACCGCGTGATCCGCGATGATGGCGAACACGAACGCATTGCGAAATACATCCACGACAACCCGATGAATTGGAAAGGGGATAGGTTCAACGAACGGTAACCATGCGGGCCGATCATGATCGGCCCCAACGCGTGACAACCCCGCCAATTGGAAAGGGGACCGGTTCAACCGTTGAATGGAGATCCTTGGTCTGAATGCCCTAACTCGGACGGTATAGCTGGGCCAACCAGGTAGCGCGCTGTTGTTCATCCGGCGACAGTCTGCTCCACTGTTCATCCAGGGCGTTCACCGCGTTTGGGGCAACCGCCCGAATCTCCGGATGACGCTGCAGAAAACGCTGCATGAAAGCGATTGTCCCCACGGGAAGTCCGCCCTTCCCGGCAAGTAGGTGCGCGAGGTGTTGTTGCAGCGCATCGAACCCGCGCTCATCGCCAATGGAACAGAGGGTGGCGAAGGCGAGCTGCTGCACAGGCGCCTGGCCTGATAGGAGCATCTCGCCGTACCAGGGCGTATCAGCGGCACCAAGCAGATGTACCACGGTTTCGAAAGCCGATCTGCGCACATCCGGTTTACGATGGGACACGTGCGGCTTGATGGATGCCACCGCGCCCATCGTGCCGACCTCCCGCAGCCCCCAGCACGCGCAGCACAGGTCTCCCTTCTTATCCGATGTACGCAACACAGCCACGAAGTAGTCTTCGGACCAGACGAGGTCGCGATGCCGGAAGTGCATCTCTATGGTCTTGCGGGCACGCGCGGTCGGGAACATCTTCAGGTTTGTAAGACCTCTCTAGTGAACGCTGTCGTCGCCGCCCTTGGCTCTAACTTGGGTTGCCAGTCCACATCAGTCCTTGGGAGGTTCAAAGGGTGGTTCCTTGGGGGCTTCCTCCTCAACCGGTATCACAGCACCCCTCCACCCGAAACATAGGATCTGGTCGATCGCGCACTCGGTGGTCTTATAGTACACGTACACGCTGAGGGCTCCGGGATCGATCTCCTTGAATCGGCAATAGACCACGAACCTGTCAGGTTGGCTATCGGTGAAGACGACCAAGGTGAGCTTATGCGCTATTGCGTACTCCACGATATGGTCGTGGGTCACCTCAAGGGACCGGTTGAAATCATTGCGTAGATGCGGTCCGATCGGCGCGCACAGAGCCTCTATCTTCTCGAACTCACCCGATCGCAGGTAGCGCATGACCTTCTCGGCCTGCCGCACCTTATTCTTATCGCTGCAGTTGACCGAGTTCGCAATGTCTTGAGCCGATACGATCAGCGCAAAGCAGCAGAGGACAGTAGTTAGTGTAGTCCGCAGGTCCATTTATTCACGTCTGAAGCACGCCCATATTGAACTCACGGGTAGCAGGCGCTTGTGACGCAGCTTCAATACCAAGACTGATCCACGTCCGCGTCTCCAACGGGTCAATGATCGCATCCAACCACAACCGCGCAGCGGCATAGTACGGGCTCATGCTCTCCTCGTACTTCGCGCGGATCTTGCCGAGAATCTCGGCCTCGCGTTCCTTGGTGATCTCCTCGCCGCGGCCTTTGAGGGCGGCCACTTCGATCTGCAGCAGCACCTTGGCGGCCTGGTCGCCACCCATCACGGCCACCTGGGCGCTGGGCCAGCCTACGATGAGGCGCGGGTCGTAGGCCTTGCCGCACATGGCGTAGTTGCCGGCGCCGTAGCTGTTGCCCACGATCACGGTGAACTTGGGCACCACGCTGTTGCTCACGGCGTTCACCAGCTTCGCGCCGTCCTTGATGATGCCGCCGTGCTCGCTGCGGCTGCCCACCATGAAGCCGGTGACGTCCTGCAGGAAGACCAGCGGGATGTTCTTCTGGTTGCAGTTGGCGATGAAGCGCGTGGCCTTGTCGGCGCTGTCGCTGTAGATGACGCCGCCGAATTGCATCTCGCCCTTCTTGCTCTTCACCACCTTGCGCTGGTTGGCCACGATGCCCACGGCCCAGCCGTCGATGCGGGCGTAGGCGGTGATGATGCTCTGGCCAAAACCTTCCTTGTATTCGGTGTACTCGCTGTCGTCCACCAGTCGCGCGATCACCTCGCGCATGTCGTAGGGCTTGGCGCGCTCGGTGGGGATGATGCCGTAGATCTCCTTCGGATCGGCCTTGGGCGGCGCGGGTTTCTCGCGAGAGAATCCGGCGTCCTTGGGTCTGCCGAGCTTGTCCATGATGGCGCGGATCTTCTTCAGGCAGTCCGCATCGTCCTTGCACTTGTAGTCGGTAACGCCGCTGATCTCGCTGTGCGTGGTGGCACCGCCGAGGGTCTCGTTGTCGATGTCCTCGCCGATGGCGGCTTTCACCAGGTAGCTGCCGGCGAGGAAGATGCTGCCGGTCTTCTCCACGATGAGGGCCTCGTCGCTCATGATGGGCAGGTAGGCGCCACCGGCCACGCAGCTGCCCATGACGGCGGCGATCTGAGTGATGCCCATGCTGCTCATGATGGCGTTGTTGCGGAAGATGCGGCCGAAGTGCTCCTTGTCGGGGAAGATCTCGTCCTGCATGGGCAGGTACACGCCGGCGCTGTCCACCAGGTAGATGATGGGCAGGCGGTTCTCGATGGCGATCTCCTGCGCGCGCAGGTTCTTCTTGCCCGTCATGGGGAACCAGGCGCCGGCCTTCACGGTGGCGTCGTTGGCCACCACGATGCATTGGCGTTTGCTCACGTAGCCGATCACTACCACCACACCGGCGCTGGGGGCACCGCCGTGTTCCTTGTACATGCCATCGGCCGCGAAGGCACCGATCTCGATGCGCGGGCTCTTGGGGTCGAGCAGGGCGTCGATGCGCTCGCGGGCGGTCATCTTGCCGTCGGCCTTGAGCTTGGCGATGCGTTTCTCGCCGCCGCCTTGGTGGATGACGTGCAGGCGCTTGTTGAGGTCGGAGAGCTTCAGCTTGTTGAAGTCTTCGTTCTTGGATGCTTCAATGTCGATCTTTTGGGCCATGGGGATGGGATGCGACGAAAGTAGGGGTAGGGTAC
>JBATND010000125.1:0-2594 GCA_049290175.1 Flavobacteriales bacterium | reverse complement strand
GTAGCAGGCCGATGGTGGGGTTGTCATCCGCACCGCGGATGCACTCGTCATAGAGGCGCACATACGTGTCCATCTGGCCCACATCCTGGTGGGTGAGCTTGCCCAGCTTCAGGTCCACCAACAGGAAGCACTTGAGCTTGAAGTTGTAGAAGACGAGGTCGATGTAGAAGTCTTCGTCCTCGAAGCGGATGCGCTGCTGGCGTTCCACGAAGGCGAAGCCCTTGCCCAACTCCAAGAGGAAGCCTTGCAGGTTGTCGATGATGGCCTGTTCCAGCGAGCTTTCCTGGTAGGTCTTGTCCTGCAGGTTGAGGAAGTCGAGGATGTAGGGGTCTCGGAGAAAGTCCTTGGCGGTTTCGGCCAGTGGTGCGGTCATTCCCCTTGCTTCAGCGGACAGCAGCGCCTTGTCCTTGCTACTGAGCAGACGTTGGTAGTAGAGCACACCGATCTGTCGTTCCAGGGCGCGTACGCTCCAGTTCTGGCCAATGGCCTCGCGGGCATACCATTGGCGTGCCTCGGGGTCTTCCACCCGCGCAAGGAGGTTGTAGTGCGACCAGCTCAATTCGAGAGACACCGTCTCTTGAATTGGAAAAGCGAGATGGAAGCGGCGCATATTCCGCAGGTTACTGGCATCGAAACCCTTCCCGAACTGCGCGGTGAGGCGTAACGAGAGTTCGTCCATTTGGCGCTTTCCGTAAGCCGCCCGGGCCTGTCCTTGCTGCTCGTGTTCGACGATAAGGCGGCCGATCTCCCAATAGCTGGCCACCATGGCGCTGTTCACGCTGCGGCGCACTTCGCTGCGCGCCTGCGCGATGATGCGGGCGATCTGCCCTACCAGCGGTGAAAGGTCGTCGGTCATGGCTGCGGTGCGGCAATGGGATACTTATCCGAAGCGGCCAATTCGCTCACCGTCATGGGCGGATAGCTCTTGACCGGAGAGAAGATGTCGTGTCGCTCCGCCGTTGCGAAGAGCTCACCCTCGGTCTTCCAAGAGGATGCCTGCGTGAGCACATCCAACCGGAAATCGCGCCGCTGGAACTTGCCCTTCCCGAGGTAGCCCCATTCCGCGAATGTCATCGGCTGGCCTTCGTGCGTGAGCATCGTCAGCGCATCGCCATGCACGAGGTTCTGGGCCAGCACATGCGAGGCGGCGCGGTACAGGTCGTCCGTTTCCTGCAGGTTCAGGTACTCGGCGAAAACCTCCAGCATGTTGGCCTTGCACTCGGCGATGTTGTCCGTGAGCAGCTCGATGCCGTAGGTACACATGAGCCCCAGCAGAGCAAAGTGCCGCTTCTCGAACTCGTTCTTGCCGTACTTCAGCTCCACGGCCGCGAGCTTGCGTTGCAGAATACGGACAAGGAAGTTGCCGCTGCCGCACGCCGGTTCCAGAAAGCGCGAATCGATGCGCTCGGTCTCGTCCTTCACCAGATCCAGCATGTCCTCCACCATCCACGCTGGGGTGAAGACCTCGCCGTGGTCGGCTACGCGTTGTTCGGATCTGAGAAGGCTCATTCGCCGCTCAAAGTAGCAACTCCCCTCCTACCTGCTTCACACCTTCAGCCAAAACCAAATGCCGATCAGAAAATCAGAAGATCAGATGATCAGGGGATCGGCCCAATGCCCAAAGGCCTAGAGGCCAAAAGGCCCGATGCACCTTCAGCCTCGAGCTGCATTTGCCAGAGGCCAATAGGCCAAGAGGCCAGTGGCTTAAGGCAAGGCGGCGGCTTTTCGGCTATCGTGTGCAAGGCGTTCTGCTGCCGCTCTTGGGTCATGGCCTCATTGTAGCCGATGCACCCGCCTTGGGCTGGAATTGCAACGCTGGCTCCTGCACGCGCAGCCGCGCATCATGGTGCCCGAAGCCAACACCGCCGAGCATGCGCACTTGCTCGATTGCGATTACGATGTATTGGGCAGCAGCGTGCGCGTGGTGCTGAGCGACATGCCCGCGTGGAACCCGGTGATGTCGCTCATCGGTGCATTCTACTTCAGGCGGTGCGGGCTTGCGGGCTTATGGTTTGGGCAGGGAGTTGAAGCGGTCCAGCCAAGCTTGGCCTTTGTGGGTGAGGCGGTAGCGTTGGGCAGGACTCATGGCGGGCATGGATCAGGGCTTCAGGAGCCGCCTTGCCCACCCGAGAATTTGCTCCAAGCCCACACCAGCCCCTGCGATCATTTGCGCGCAACTGTTGCGCATGAATTGCGCACAGGCGGATACAGCTACCCATTCTGGAGTCTTTCTCGCCAAAACGGCGCGCAGATGGCGAGGAAGCCATTTCGAACCTCTGGACGAAGGCTTTTCTCGCCAACGTGGCGTGGGATCGGCGCGCAGGTCCGTTACTGACGATCCTGGTCAACGTCCGTGTGCCATTGACCTTCATCGTTGCAATCTGTAGCGCGTTGCACGACCCGCCCTGGCGGTCCTCCTCCATATCAGTGCCTTGGAAGATCCATATAGGTCTCATGATCCCTACCTTTCTTGTTATCTGCCACTCCATGGAATTACCGGAGCACTCGTTGCTGCGAAATTGCCGACTGCCTTACCACCCTTGCCAGAACCCGCCCCGCAAGATCTGCGGGATAATTGCGGGATAGGCCACAGC
>JBATND010000124.1:0-1639 GCA_049290175.1 Flavobacteriales bacterium | reverse complement strand
GCCAGACTCACCACTCATCACTTTGCACTCGCCACTCATGAGCCATGCGCGACCTCTTCCGCTTCCTCTACCGCATCCGCGACACGCTGCTGTTCCTGGCGCTGCTGCTCATTTCCTTGGTGCTGCTGTACAACGGCAACATGCACCACCGGTCCATCGCGATCAATAGCAGCAATGCGGTTGCGGGCACGCTCTTCACTTGGCGCAATCAGGTAACTGAGTACACCAGCCTGCGCGAACGGAACGAGAAGCTCGTCGCAGAAAACGAGGAATGGCGCAATCGCTATGGCATCAGCGCCGACGTCATGGACACAACCATGCGCCCGGCAGGCGATTCAGCCATCTGGCAGCCCTTCAATTTCACGGCAGCCAAAGTGGTGCATGCCACTTACCACAAGCCGCTCAACTACCTCACCCTGGATCAAGGCTCCGCTTCGAGCCTGCACGAGGACATGGGCGTGGTGGGTCCGAGCGGCATCGTGGGCGTGGTGCGAGCGGTGAGTCCGCGCTTCGCCTCGGTGATCAGCGTGCTCAATACCGACCTGCGCACCAGCGTGAAGGTGAAGCGCACCGGCCACTTCGGACTGCTCTACTGGAACACGATGGATGCCGCCACGGCCTCGGTGATCGACATCCCGAAGCATGGCCGCGTGCGCGAGCAGGACACCATCGTGACCATGGGCGGCGACGGCATCTTCCCTCCGGGCGTTCCTGTGGGCGAGGTGCTCAGCGTCGAGAATCCGCCAGGAAGGCCGGACCTGAACGTGCGCATCCGACTCTTCGAGGACATGGCCCGCGTGGGTTATGTCTATGTGGTGGAGGATCGCTTGCGTAGCGAACGTGATTCACTCGAAAGCCAGCAGCCCACGCGATGATCACCACGCTCGCATCGAACCTGGGCCGCTTCGCGTTGCTGGTGCTATTGCAGGTGCTCATCCTCGATCGGCTCGATGTGGCCAACGGATGGATGGTGCCCTACCTCTACGTGCTCTTCCTGCTCATGCTGCCATTCGAGCTGCCCAACTGGGCGGGCCTGCTGATCGGCGCAGCCACGGGCCTTGTGCTCGACTCCTTCGGGAGCACGCCCGGCATGCACATGAGCGCATGCACCGTGATGATGTTCGCTCGGATCCACCTCTTGCGCCTCATGGCCCCGCGCGATGGCTACGAGTTCGGCATGCGGCCCACGGTGCCGCGCATGGGTCTCGCGTGGTTCGTCACCAACGCAGGCGTGCTCATCCTGCTGCACCACCTCTGGCTCTTCTTCGTGGAGATGCATCGCTTCGATGCCTTCTTCTCCACCTTGCTGCGCGCCATCCTCAGCGCCGCCTTCACCTTGGGCCTTGCGCTGCTTACGCAATTCCTCACCTCGCGCGCTTCTGAGCGTGCACGTGCATGAACTTCGAGGGGCGCAAATACGTGCTCATCGTGGCGGTGCTGGCCATCGCCTTCATCTTCATCCTGCGCCTCTTCTGGATCCAGGTGGTTGATGACAAGTGGAAGGCCAGCGCCGCCAGCATGGCCGAGCGCAAGATCACGGACTACCCCGCGCGCGGCTTCATCTACGATCGCAAGGGCCGCCTGCTTGTGGCCAACACGCCCGTGTATGACATCATGATGGTGCCGCGAGAGGTGAAGG
>JBATND010000123.1:0-1687 GCA_049290175.1 Flavobacteriales bacterium | reverse complement strand
CCGGCGTCTTCGTCATCGTCGCCGGCGTGATCATGGTGACGCGCGGCTGATGCGAGCGGCTGACCATGCAATCGGCATTGGCAAAGAAAAGCCGATACACTGGAAAGCGTATCGGCTTACTCGTTCTATTTGCGCCCTCGCTCCAGCGGTGCGATTGCGTTCCGGGGCCGGCCATCACACCTGGCTCAAGCTGCCGCGAAAACTTCCTCAAACTCTTCGGCGCTGAGCGTCTCATGTTCGAGCAGCGCATTGGCTACGCCGTGTAGCTTGGTGATATTGTCGCCCAGAAGCTTGCGCACGCGGGCGTACGCCGAGTCGACCAGTTGATGTACCTCGCCGTCGATCTCCTCGGCCACTTCCTCGCTATAATCGCGCTGCTCCGCCAGGTCACGGCCCAGGAAAACCAGCTCATCCTGCTGCCCAAACTGGAGCGGGCCCATCTTCTCACTCATGCCGTAGCGAGTGACCATGGAGCGCGCCATCTGCGTCAACTGCTGGATATCCATAGCAGCGCCATTGGAGACATCGCCAAAGACCAACTCCTCCGCCACGCGCCCGCCCAATGCAACGGCGATGTTGTCGAGGAAGTAGTTGCGCTTGGCCATGACGCGATCTTTTTCAGCCACCCGCCAGACATAGCCGCCGGCACTGCCGCGCGACACGATGGTGATCTTCTGCACCGGATCCGAAATCTCACACAGCCGTGAGACGACGGCATGGCCGGCTTCATGGTAGGCCACGACCTTCTTCTCCTGCGGTGTCATCAGCCGGCTGCGTCGCTCCGGCCCGCCCATGCCGACCCGTTCGACCGCTTCCTGCAATTCGCTCATGCCAATGGCGCGCTTGTTGCGCCGCGCCGCCAGGATGGCCGCCTCATTGACGACATTCTCCAGGTCGGCGCCCACGAAACCGGGCGTCTGCCGGGCGATCATGTCCAAGTCGATGTTGGGCTCGATGGGCTTGCCCTTGACATGCACGTCGAGGATGGCGCGGCGGCCAACGACGTCGGGCCGATCCATGGTGACACGACGGTCAAAGCGGCCGGGGCGCAGCAACGCCGGGTCGAGAATGTCGGGCCGGTTGGTGGCGGCGACCAGAATGACATTCGTGTCGGTGCCAAAGCCGTCCATCTCGACCAGAATCTGGTTGAGCGTCTGCTCGCGTTCGTCGTGCGAGCCGCCCAGGCCGGTGCCACGGTAGCGCCCCACTGCATCGATTTCGTCGATGAAGATGATGCACGGGCTGTTGCGCTTGGCCTGCTCAAAGAGATCGCGCACGCGGCTGGCACCCACGCCGACAAACATCTCGACGAACTCCGAGCCGGAGATGCTGAAGAAGGGCACGCCCGCCTCGCCGGAGACGGCCTTGGCCATGAGCGTCTTGCCCGTGCCTGGCGGGCCGACGAGCAGCACACCCTGGGGAATGCGCGCGCCGAGCGCGGCGAACTTCTGCGGCTCCTTGAGGAACTCGACCACTTCCTTGAGTTCCTCCTTGGCCTCATCGGCGCCGGCGACGTCGTCAAACTTGACCGTCGGCTTGTCGCCGGTGAAGACACGCGCCTTGCTCTTGCCAAACGAGAGCGCCTGGTTGTTGCTGCCCTGCGTCTGGCGGAAGAGAATGAAGAAGAGCGCGCCGATGAAGATAAGCGGCAACAGATTGACGAGCAGCGACAGCCAGTTGGTGGAGT
>JBATND010000122.1:0-33899 GCA_049290175.1 Flavobacteriales bacterium | reverse complement strand
AGGATGGGCTGGCCACGCTCCCGCTGCAGTTGCTCGCGCTCACCGTCGATTCCGTGGTGATGGCGAATGAGCAGATCGGATTCGTTCAGGACGGCGAAGACCTCACCATTCAGCTTCCGCAGAGCTACGATGCCGGAGAGGCCATCGCACTCAGCATCCATTACGGCGGCGACCCCGTTACCGATGCCAGTGGCTTCGGCGGCTTCTACACCACGGGCACCTACTCGTACAACCTCGGCGTGGCCTTCACCAGTGTCCCGCACTCATACGGCCGGGCGTGGTTCCCATGCGCCGACAACTTCACCGAGCGCAGCAGCTACGAGTTCATCGTTACCACCACGGCGCCATGGAACGCTTGGTGCAACGGCGCGCTGATCGATGAGTGGCAACCCACGCCCACCACCATCACACGGCATTGGCGGCTCGATGAGAGCATCCCCGCCTACCTCGCCTCGGTGGCCGCTGCGAACTACGCCGTGGCACGCGATACGCTCAGCAGCATCACCGGCACCGAAGTGCCCGTGACCCTCACTGCGCGGCCACAGGACACCACGGCGATGAAGAGCTCGTTCATCAATCTGCCAGCCGCCTTCGACCGCTTCGAGCAATGGTTCGGGCCTTACCGGTGGAACCGCGTAGGCTACGTGCTCACTCCGCAAGGCGCCATGGAGCATGCCACCAGCATCCATTACCCGCAAAGCATCGCCACCGGTTCACTCGCCTACCAAGCGGTAATGGCCCATGAGCTCGCGCACCACTGGTTCGGCAATCTGGTCACCTGCGACCGCGCCGAAGAGATGTACATCAACGAAGGATTCGCCGAATACCTCAGCTACCTCTTCATCGAGGAGGTGAATGGCCCCACGGCCTACCGCGACCAAGTGCGCGTGAATCACCGCAACATGCTGCTGCGCGCGCACCTCGATGATCAGGGCTGGTGGGCCTTGGACAATGTGCCGCAGCAATGGACGTATGGCAAGCACGTGTACCAGAAGGGCGCCGATGTGCTGCACTCCCTGCGCAGCTACATGGGCGATAGCCTCTTCCGCGCTGGCCTTACCAGTTTCCTGAATACCTACGCCTTCGAGCACGTGAACACGGTGATGCTGCGCGATCACCTGAACCAAGCCACCGGCCTCGACCTCACCGACTACTTCGCCGATTGGATACAGCAGCCGGGCTGGGCGGCCTTCGAAGTGGAAGCCTTCGATTACGACGAGTTGCCGAATGGCTCCACTGAAGTGGTGGTGATGGTGCAGCAGAAGCACCGCGGGCCAGCACAGCATTATCACAATGTGCCTATGACCGTGTCATTCGTGCAAGCCGATGGCTCGCTGTGGGCACTGCCGGAACCCGTGCTGCTCGGTGGCGATTTCACCACGTTCACGGTTACCGTGCCCTTCATTCCGCGCGATGTCTTCTTGAATGCCGATGAGCGCATCGGACAGGCCGTCACCTTCGATGCGGAGACCTTCACCGCTCCTGCCACGCGGCAATACACCAACAGCGATATGCGGCTCACGGTGAATAGCACGCCAGCGCCCTTCACCATCCGCATCGAGGAATACTGGGTGGCGGCCGACGATGAAGTGGATGAAGCATTCGCGTACCTGGTATCGCCCGATCGCTATTGGCGCATCACCTCGGGCAACCTGCCCAGTTCGGCAAGCCTGAGCGGCCGCTTCGCTTACGATGGCAGACCAGCACCGGCCATTGCCTTCGACAGCGGCTTGATGCAGGACTTCGGCGCATTGCCTTTCCGCGAGGACAGCCTGGTGATGCTGTACCGGACCGGGCCCGGATGGCCATGGGTGCTGCACCCCGATCAAACACGCAGCACGCTCGGCAGCGTGACCGACCGGCAGGGCCGCATCGACATCAACGACCTGCGCCCCGGCGAATACTGTTTCGCTTGGCGCAAGAGCGCAGTGGGAATCGCCGAGCCAGACGCACCGGCCACCGCATGGTTCATTCAACCGAACCCCGCCAGCGATGTGATCAACGTGCGCACTGAAGCAGCCGTGCAAGGCGTGATCGAATTGAACGATGCGCGCGGCCGCTTGGTGCGGTGGGAGCCGATCAACGGCACGCATGCGCAACTGGATGCACGCGGCCTGAAGCGCGGCACTTACCACGCGCGGTTTGTGGGCAGTGATGGAAAAGTGATGGCGGCGGGGAAGGTGGTGGTGGCACCGTAGCTCTTGCCCTCACAACTCGAACTCCTCCTTCTTCAGCAGCACGCCATCGGTGGCGAAGCAGATGCTGTAGCGGCCGGCGGGCCAATGGCGCACGGTCACATCCACGTTGATGGTGTACTTGCCTTGGCGCAGGTCGCGGCCCTCGTCGAGCACATGGATGGTGCGGCCATCGGCATCCTTCACCACGATGCTGAGCACCCCGGCATGGCGCTGATGGAATTCAACGCCACCGGTAACGCGCGTGGCGTTGGGGTTGAAGGCGCGGCCCGGTTCGGCATGCGCGAATGCGGTGGTGTACCAGGGCACGGGCCTGCCGGTGAGCGCGGAGACGAACTGCCGCAGGGTGTTGCTGGCCGTTGCATCATCCGCATCAATCGCACTGATGGGCGTGTCGTCGCTCACCGACCATACGGCCTGCTGCATGGCTTCATTGCTGTATGCCGCTGATGCCAGGTGCCGCGCGAGCTTCACCAGGGCGCTATCGGCAAGAGCGCCTTCGTTGAATGCGCTGCCATGGCCCGGCCCTCCCCTGCTGGCCTCGCAACAGAAGGCGCTGCAGGTGATGGAGGAACGGCCGTTGGGAGCCAGGGCCAGCACATGCTCTCCCACCACCAGCAGATCCTGCAAGCTGCTGTCCTGGCTCCCGAAACGCCAGCCGCTCGGTATGGTGATGCGCGCGATCTCGCCGGTACGGTTCACGGCATCGACACGCAGACACGCACCGCTGTGCCCGCCCAAGCCGACCACGGCGATGCTCACTTGACCGGCATGGAGCGCGCTTCGCAGGTCGGCCTCAAGCGCTGAGGCGTGCAGGGCCGCAATGGCCAGCTGCAGGGCGAGGAACTTGCGCATGGCGTTGATTTACCATGCAACGCGGGGCGCGAAGGAAATCGTGCGTGCAACTTGAAATGGCCCGTGAACGCGCCACAGGCGGCAGGAAGGAAGCGGCAATCGAAATGCGAGAAATGGCGGTGAAGGAAGAGAAAGAGGCGAAGGAGGACGCAGCCTCCCTGACCTCCATTGCGACCCTCGCATATGAACGGATCCCGATCAGCGGCCCAGTACGCATCAACAGGCGGGGCGCCTGTAAGACCTTCAGATCAACAGGCGGGGCGCCTGTTGGACCGTCAGCCTACGTAGCGCAGGCTCTTGCCCGGGTAGATTCCCGCCGGCCCGAGCTGCTCTTCGATGCGCAGCAACTGGTTGTACTTGGCGATCCTGTCGCTGCGGCTGGCGCTGCCGGTCTTGATCATGCCGCAGTTCAGCGCGACGGCCAAGTCGGCGATGGTGCTATCCTCGGTCTCGCCGCTGCGGTGACTCATCACGCTGGTGTACTTCGCGCGATGCGCCATCTCCACGGCCTCGATAGTCTCGCTCAAGGTGCCGATCTGGTTCACCTTCACGAGGATGCTGTTGGCGATGCCCTTCTCGATGCCTTCGCCCAAGCGCTTGGTGTTGGTCACGAAGAGGTCGTCGCCCACGAGCTGCACTTTGTTGCCGAGCACTTCGGTCATCTTCTTCCAGCCATCCCAATCGTCTTCGGACATGCCGTCCTCGATGCTCACGATGGGATAACGCTTGGCCCAATCGGCCCACATCGCCACCATCTCGTCGCTGGTGAGCACATCGCCGGTGCTCTCGAGCGTGTAGCGCTTCTTCTTGGCGTCGTAGAACTCGGTGCTGGCGCAGTCGAGCGCGAGCACGATGTCGTCGCCGGGCGTGTAGCCTGCCGCTTCGATGGCCTGCATCACCAGCTTCAGCGCATCCTCGTTGCTCGGAAGGTCAGGCGCGAAGCCGCCCTCGTCGCCCACGTTGGTGCTCAGGCCCTTCTTCTTCAGCACGGCTTTCAGTGCGTGGAAGACCTCGGCGCCCATGCGCAAACCATCGCTGAAGCGCTTAGCACCAACGGGCATGATCATGAACTCCTGCACATCCACCTTGTTGTCGGCGTGCGCGCCGCCGTTGAGGATGTTCATCAGCGGCACCGGCAGCGTGCAAGCGTTCACGCCACCCACGTATCGGTACAGCGGCAGGTTCAATTCAGCGGCAGCAGCTTTTGCAACCGCGAGGCTCACGCCCAGGATCGCATTCGCTCCAAGGTTCGCCTTGTTGGCCGTGCCATCGAGGCTGATCAACGCCTTGTCGATCATGGCCTGATCGGTGATCAGCGCGCCGTGCAACTCGTTGTTGAGCGTTTGGTTCACATGCTCCACGGCCTTGCGCACGCCTTTGCCCAAGTAGCGCTTCTTGTCGCCATCGCGCAGCTCACTGGCTTCGTGCGCACCGGTGCTGGCTCCGCTGGGAACAGCAGCGCGGCCCATGTGACCGCTATCGGCCCAAACATCAACTTCAATGGTGGGGTTGCCGCGACTATCGAGGATCTCGCGAGCGTGGATCTTGGCGATGAGGCCCATGGAGGGAGGAAGTTGGCAGTTGTCAGTAAGCAGTTGGCAGTAGGCTCTTAAGTGGTTGCAGATTGCCTACTGCCAACTGCTGCCTGCTGCTTGGTTTCAGAAGCGCTCGCGCGCATGAGTTCAACGAAACGATCGAAGAGGTAACGGCTGTCGAACGGACCGGGACCAGCTTCCGGATGGTATTGCACGCTGAAGACCGGTTGGCCCTTCAGGCGGATGCCGGCGATGCTGCCATCGTTCAGATGCACATGCGTGATCTCGATGACGCTGTTCTGCTCGGCGTCGGCGCGATTCACTACGAAGCCGTGGTTCTGCGAAGTGACTTCATCTCGACCGGTTGTGAGGTCCTTGATCGGATGGTTGATGCCGCGATGCCCGTGGTGCATCTTCTCGGTGCGCATGCCCTGGCTCTCGGCCAAAAGCTGATGGCCCAAGCAGATGCCGAAAACCGGAAGCCCGCTGCCAACGATCGCCTTCACGAGTTCAACGCTCGCAGGCATGGCTGCGGGATCACCGGGACCATTGCTGAGCATGATGCCGTCGGGCTTCCACGCGAGCATGTCCTGCAACGATGTGCTCATGGGGAACACACGCACGCGGCAATCGCGCTCCATGAGGCAGCGCTCGATGTTGCGCTTCACGCCGAAGTCAACGAGCGCTACCCGGAGAGCGGCGTCGGGCGCGCCCGCTTCGTAGGGTTCTTTGGTGCTCACCTGACTGCTGAGCTCGCGGCCTTCCATGCTGGGAGCTTGCGCGAGCTGCGCGCGCAGGGCATCGACGTCGTGTACCGCTGTGCTGATGATCGCGTTCTGATGGCCGTGATCGCGGATGTGGCGCACCAGCTTGCGCGTATCGATGTCGCTGATGCCGACGATGCTGTTCGCCTTCAAGTAATCATCGAGCGAGCCAGTGCCGCCGGGACGGCTCCACAAGTGGCTGAACTTCTTCACCACCAGGCCCGCGATGGTGACCTTGCCGCTCTCCTCCTCCCCTTCCTTCACGCCGTAGTTGCCGATGTGCGGCGAGGCCATGGTCATGATCTGGCCGGTGTAGCTCGGGTCGGTGAAGACCTCTTGGTAACCGGTCATGCCGGTATTGAAGCAGATCTCGCCGACGGTGGTGCCTGGGGCGCCGATGGCGCGGCCCCTGAAAAGCGTCCCATCGGCGAGCAGGAGGACGGCTTCGGGGCGGTGGCTGATGAGCATGGCGCGGAGCGGCGGCGAAGATACCCGCACATGCGCTCAAGGGCATGATCGATCTTCCACAGGTGTTGAAAAGGTCAGCGCGGATACGATGGCAGTTTCACATCGTGTATCACAGCTCGATCCCGAAGGATCTCAATCGTATCCGTTCGTGGCACGTAGCCTTCGGCACTGAAACGCACGGCGTAGCGCCCAGGCGGCACGTTCGGACGCAGCAAGTAGAACCCGTCGAAATCGGTCATGCCCGACCTTGCCATGCTGGCAGCCACTTCGATTCGCGCGAATGGAATGGGTTCGCCCGTGAAGCCATCGGTGATGTGACCTTGTAAGATGTATAGGTAATGCCGATCTGATTGAGCACAAATAGTTGTCGCGCAGAGCAACATCATCGCCGTGAGGACAGCACATGCCATCCGTGATTCGAACAAGACCAGAGCGCGCGAGTGCATCATCACATTCATTGCTGCCTGACGAATGTAGCGCGAACGCGAAGAGGCGCCCTTCCGAGCGCCTCTTCACAAGATTCAAACGGGCGATTACTCGCTCTTGGCTTCTTCTGCTCCGGCTTCGGGCTTCGCGTCGGCGCTGCCTTCGGCCTTCTTGGCACCACTGCTGCGACGGCTGCGGCGGGTCTTCTTCGCATCGGCACCGGCCTTCTCCTTCACGTAAAGCGTGTTGAAGTCAACCAGTTCGATCATGGCCATCTCGGCGGCATCGCCCAAGCGGTTGCCCAACTTGATGATGCGCGTGTAGCCACCGGGGCGCTGCGCCACCTTGGGTGCAACGTCGCGGAAGAGGATGGCCGTAGCCGATTTGTTCTGCAGGTCAGCGAAGACCATGCGGCGGCTGCTGGTGCTGTCGTCCTTGCTGCGCGTGATGATCGGTTCCACGTAGCGGCGCAGGGCACGGGCCTTGGCCAAGGTGGTCTCGATGCGCTTGTGCTCGATGAGCGAGATAGCGAGGTTGCTCAGCAGCGCGTCGCGGTGGGCCTTCTTGCGGCCGAGCGCGTTGTTCTTGTTTCCGTGTCTCATGGCTCTTTGCTCTTTTTCATGATGCAATGGGCGAGGCATGCCTCGCCGTTACATCACTCCTTGTCCAGCTTGTATTTGCCCAGGTTCATCCCGAAGCTCAGGCCCTTGTTCTCCACCAGGTCCTCGAGCTCGGTGAGGCTCTTCTTCCCGAAGTTGCGGAACTTCAAGAGGTCGTTCTTGTTGTAGCTCACCAGGTCGCCGAGGGTCTCGATGTCAGCGGCCTTGAGGCAGTTCAGCGCGCGCACGCTCAGGTCCATGTCCACCAATTTGGTCTTCAGGAGCTGGCGCATGTGCAGGCTGTCCTCGTCGAAGTTCTCTTCCTGCACGCGCTCTTCCATATCGAGGCTGATGCGCTCGTCGCTGAAGAGCATGAAGTGATGGATGAGGATCTTTGCGGCTTCCTGCAAGGCGTTCTTCGGGCTGATGCTGCCGTCGGAGACCACCTCGATAGTGAGCTTCTCGTAGTCGGTCTTCTCCTCCACGCGGGTGTTCTCCACGGTGTACTTCACGTTCTTGATCGGCGTGAAGATGGAGTCGATGAAGATGGTGCCGATGGGGGCGTTCACCTTGTTCTCGTCGGCGGGCACATAGCCGCGGCCCTTGCCTACCACGAGGTCCACGTGCAGTTTCACGCCGGGCTCCATGTGGCAGATCACCAGATCGGGGTTGAGCACTTGGAAACCGGTGGTGCTGCGGCCGATGTCGCCAGCGGTGAAGCTGTCCTTGCCGTTGATGGTGATGCTCACGCGCTCGGTGCTGCTGTCCTCGAGCTGGCGGCGGAAGCGCACCTGCTTGAGGTTGAGGACGATCTCGGTCATGTCCTCGATCACGCCTTTGATGGTGCTGAACTCGTGGTCAACACCTTCGATGCGCACGCTGGTGATGGCGTAGCCTTCGAGGCTTGAGAGCAGGATGCGGCGGAGCGAGTTGCCGATGGTGATGCCGTAGCCGGGCTCGAGCGGGCGGAACTCGAAGATGCCGCGCTTCTCGTCGGATTCGATCATCGTGACCTTGTCGGGGCGCTGGAATTCGAGGATGGGCATGTTGGGTTTTGCGTTGTTCGTTGTCTGTTGTCCGTTCTCCGTTGTCAGTCCTTCCTAGTGCATGCCGGCTGCCTGACAACGGCCAGCCGGCAATGCGCTTCTCTTACTTCGAGTACAATTCCACGATGAGTTGCTCGCGGATGTTCTCGGGGATCTGCGCGCGCTCGGGCATGGTGATCATCTTGCCGCTGAGGTTGCTGGGGTTCCACTCGAGCCAGTCGAAGCGGCGGCTGTTCACCGAAACGCTATTGGTGATGGCTTCCAGCGCACGGCTCTTCTCACGCACGGCTACGTTTTGGCCAGGGCGAAGCGAATAACTCGGAATCGTAACCACACCACCATCAACGGTGATATGCCCGTGGCTCACCAGCTGGCGAGCGGCACGGCGCGTGGGGGCGATGCCCAAGCGGAACACGGTGTTATCGAGGCGCGCCTCGCAGAGCTGAAGCAATACCTCACCGGTGATGCCCTTCTTGCTGGCTGCGGTGTGGAACATGCGCTCGAACTGGCGCTCGAGGATGCCATAGGTGTACTTGGCCTTCTGCTTCTCCTTCAGCTGGGTGGAGTATTCGCTCTGCTTGCCGCGGCGCTTGGTGAGGCCGTGCTGGCCGGGTGCATGGGGCTTGCGCTCCATCCACTTGGTGGGGCCGAGGATGGCTTCGCCGAATTTGCGGGCGATGCGGGTCTTGGGTCCTGTGTAACGTGCCATTGATCTTCGATTTGGGTGCGGCCTTGGTTTTCCCGCACCAACAACGGAGCGCGCGTCCATCGCGCCCCTACAGGTTGGTTAATGATTAAACGCGGCGCTTTTTGGGAGGACGGCAGCCGTTGTGAGGCATGGGGGTGATATCGACGATCTCAGTGACCTCGACACCGTTGTTGTGCAGGGCACGGATGGCGCTCTCGCGGCCGCCACCGGGACCCTTCACGAACACCTTCACCTTGCGCAGGCCCAATTCGAAGGCTTCGCGTGCAGCCTCTTCGGCGCTCACTTGGCCAGCGTAGGGGGTGTTCTTCTTGCTCCCGCGGAAGCCCTGCTTGCCGGAAGAGGACCAGCTGATCACCTCGCCCTTGTTGTTGGTGAGGCTGATGATCAGGTTATTGAAGGTGGCCTGAATATGGGCTTGCCCGAAGGCTTCCACGACCACTTTCTTCTTCTTCTTCTTGCCAGCGGCGGCGCCGCCTTTTCCTTCTTGCTTTGCCATTGTCGTTTCGATTGGGTCGGTTTTGGAACCGATCGCGCCCAAGGCGGGCGGATCATGATCCGCCCCTACTTGGTCGCCTTTTTCTTGTTGGCCACGGTCTTGCGCTTGCCTTTGCGGGTGCGGCTATTGGTGCGGGTACGCTGGCCGCGAACGGGCAGGCCGCTGCGGTGGCGCTGGCCGCGCCAGCTACCGATATCGACCAGGCGCTTGATGCTCAGTTGCACTTCGCTGCGAAGCGCGCCCTCCACCTTCACCTGCTCGTTGATGTGCTGACGGATACGCGCCTGCTCGTCGTCGGTCCAGTCGTCCACCTTGGTGTCGGGATCAACGCCAGCTGCCTGGAGGATCTCCAGCGCCCTGCTGCGGCCGATGCCATAGATGTACGTGAGGCCGATAGCCCCGCGCTTGGTTTTGGGTAGGTCGATGCCTGCGATACGTGCCATGCTCGTTCGGTTGTGTTCTCAGCCCTGACGCTGCTTGAACTTGGGGTTCTTCTTGTTGATGATGTAGAGACGCCCTTTCCGGCGGACGATCTTGCAGTCCGCTGAGCGTTTCTTGAGTGAGGCCCTGACCTTCATGGTGCTCTGGTTCTTTAGCTCTTGTATCGGAATGAGATGCGCCCTTTGCTCAGGTCATACGGGCTCATCTCCACTTTCACTTTGTCGCCTGGCAGGATCCGGATGTAGTGCATCCGCATCTTGCCTGAGATGTGGGCAATGATCACGTGACCATTCTCCAGCTCAACACGGAACATGGCATTGCTCAGCGCCTCTTTAATGACGCCGTCCTGCTCGATTGTTCCTGTCTTGCTCATCTCCTTCGTTTCCTTTCTTGTTCAACCCGGAGGGTTGACGCTACTGTCGTTATCCTTTCGCCTTCTTCGCGTCAACCCGGAGGGTTGACGCTACTGTCGTTGTCCTTTAACTCTCATGATCAACGTTTCCTACGCGTTGATCAATTCACCTTTCTGCTTCAAGACATCTTCGATGTACTTGAAGGTTGACAAGACCTCTGCTTTACCATCCCTCACGGCCACGTTGTGCTCGTAGTGCGCGCTGGGTTTCCCGTCGCGCGATACCACGGTCCACCCGTCGGTGAGCTGGCGCACTTCCTTCACACCCATGTTGATCATGGGCTCAATCGCCAGCACCATGCCCGTGCGCAGCCTTACACCGTGCCCGCGCCTTCCGTAGTTAGGCACTTCAGGCGCTTCGTGCAGCTTGCGCCCCACGCCGTGCCCCACCAGTTCACGCACCACGCCGTAGCCATTGCTCTCGGCGTGCTGCTGAATGGCGAAGCCGATATCGCCAGTGCGATTGCCCTCGAAGGCGGCAGCAATGCCAAGCTCCAGGCATTCACGCGTTACGCGCAGCAGCTTCTTCACGGGCTCGGCTACTTCGCCCACCATGAATGTGTAAGCGCTGTCGCCGTAGAACCCGTTCATGAGCACGCCGCAGTCAACGCTGGCCACATCGCCTTCGCGCAATTGCCGGTCGCCGGGCAGTCCATGCACCACTTGCTCGTTCACGCTGATCAGCAGCGTGCTCGGGCAGCCGTACAGGCCTTTGAAGCCGGGCACCGCACCGTTGTCGCGGATGAACTCTTCGGCCAAGCGGTCGAGCTCGCCGGTGGTGACACCGGGCCCGATGTGCTTGGCCACTTCAGCCAAGGTCTTGCCAACAAGCAAAGAACTCTCCTTCAACACGGCGATCTCGTCATCGCTCAGATGGACCAGGGGCTTGCTCCCCATGATCTATCCGGCCATGCCGTATGCCGCTCCCTGATTCCTGCCCTTGATCCGCCCGCTCTTCATCAGACCGTCGTAATGGCGCATCAAGAGATGACTTTCGATCTGTTGCAGCGTGTCCAAGAGCACGCCCACCATGATCAACAATGAGGTTCCGCCGAAGAACTGCGCGAAGCCCTGTTTGATGCCCATCATGCCCGCGAAAGCAGGAAGGATGGCCACGAGCCCGAGGAAGATGGCCCCGGGCAGGGTGATGCGCGAGAGCAGTTCATCGATGTGCGATGCAGTGGCCTTGCCGGGCTTCACGCCGGGGATGAAGCCGCCGTTGCGCTTCATGTCGTCGGCCATCTGATTGGGGTTCACGGTGATGGCCGTGTAGAAATAGGTGAAGGCCACCACCATGAGGAATAGTGCAATGTTGTAGCCCCAGCTCTGGTTGCTGGTAGCGGTCTGCATCCAATTGCGCACGCTATCACTCAGGAACGGCGCCTGCGCGATGTACATGGGGATGAGCACGATGGCTTGCGCGAAGATGATCGGCATCACACCTGCGGCATTCACCTTCAACGGGATGTAGTTGCGCACGCCGCCGTATTGCTTGTTGCCCACCACGCGCTTGGCGAATTGCACCGGGATGCGGCGCGTGCCCTGCACCAGCAGGATGCAACCGGCGATGATGAGCACCCAGAGCACCACTTCAACCAACAGCAGCACCAAACCACCGCCTCCGGGACCCATGCGGCCCACCACTTCCTGCGCAAAGCTCTGCGGCAATTGCGCCAGGATGCCGATCATGATGATCAGGGAGATGCCATTGCCCAAGCCGCGCTCGGTGATGCGCTCGCCCAGCCACATCACGAAGAGCGTGCTGGCGGTGAGGATGAAGACACTGCCCCAGACCCAACCCAGGTTATCGAGCGGCGCTGCGCCCTGTTCGATGCTGGTGTACAGGTAGCCGGGAGCCTGCGCCATGCAGATGGCGATGGTGAGGTAACGGGTCCACTGGTTGATCTGCCGCCTGCCGCTCTCCTCCTTCTGCTTCTTCTGCACCGCAGGAATTGCGATGCCAGCGAGTTGCATGATGATGGAGGCCGAGATGTAGGGCATGATGCCCAAGGCGAAAATGCTGGCGCGCGTGAATGCCCCACCGGTGAAGATGGCGAGGATCTCCGCGATGCCGCCGCCACCTGCGGTGCTGCGGGCCATGGCCACACTATCGACGCCGGGCAGGATGATGAAGCTGCCGATGCGGTACACCAACAGCAGGCCCAGCGTGATGAGGATGCGCGTGCGCAGCTCCTCGATGCGCCAGATGTTCTTGATCGTGTCGATCAGGTTCTTCATGCCTCAGGCTTGGGGGCGATGGTTGCGATCACTTCGGCCTTGCCGCCCTTGGCCTCGATGGCTGCTTTGGCGGTGGCGCTGAATGCATGCGCGGTGATGTTGAGGGCGCCGGTGACTTCACCACGGCCCAGCACCTTGAGCAAATCGTTCTTGGCAATGAGGCCATTGGAGCGAAGCACGGTGGGGTCGATGGTGCTCAAGCCCTTCTCGGTAGCGAGTGCCTGCAGCGCATCGAGGTTGATGCCCTTGTACTCCACGCGGGTTGGGTTGGTGAAGCCGAACTTGGGCAGGCGACGCGCCAGAGGCATCTGGCCGCCCTCGAAGCCGCGCTTCCGGTTGTAGCCGGTGCCGGCCTTCTGGCCCTTGTGGCCTTTGCCGGACGTGCCTCCACGACCGCTGCCTTGGCCGCGGCCCATGCGCTTGTTCTTCTTTGTGGCCCCTTCAGCGGGCTGGAGTTTGCTCAGATCCATGGTCGTTCTCTCTTTAGATGGTCAGGACAGGTCCCGGCCTTTCGGTCATCAGGCTTGTTTCACGCTCACCAGGTGCTGCACCTTGTTCACCATGCCCAGCACCTGATCAGTGCCCTCATGGGTGATGGTCTTTCCGATGCGGCCGAGTCCGAGGGCCTTCAGGGTGGCCTTCTGCCGCTGGGGGCACTTGATCTGGCTCTTCGTCTGTGTGATGGTGATCTTGCTCATGGCCATGTGCCGATCGCTCGGCGTGCTGTCGTTATCCGTTGAATACGCGTTCCATTTTCACTCCGCGCTGACGCGACACCTGGATCGCATCGCGCATGTTGGTGAGCGCCTCGATGGTCGCCTTCACCACGTTGTGCGGGTTGCTGCTGCCTTTGCTCTTGGCAAGCACATCCGTAATGCCCACGCTCTCGAGCACGGCGCGCATGGCGCCGCCAGCGATCACGCCGGTACCGTGCGCGGCAGGCTTCAGGAAAACCTGCGCCCCGGCGAACTTGCCCTCTTGCGAGTGCGGGATGGTGCCTTTCATCACGGGCACCTTCACCAGGTTCTTCTTGGCGTCGTCGATGCCCTTGGCAATGGCCTCCTGCACTTCCTTGGCCTTGCCCAGGCCATGGCCCACCACGCCATTCTCATTGCCCACCACCACGATGGCGGCGAACGTGAATGTGCGGCCTCCCTTGGTCACCTTGGTGACACGGTTCAGGGCCACGAGCTTATCCTTCAGCTCGAGGTCGCTGCTCTTTACTTTCTTGTTGTTCGTATCGGACATGTGCGGATGTGATCAGAAGTTGAGGCCTGCTTCGCGGGCGGCTTCGGCCAGTGCTTTCACACGACCGTGGTACAGGTAGCCATTGCGGTCGAACACCACTTTCTCGATGCCTGCGGCCTTGGCCTTCTCGGCGATGGCCTGGCCCACCACTTTGGCTTGCTCGATCTTGGCGATGCCGTTGGCCTTCTTGTCCTTGAGCGAAGAGGCGCTCACCAAGGTGCGGCCAGCCTCGTCGTCGATGATCTGGGCATACATGCCCGTGTTGCTGCGGTAGATCGACAGGCGTGGGCGCTCTGGGGTGCCCTGCACCGTTTTGCGAACCCGTTGCTGGATCTTCTGTCTGCGTGCTTCCCTGCTGAATGCCATGGCTCAATGATTATTTGCCTGCCGCTTTACCTGCCTTGCGACGCACCACTTCGCCCACGAAACGCACGCCCTTGCCCTTGTAAGGCTCCGGCTTGCGCAGCGAGCGCAGCTTGGCGGCCACCTGGCCGATGAGTTGCTTATCCGCGCTCTCCAGGCGGATGATGGGGTTCTTTCCTTTCTCCTGCGCTGCGGCCACCTTGATCTGCGGGGGCAGAACGAGGGTGATGCCGTGCGAGTAGCCCAGCGCCAATTGCAATTGCTGGCCCTTGGCGGTAGCGCGGTAACCCACGCCCACCAGCTCCTGCTCGATCACATAGCCCTCGCTCACGCCCTTCACCATGTTGGCGATGAGTGCGCGGTAGAGACCGTGCTTCGCGCGATGCGGCTTGGCGTCGGTGGGGCGCTCGATGGTCACGGTGGCGCCATCCTTCTTCACGCTGATCACTGGGTCAACGGCCTGTTCCAAGGTGCCCTTGGGGCCCTTCACCGTGATCAGGTTCTTATCACTAATGCTGATCTCCACCCCTTTGGGCAGATCGATCGGCGCTTTTCCAATGCGGCTCATGGTTCTCTTTCGCTTTAGCTCACGTAGCAGAGCACTTCACCACCCACGTTCAGTGCGCGGGCCTCCTTGTCGGTGACCACACCCTTGCTGGTGGAGATGATGGCCACGCCAAGGCCGTTGAGCACGCGGGGCAGCTGCTCCACGTGGGCGTATTTGCGCAGGCCCGGGGTGCTTACGCGGCTGAGCTCGCGGATGGCGCTCTGGCGGGTCTGCTGATCGTACTTCAGCGCGATCTTGATCAGGCCCTGCTTGCCGTCGTCCTCGGCCTTCCAAGAGAGGATGTAGCCCTTGTCGTAGAGGATGCGCGTGATGTCCTTCTTGAGGTTGCTCGCGGGCACCACCACGACCTTTTTGCGCGCCATGATGGCGTTGCGCAGGCGGGTGAGGTAATCGGCGATTGGATCGGTGGTCATGGTCTATTGATGTCTTTCGTTGGGGCCGATGATCATCGGCCCGTACAATTACCAGCTGCACTTGGTTACTCCGGGAATCTTGCCTTCGAGGGCCATGTTCCGGAACATGTTGCGCGAGATGCCGAACAGGCGGATGTAACCGCGCGGGCGGCCGCTGATCTGGCAGCGGTTGTGCATGCGCACCTTGCTGCCGTTAACCGGGAGCTGCTGGAGCTTCTCCCATTCGCCGGCCTTCTTCAGCGCGGCGCGCTTGGCGGCGTACTTCTCCACCATTTTGGCGCGCTTGCGCTCACGGGCTTTCATCGATTCCTTGGCCATGGTCTCTGGTTGTCTTTTGAGGGGGCGTGAGATTCCCGCTGCTTACTTCTTATCTGAGAATGGGAAGCCGAATGCAGTGAGCAGGCTCTTGGCCTCCTCATCGGTATCGGCGGTGGTCACCACGGTGATGTCCATGCCCTGCATGCGCGTCACCTTGTCGATGTCGATCTCCGGGAAGATGATCTGCTCCTTCACGCCGAAGGTGAAGTTGCCGCGGCCATCGAAGCCGGTGGCCTTCACGCCACGGAAGTCGCGGGTACGGGGCAGGCTCACGGCGATGAGGCGATCGAGGAACTCATACATGCGGTCGCCGCGCAGTGTCACGCGTGCGCCGATGGGCATGCCCTTACGGAGCTTGAAGTTGCTGATGTCCTTGCGCGAAACGGTGGGCACGGCCTTCTGGCCAGCGATGCTGGTCATCTCGGTCACGGCATTCTCCACCACTTTCTTGTCGCCCACAGCAGAGCCAAGGCCCTGGTTGAGGCTGATCTTCACGATGCGCGGCACCTGCATAGGGCTGCTGTACCCGTACTCCTTCTGGAGGGCGGGGGCCACTTCTGCTGTGTATTTGGCGCGTAGCCGGGGAACGTAGCTCATGGCTTAGGCCTTGTTTTTCTTGGTCTTCACGAAACGCTCCAGCTTGCCGTCCTTGTCCAACCGGCGACCAACGCGGCCCGGCTCTCCGGTCTTGGCGTCGATCAGCATGAGGTTGCTCAAGTGGATGGGGCCCTCCTTGTCCACGATGCCGCCTTGCGGGCTGGCCGTGGAAGGCTTGCTGTGCTTCTTCTTGATGTTGCGGCCCTCGACGATGGCGGTCATGCGCTCGCGGTTCACCTCGAGCACGCGACCTTGCTTGGTGCGGTCCTCGCCGGCGATCACCACAACCATGTCGCCTTTCTTGATATGTGTCTTCTTCTGCATCTGCATCGTGCCGACCCGGGGGGTCGACGCTACTGTTGGTTGATCAGAGGACTTCGGGGGCCAGGGAGATGATCTTCATGAACTTCTTCTCACGCAGCTCCTTCGCCACGGGGCCGAAGATGCGGGTGCCCTTCATCTCGCCTGCGGCGTCGAGGATCACCACGGCGTTGTCGTCGAAGCGGATGTAGGAGCCGTCCTTGCGGCGCGTCTCTTTCTTGGTGCGCACCACCACGGCCTTGTGAACGGTGCCCTTCTTGGCTTGGCCATTGGGCATGGCGTGCTTCACGGTGACTACGATGGTATCGCCGATGCGCGCATAGCGGCGGGCCGTGCCACCGAGCACGCGGATGCAGAGCACCTCTTTGGCGCCGCTGTTATCGGCCACGTTGAGTCGGGATTCCTGTTGGATCATGGGGGTGCGGTATTACTTGGCGCGCTCGATCACTTCTACCAGGCGCCAGCGCTTGTTCTTGCTCACAGGCCGTGTCTCCATGATGCGCACGGTATCACCGATGTGGGCATCGCCCTTCTCATCGTGCGCCATGAACTTGCTGGAGAGCTTCACGAACTTGCCGTACTTGGGGTGCATCACGCGCCGCTCAACGGTCACGGTGATGCTCTTGCTCATCTTGTCGCTGGTGACCACCCCGATGCGCTCCTTGCGGAGGTTGCGGGCGGTGGTGGCGACGGTTGTTTCGGTGCTCATTTGCCGGCGGTGTTGACGAGTTCGCGCTTGCGGAGCTCGGTGAGGATGCGGGCCACTTCCTTACGCTTGGAGCGCAGCTGCATCGGGTTCTCGATAGGGCTCACGGTGTGGCTGAAGCGCAGCTTGGTGAGCGCGCCACGCTCTTCCTGCAGCTTGTCCTGCAGTTCCTGCACGGTGAGGTCGTTGAGTTCAAGTCCTTTCTTCTTCATGGCGCTCGCTTATTGGCCGTCGTAGTCTTCGCGCATCACGAACTTGGTCGGGATGGGCAGTTTCTGGGCAGCCAGTCGCAGGGCTTCCTGCGCCGTGGCTTGGGGCACGCCGTCCACCTCGAAGATGATTCGGCCAGCATGGCACACGGCCACCCAATGATCCAAGGAACCCTTGCCCTTACCCATGCGCACCTCGGCGGGCTTGCTGGTCACAGGCTTATCGGGGAACACCTTGATCCACACTTGGCCCTCACGCTTCATATAGCGGGTGAGCGCTACACGGGCGGCTTCGATCTGGCGGCTGGTGAGCCAAACGCTCTCCATGGCCTTCAGGCCGAATGATCCCAAGGCTACACGGTGGCCGCGCTGGGCTTGGCCCTTCATGCGGCCCTTGTGCATATTGCGGCGCTTGCTGCGCTTCGGTTGCAACATGGCTCTTAGTTGTTACGGTTGTTACCTCCACGACCGCCGCCGCCTGGGCCACGACGATCACCTCCACCTCCGAAACGACGCTCACCGCCAGGACCACCAGGGCCACGGCGATCACCGCCAGGACCACGACGGTCACCGCCACGGCGATCAGGACGATCACCCATCGGGCGACCGGCACCGGCTGCGCCCTTGGGCTGGCCCACGTTCGGGCTCAGGTCGCGCTTGCCATACACTTCACCACGGCAGATCCAGCACTTGATCCCGATGCGGCCCATCTTGGTGTGCGCCTCGGTAATGGCGAAGTCGATATCGGCGCGCAGGGTATGCAAGGGCACACGGCCATCGCGGTACTTCTCGGTGCGGGCGATCTCGGCGCCATTCAAGCGGCCGCTCACCTGCAGTTTGATGCCTTCAGCGCCCATGCGCATGGTGCTGGCCACGGCCATCTTCATGGCGCGGCGGAAGCTGATGCGGCCTTCGAGCTGGCGCGCGATGCTGTCGGCAACCAAGCGCGCATCCAGTTCGGGGCGCTTGATCTCGAAGATGTTGAGCTGCACGTCCTTGCCCGTGAGCTTCTTCATTTCCTCGCGCAGCTTATCCACTTCGGCGCCGCCCTTGCCGATGATCACGCCCGGACGGGCCGTGTTGATCGTTACGGTAACGAGCTTCAAGGTGCGCTCGATGACGATCTTGCTCACGCTCGCCTTCTTCAAGCGGGCCATGAGGTAAGTGCGGATCTTCTCGTCCTCCACCAGTTTATCGGTGTAGTCGTTGCCGCCGTACCAGTTGCTGTCCCAGCCCTTGATGAAGCCGAGGCGCTGCCCGATCGGATGTGCTTTCTGTCCCATAGTGCGTTGTTCTCGGCTTAGGCTTGTGTGCTATCGACGATGAGGCTCACGTGGTTGCTCCGCTTCTTCATGCGGTAGGCGCGGCCTTGCGGCGCGGGCAGCATGCGCTTGAGGCCACGTGCCTCATTCACTTGAACGCTGGTCACTTTCAGGCCAGCCTCGTCGGCCTTGCGGCCTTCGTTCTTGGCTTCCCAGTTGGCGATGGCGCTCATCAGGAGCTTTTCCAGATCGCGGCTGCTGTGGCGGGTGCTGAAACGCAGGATGCCCAAGGCCTTGTCCACGTTCTCTCCGCGGATCAGGTCGGCCACCTGGCGCATGCGGCGCGTGCTGGTGGGCACGTTGCGCAGGTGCGCGATGGCCACGGTCTTCATGGCTTCCTTGCGCGCTGTGGCGGCGAGATGCTTACGCTGTCCCATGATTAGTTGCTCTTATTGCCGCTGTGCCCGCGGAAGGTGCGCGTGGGCGCGAATTCGCCCAGCTTGTGGCCCACCATGTTCTCGGTCACGTACACGGGGATGAACTTGTTGCCGTTATGCACAGCGATGGTGAGGCCCACGAATTCGGGGCTGATGGTGCTGGCACGCGACCAGGTCTTGATCACATTCTTCTTGCCCGAGGCTTGAGCCTCCCCTACACGCTTGGAGAGCTTGTAGTGGATGAAGGGCGGTTTCTTGAGTGAACGGCTCATGTTCTATGCGAGGGACTAGGCGCCCTTCTTGGCGTTGATGCGTTCGAGGATGAAGCGGTTGCTGCGGTTCTTCGGCGCGCGGGTCTTCTTGCCCTTGGCCAAGAGGCCCTTGCGGCTGCGCGGGTGACCACCGGAAGCGCGGCCTTCGCCGCCACCCATTGGGTGATCCACCGGGTTCATGGCCACAGGACGCGTGCGCGGACGACGGCCCTGCCAGCGGCTGCGACCAGCCTTGCCGCTCTTCTGCAGCATGTGCTCGCCATTGCCAACGGTGCCAACGGTTGCCAAGCAGGCCACCAGCACCATGCGGAGCTCGCCACTGGGCATCTTCAGCGTGGCATACTTTCCTTCACGCGCGCTGAGCTGGGCGAAGGTGCCTGCGCTGCGCGCGATCACACCACCCTTGCCAGGCTGCAGTTCGATATTGTGCACCACGGTGCCCAAGGGAATTTCGCTCAGCGGGAGCGCATTGCCCACTTCGGGCGCCACACCGCTGCGGCCGCTGATCAACGACTGCCCCACTTGCAGGCCATTGGGAGCGAGGATGTACCTCTTCTCCCCATCGGCGTAGTAGAGCAGTGCGATGCGCGCGCTGCGGTTCGGGTCGTATTCGATGGTCTTCACCGTAGCGGGGATGCCATGCTTGTCGCGCTTCACATCCACGATGCGGTAGCGCTGCTTGTGGCCGCCGCCGATGTAGCGCATGGTCATTTTGCCCTGATTGTTGCGGCCACCGGATTTGGTGGAGCCGCTGGTCAGGGACTTCTCCGGCACGTTGGTCGTCACGCCCTCGAAGTCGGTGATCACGCGATGGCGCGTGCCGGCGGTAACGGGGTTGAGCTTGCGGATACCCATGGCTTAGATGCTGCTGTAGAGGTCGATGGTGTCACCGGCTTTCACGGTCACGATGGCCTTCTTCACCGCTGGCGTGCGACCGCGCAGGATCAGGCTCTTGGTGTAGCGCGTGCGGCGCTTGCCGTGGCTGATCATGGTGCGCACACCGGTAACGGTGACTTTATATTCCTTCTCCACGGCTTCCTTGATCTGCACCTTGTTGCTGGTGCGGTCAACCACGAAGCCGTAGCGGTTCTCCTTCTCGCCCTGGGCCGTGAGCTTCTCCGTGACGATGGGTCGGATGATGATCTGGCTCATGGCTTACTTGGTTAGGGTTGCCTCCAGCGGAGCGATCGCATCCTTGGCGATGATCAGCCCGCTGGCGTTCATGATATCGTAGGTGCTGAGCTCGCTGGCCACCACCACACGGGCACGCTGCACGTTGCGGCTGCTCAGCAACAGGTTGTCGTCCTTGGCAGGCACCACCACCACCGCCTTGCGCGAACCCAGCTCAAAAGCCTTGAGCAACGCCGCGAATTCGCTGGTCTTTGGGGCCGACATGGCGGCACTGTCGAGCACCTTGATGGCGCCGTCCTTGGCCTTGTAGGTGAGGGCGCTGCGACGGGCCAGGTCCTTCACTTTCTTGTTCAGCTTGAAGTGGTAATCGCGGGGCCTTGGGCCGAACACGCGCGCGCCACCGGGGAAGAGCGGACTCTTGATGGAGCCTTTGCGGCTGCCGCCGGTGCCCTTCTGGCGATGCAGCTTCTTGGTGCTGCCGCTCACTTCGCTCTTCTCGAGGGTCTTGGCCGTGCCCTGACGCTTGTTGGCCAAGTGCTGCTTCACGTCCAGCCAAATGGCGTGGTCGTTGGGCTGCTCGATGGCGAACACCGCATCGTTCAGCTTGGCTTTCTTGCCGGTGGACTTGCCGTCCTTGCTGTGGATATCCAGTTCCATCTTACTTCCAGATGATGACGATGCTGCCTTTCGGACCGGGTACGGTGCCTTTGAGCAGCAACAGGTTCTTGCTTGCGTCCACTTTCACCACCTTGAGGTTCTCGGTGGTGATCTTGTTACCGCCGGTGCGACCTGCCATGCGCATGCCCTTGAACACGCGGCTGGGGTAGGAGCTGCCGCCGAGTGAACCGGGGGCACGGCTGCGATCGTGCTGGCCGTGGGTGGCTTCGCCCACGCCGCTGAATCCGTGGCGCTTCACTACGCCTTGGAAGCCCTTGCCCTTGCTGTTGCCGGTCACCGTCACAAAGCTGCCCTCCTCGAAGAGGTCAACGCCGATGGTATCACCGAGCTTCAGCTCCTGCTCGAACTCCTTGAACTCGTGCGCCTTCACCTTGGGGGTGGTATTGGCCTTCTTGTAGTGGCCCATCTCAGCGGCGTTCGAGCTCTTCTCGCGGCGCTCGATTGCGGAGAGCTGCACGGCCTCGTAGCCGTCCTTCTCCGTGGTCTTCACGTGGCTCACCACGTTGGGTGCCGCCTCGATCACGGTGCAAGCCACAAGGCTGCCGTCCGTATCGAACAGGCTGGTCATCCCGATTTTCTTTCCGATTAGTCCGCTCATGGCTGCTGTTGTTGAGTCGAGAACTGCTTCTTGGCTATGGTTCCCGGTCAGACTTTGATCTCCACCTCCACGCCGCTGGGGAGTTCCAGTTTCATCAGCGCATCAATCGTCTTGCTCGATGAGCTGTAGATGTCCATCATGCGCTTGTAGCTGCACAGCTGGAACTGCTCGCGCGCCTTCTTGTTGACGTGCGGGCTGCGCAGCACGGTGAACGAGCGCTTGTGGGTGGGCAGGGGAATTGGACCGCTCACCACGGCGCCGGTGGTCTTCACCGTCTTCACGATTTTCTCCGCGCTCTTGTCAACCAGGTTATGGTCGTAGGACTTGAGCTTGATCCGGATCTTCTGAGTCATCTGGGGTTCGCGGATTAGGCTGACACTTTGCCGCGCACCTTGGCCAATACGGCTTCGGTGACGTTGTTGGGGGCGTTCTCGTAATGGCTGAATTCCATGGTGCTGCTGGCGCGGCCGGAGCTCATGGTGCGGAGGCTCGTGACGTAACCGAACATCTCGCTCAGGGGAACCAAGCCCTTGATGGCCTTGGCACCTGCACGATCATCCATGCCTTGGATGGTGCCACGGCGACGGTTCAGGTCACCGACGATGTCGCCCATGTTCTCTTCGGGTGTGATCACCTCGATCTTCATAATGGGCTCCATCAGCACGGGCTTGCACTTGGGCAGCGCGGTACGGAAGGCGCTCTTCGCGCAGATCTCGAAGCTCAGCGCGTCAGAGTCCACGTTGTGGAACGAGCCATCGTAAAGGGTCACCTTCAGGCTATCGATGGGGAAGCCCGCGAGCACGCCGTTCTTCAAGGAAGCCTCGAAGCCCTTGGCTACAGGCTGGATGAATTCCTTGGGGATCGATCCGCCTTTGATCTCGTCGATGAACTCCAAGCCGGTCTTCTCTGGATCGCTCTGGGGTTCGATGCGCACGTGGATGTCGGCGAACTTGCCTCGGCCACCCGTCTGCTTCTTATACAGCTCGCGGTGCTCCACGCTGCCGGTGATTGCTTCGCGGTACTTCACCTGCGGCGCGCCTTGGTTGCACTCCACCTTGAACTCGCGCTTGAGGCGGTCCACGATGATCTCCAGGTGCAACTCGCCCATGCCGCTGATCACGGTCTGGCCGGTATCCTCGTCGGTATGCACCTTGAAGGTGGGGTCCTCTTCGGCGAGCTTCGCCAAAGCAGCACCCAGCTTGTCCAAGTCGGCTTGGGTCTTGGGCTCCACAGCGATGCCGATCACCGGCTCGGGGAAGCTCATGCTTTCCAGGATGATCTGCTTGTCCTCAGCACAAAGCGTATCGCCCGTGCGGATATCCTTGAAGCCAACAGCCGCGCCGATATCACCAGCCTCGATGATCTCGACAGGGTTCTGCTTGTTGGCGTGCATCTGGAAGATGCGGCTGATGCGCTCCTTCTTGCCGGTGCGCATGTTCTGCACGTAGCTGCCCGCAGGCACGCTGCCGCTGTAGCAACGGAAGAATGCCAAGCGGCCCACGAATGGATCGGTAGCGATCTTGAACGCAAGGCTCGCCATCGGATCGGTCACGTTCGGTCGGCGCAGGATCTCTTCTCCGGTATCGGGATCGGTACCGGTAACGGCCTCGATGTCCACCGGGCTGGGCAGGTAGGCCATCACGGCATCGAGCATGGTCTGCACCCCCTTGTTCTTGAAGGCGCTTCCGCACAGGATCGGCGTGATGCTCATGCTGATCGTGCTCTTGCGGATCGCATTCATGATCTCCGCCTCGGTGAGCGAATCGGGATCAGCGAAATACTTCTCCATCAACTTGTCGTCGCTCTCGGCAACGGCCTCAATCAGCTTGTCGCGCCACTCCTTCACGGTATCCTTCAGGTCCTCAGGGATGGCGATCTCCGTCCAGGTCATGCCTTGGTCGGCCTCGTTCCACACCATGCCGCGGTTGTTGATCAGGTCAACAACGCCCTTGAAGTCGGCTTCAGCACCGATCGGCACCTGCAGCGGAACAGGGTTGGCGCCCAAGCGCTCCTTGATCTGTGCAACCACATTGAAGAAGTCGGCACCGCTGCGGTCCATCTTGTTCACGAAGCCCAAGCGCGGAACCTTGTACTTGTTGGCCTGGCGCCACACGGTCTCGCTCTGGGGCTCAACGCCGCCAACGGCGCAGAACAGCGCCACAGCACCGTCAAGCACGCGCAGGCTGCGCTCCACCTCTACGGTGAAGTCAACGTGGCCCGGCGTATCGATCAGGTTGATCTTGTAGGTATCGTCGCGGTACTTCCAACTGGTGGTGGTAGCAGCGCTGGTGATGGTGATGCCGCGCTCCTGTTCCTGCTCCATCCAGTCCATGGTGGCGGCACCATCGTGCACTTCACCGATCTTGTGGACCAAGCCGGTGTAGTAAAGGATGCGCTCAGACGTGGTCGTCTTACCGGCATCGATGTGCGCCATGATGCCGATGTTGCGCGTGTATTTGAGGTCGCGTGCCATGTGGCTGTGCTGTTGGCTTAGAAGCGGAAGTGGCTGAAGGCCTTGTTCGCTTCGGCCATTTTGTGGACTTCTTCTTTCTTCTTGAAGGCTGCTCCTTCCTCCTTGCTGGCCGCGAGGATCTCGTTGGCCAGTTTCTGCGCCATGCTGCGCTCGTTCCGGCTGCGGGCGTAGCCGATCAGCCATTTCATGGCCAGGCTCTTCTTGCGCTCCTCGCGCACCTGCTGCGGAATCTGGAAGTTGGCACCGCCTACGCGACGGGTGCGCACCTCCACTTGGGGCGTCACATTGGTGAGTGCTTTGCGGAACACCTCGAGGCCGTCCTCACCGCTCTTCTCAGCAACGATGTCGATGGCGCCATAGAAGATGTCGAACGACTTGCTCTTCTTGCCGTCGTACATCAGGTTGTTCACGAACTTGGTCACTTGCGCGTCGCCGAACTTGGGATCGGGGAGCGTGGTGTGCTTGACTGCTTTCTTGCGCATGGTCTTGTTCCTTATCCGTTAGCGCTTACTTCTTCTTAGCGGGAGCGGCTCCAGCCTTGGGCTTCTTGGTGCCGTACTTGCTGCGGCGCTGGTTTCGTCCTTCAACACCACTGGTGTCGAGCACGCCGCGCACGATGTGGTACTTCACACCGGGCAGGTCCTTCACCCTGCCACCGCGCACAAGCACGATGCTGTGCTCCTGCAGGTTGTGGCCCTCACCGCCGATGTAGGCAATCACCTCATAACCGTTCACCAAGCGCACCTTGGCCACCTTGCGGAGGGCCGAGTTCGGCTTCTTGGGAGTGGTGGTGTACACCTTGGTACACACGCCACGGCGCTGCGGGCACGACTTCAGAGCAATGGACTTGCTCTTGTAAACCGGGTTCTCGCGGCCTTTGCGGATGAGCTGCTGAATGGTTGGCATGAGGGCTTTCGGCTTGACTATCAGGTGTTTCCGTGTTTTTCTAGCGGAAAACGGGCTGCGAAAGTATCCGAAATCACTTTCCCACGAGGTACTGTTGAATGAATTTTCTCGGGCACTGGCTCAAACTGCGGTGCAAAACCCTGGCACAGCCCCCGATTGGCACCTCTCTATTTGTCTGATTTCCTGATGATTGAATCCGCTTTGAACCACCTTGCATCAGGAAGGAATCGAGAGGGTTAAATGGACGCACTCACAAGCACGGCCTTGTTTTTCCACCCCTACCTTTGTTCGCATCATTTGATTTGAATGGATGTCGCCAGCATCACCTATTATTCAATCAGCCCACGCATCTTGGGCTTGTTGGGGCGAATCCATGAGCAGCTCGGACAGGTGGAAGCGCGCCATTTGGAACTGCCTCCGACCGACATGGGCAAGGCCTACCGCGCCAGCATTGTACACGCCACCTTGGCCATCGAAGGCGGACTGCTCGACCCGTTGCCGGTAGCAGCATTAGCCGAGGACCATACCGCCAGCTCGCAGGGGCCGGCAGCGCTGGAAGCACTGAACACCCATCGCACCTACGACCTGCTCGGCAAGCTCGATCCCTTCGCCGAACTCGAACTGCGCCAAGCACATGGTGTGCTCATGCACGGCCTGGCCGTTGATGCTGGGCACTATAGGAGCGGGCCCATCGAGGTGTTCTATGGCGACCCGCAGCCTTTGCGCACCGCACCGGCCAAGGGGCTGCCCGTAGCCGTGCAGGAATTGCTTCGTTATGCCGAGGATGACGACTTCCCGCCCTTGCTCACCAGTTGCGTGCTGCATTTCGGACTCATCTACCTGCGGCCCTTCACCGCCGGCAACGGACGGCTCGCGCGCCTTTGGCAACGTGCGCTGATCATGCGGCACTGGCCTGTTTTCAACTATCTGCCCATCGAGGCCTTTATCCACCGGCGCGAACCGGCTTACCACGCAGCCCTCGACTATGCCGATCGCCGGGGTGATTGCGGCGGTTTCATCGTTTACCTGCTCGAGCGCATCGAAGAAGCCTTGGCGGAATTACTCGCTGCTCGCGATCCGGTGAGTTCCGCCAAAGACCGCATCGCATCATTCCTGCTTCATCGGAAGCGCGGCAATGGCCAAGACCGACCCTTCCGCCGCAAGGACTACATGGACTTCCACCCTTGGCTGAGCACGGCAACGGCAACAAGGGATCTGAAGGAAGCTGTGGAGGATGGGGAGATGCGAACATCGGGCAGTGGGCGCAGTGCCAAGTATGAGTTGGCTTGAACAAGTTCTGCCGTCCCACACTATCCTTGGTCTTTCTCTGTTGTTAACCCGTTCGCACAACCATGCCCGCCCAACGCATCGATGAATTGCTCGCCCTAGTGGCAGGCACCGATCTGAGCTTGGCTACGCGGCGGCTCATGGACCTCTGCGACGAATATGAGGCCCTGCATGAGCTTCGACCTGCGGCCATGCAGTTGCGCGCCGAATACAACCTGGGCCGCGAAATGGGCGCCGGTGAATTGAGCGGTGGCTCGGCAGATCAATTGAAAGAAAGAGCACGCGGCATCGTCGAGGCCATAGCGGCGAGGGCGACTGCGCTGGTGGAGCAGGGCCATACACAGACACCCGCGACAGTTTATTGGTCCGAAGGCGTGGTGAAGCGTTACAGCAGCGGCGGCCACCGATTCCAACTCGGCCCGATCGATCTGGAATTGCGCACCGGCGAGATCACGGGTGTGGTGGGTGAGAACGGCAACGGCAAGACCACGCTCTTGCGGCAAGTGGCCGGACTGCTCAATCACGATGAAGGCGTGATCCACTGGCCCGTGGCACCCGCCGACCCTTATGAACGGCGCGGCACCATCGCATGGATCCCGCAACGCAGCACGCGCTGGTACGGAACACTGTTGCAGAACCTGCGCTTCACGGCTGCCATACACGGCATCAACGGCGCCGCCAACGAGGATCGCGTGCAATACACCTTGCACCGGCTCGGCCTCACGCGCTTCGCGAACCTCACTTGGGCGCAACTGAGCAGCGGTTACAAGCTCCGCTTCGAGCTGGCGCGCATGGTGGTGTGGCGCCCGCGCATCCTGGTGCTCGATGAGCCCATCGCCAACCTCGACCTGCAAGCGCAGCAACTCTTCCTGCAAGACCTCAAGCACCTCGCGACCTCTGCGCGCGATCCCGTGAGCATCATCCTCAGCTCTCAGCAACTGCACGAGATCGAGGCCATCGCCGACCGCATCGTTTTCCTGAAGAATGGCAAGCCGGTGTATAGCGGCAGCACCGCAGGTTTCGACCAGGACCGCAGCAGCAATGTGTATGAACTGAAGGGCGCGCTCGACCGCCAACGATTGATCGCAGCGCTTGGCGCCGCCAACGTGCTCGCGCTCGACGATACCGGCATCGTGCTGCGCCTCACCACGCCGCGCGCGCTTGGTTCGCGCGAGTTGATGCGCGCCATGGCCGACGCCGACATCGAGCTCAGCTATTTCCGCGACATCAGCACCAGCACGCGCAAGCTCTTCCACCAGGACACATGAGATTGCTGCGAAGACTCATACCCGCCTTCCTCTGGCAATGGGACCAGCGCCTGCTGCAGGATTGGCCGCGCATCTGGGCCACGCGCGTGCATCTACACCTGTGGTTCTTGCTGCTCTGCAATGCAGTGGCGCTGCTGCTCGGGCTGCTCATCAATGTGAGCCACCGCAAATTCCCCGACCCGGAGGAGCTCTTCGCATACATGATGGTGCCCACGGTCGCGTACGCGGCGTTCTGGGTCTATCGCGTGGTGCGCTTCAATGCCGAGAAACGCTTCGGCGCGCAAAAGACGTACAGCGAAGTAGGCGAGTTCGTTGTGCTGTGGATCAGCGCGCTGCTGATCATGAGCATACCCACAACGCTCTCTCTAACAGTTAGCCTTCGCATTGCTGCGCTCACTCCGGATGAGGTGTTCGTAGACGAGGTGGATCATCTCGGCGGGCAGCTGGGCTGGTTCTATCGCGGCAACTCGTACAACTATTACGACTATGATGACGACTACTACGAGCACTCTTCTGAAATAGAAGAAGCGCTGTTCACAGCTCAGTTGGCCGCTGAACAGAACAGTTCACGATTGCAGCAAAGGAGTCCGCAGGGCGGGAGCACGCACAAGTTCTTCAGCAGTCTGGAGGATTATCGATTGCGGGGTCATGGCCCGCCTGAAAGGCTCTATTCATCTAGCGATTACGAGCATGTGCTCTACACATTGCACGATGAATATTCACACTGGATACATCGCGGCAACAATGCCTTGGACAAGGACGACACCATCCGCTTCAACCTGGACACCGCAGCCTTCTATTTCGCCAAGGCCGATTCCATAGAGCGCAATTTCCCTCTGCTTCTGGTGGAGTTCAATGATCTAAGGCCGTGGTCCGAGAAGTTATCGTTCAAAAGAGACAGCATACTCGAGCTGGAATACCTGGAGCGCTTCGAGCGCAACGAGCCGATGAACCCCGAGCGCATCGAGCGCGCCTTGGCCATCGCGAAAAAGTACTCGAGGCATGCGCAGCTCATCCCTGTGGAGCGCGTGGCGCAGGAGTTCGAGAGACGAGAGCTCAGCACGGCCAATCTTGAAGCGTGCGTCCGCCAGTTATCGCGCATCTCGAGAGCAAAAGACCTGCGCTACTTCTTCGTGAAGGAGAACAGCTATTTCGCCTTCATCACGATCTTCAGTTTCTGCCTGGTGTTGCTGCTCACCGCCTTCAAGCGCATCTACTGGCAGCCATTCCTTATTGCTATCGTCACGGCGGGCGTAGTGCCCATCGTCTTGCTCATCGGCGCGCTCATCCTGGAGCATGAGGTGATCCCGCTGAACGACGATGAGATCATGGTTTACGCGCACTGGTTCATCGCTGTGTTCCTTTTCGTGATGCTCTTCACGATTCTCCAACTGCGCGCCTATCGCACCAACCGCGCGGTTATGGTGCTGCTCGCCAACTCCGTGGTGCCCTTCTTCGTCCTCTTCACGATCATGATCCTTCACGAGGAGCACGACATCTTCGGGCAGGACGCCCTCAACAACACCATACAAGAGATCAGCGATTCGAACCAAGAGGATCCGCGCCTTCCTGCACTGAATGCTCAGGCCACCGCATTGCGCGAGATGATCAACCGCATCATGCTGGGCACGCTCTGGGGCGGCATCGCGCTGTACGTGCTGGTGCTGCACCCGCTCTTCACGCGGCTCTACGCAAGGCTGATGGCACTGCCGGAGCGGAGCTGAGCTGTGGAGAAATCGGTCGGCTGTGGGCTAGGCCCGATCCTACCTTCGGCGCCGCATGAATTACCTCGACGGCCTGAACCCCGCGCAGCGCGCCGCGGTGGAGAACACCGACGGTCCCATGATGGTGATCGCCGGGGCGGGCAGCGGCAAGACGCGCGTGCTCACCGTGCGCATCGCGCACCTGATGGCGGCCAAGGGCGTTGACCCCTTCCGCATCCTCGCGCTCACCTTCACCAACAAGGCGGCGAAGGAGATGAAGGAGCGCATCGCCAAGATTCTCGGCGAAGGCAACACCGAAGCGCGCAACCTGTGGATGGGCACCTTCCACAGCGTGTTCTCACGAATCCTGCGCTTCGAGGCCGACAAGCTCGGTTACCCGAAGGACTTCACGATCTACGACAGCGACGACAGCCGCAACGTGATCAAGGGCATCCTGAAGGAGTGGCAGCTCGACGACAAGCTCTACAAGCCGAACCAGGTGCATGCGCGCATCAGCATCGCGAAGAACAACCTCATCGGTCCCATGGAATACCTGGCCAACGGCGAGCTGATGGCCGGTGATGCCGCTGTGGGCCGCGAGAAGCTCGGCGAGATCTACAAGGCCTACGCGATGAAGTGCTTCCGCGCAGGCGCCATGGATTTCGACGACCTGCTCTACAACACCGCGCTGCTCTTCCGCGACCATCCGGACACGATGGTGAAGTACCAGAGCCGCTTCCAGTACATCCTCGTCGATGAGTACCAGGACACCAATCTGGTGCAGTACCAGATCGTGAAGACGCTGGCCGCTCGACACGAGAACCTCACCGTGGTGGGCGACGACAGCCAGAGCATCTACGCCTTCCGCGGAGCGAACATCCAGAACATCCTCAACTTCCGCAGCGACTACGAGGACCACAAGCTCTTCAAGCTCGAGCAGAACTACCGCAGCACCAAGACCATCGTAGGCGCCGCCAATTCGCTCATCGAGAAGAACAAGGACCAGATCAAGAAGACCATCTGGACCGACAACAGCGAGGGCGAGAAGATCCGCGTGCATCGCTCGCTCAGCGACAACGAGGAAGGCGCCTTCGTGGCGCACAGCATCTTCGAGACCAAGATGCAGAACCAGGTGCCGAACAAGGGCTTCGCCATCCTGTACCGCACCAACGCGCAGAGCCGCAGCATGGAAGAAGCGCTGCGCAAGCTCAACCTCCCCTACCGCATCTACGGCGGCCTCAGCTTCTACCAGCGCAAGGAGATCAAGGACCTCATCAGCTACTTCCGCCTGGTGTGCAATCCGCGCGATGAAGAAGCCTTCAAGCGCGTGATCAACTACCCCACGCGCGGCATCGGGCAAACCACGGTTGACAAGCTCCTGGTGGCATCGAGCGAACGGCAGATGGCGATCTGGGACGTGATCCTCAATCACCTGCAAGAGCTCGATGTGCATGGCGGGACGCGCAAGGCCATCGCCGATTTCGTGCTGATGATCCAGGCGTTCCAATCGCAGATGGCTACGCACAGCGCAGCGGTGCTCGGCGAGGAGATCGCGCGGCGCACGGGCATCCTGAAAGAGCTCTTCGCCGACAAGACGCCCGAAGGCGTGAGCCGCTACGAGAACATCATGGAGCTGATCGCCGGCATGAAGGAGTTCAGCGATGCGCAGGCCGAAGGCACCGACGTGCCGCGCACCTTGAGCGACTTCCTCATCGATGTGGCGCTGCTCACCGACGCTGACAACACTGATCCCAACGACAACGACCGCGTGAGCCTGATGACGATCCACAGCGCGAAGGGACTCGAGTTCCCGTACGTGCATGTGGTGGGGCTCGAAGAGGAACTCTTCCCGAACATGATGAGCGTGCAGAGCCGCGCCGATCTGGAAGAAGAGCGCCGCCTGTTCTACGTGGCCATCACGCGCGCCGAGAAGCGCTGCACGCTGAGCTACGCCATGAGCCGCTACAAGTGGGGCAACCTCACGGCCAGCGAGCCCAGCCGTTTCATCGACGAGATCGACCCGAAGTACCTGGAGATGCCGAAGCAGGCCGAACGCCCTTCGCTCTTCGGCGGATTCGATCGCAATTCACCTCCTTGGGCGCGCAAGTCGGCAACGAGCGACCGCAACAGCGACGAGCATTCATCGAAGCCGGTGTACGGTCGCGAGCGCAGCGCACCCGGCATCGCGAAGGCAGCACCTTATGCCAAGCCGACACCTGTAACCCGCACTCCCGCATCCACCGAACCCGAGCGCAAGAACCTCAAGCGCATCAGCGCTAGCGGCACGCCCTTGCAAGCAACCAGCACCTTGGGCGCCATGGCAACCGAGATTACTGAAGGGCAGACCGTGGAACACGAGCGCTTCGGCAAGGGCAAGGTGCTGAAGGTGGAAGGCAACGCGCCCGACCTGAAGGCCACGGTCTTCTTCCCCAGCGCGGGACAGAAGCAACTGCTCCTGAGATTCGCGAAGCTGACGGTGGTTGAGGGGTGACTCCATGTCCATGAAACACAAAGTCCGCTTCACCACCCTGGCAGCAATGCTCTGCGGCATTCAGGTCGCTGCACAGGAAGGCACAGTGGCCATTGAGACTGAACAGGAACCGAAGTACGAACTCGTCTTCGAGGATATGGTTGGCATGCTTGACCGTGACGGGCGCACCGTGCTCAGCGGCAACGGCTATTCAATCGTTATTGAGGACCGAGATTGGAAGCCGAGCCACAAGGCCTACCAGAACACCATGAAGAAGTTGCAGTCCGCAGCTGTGGCAACCGAACAGGACAATCCTGCCTGGCCATCGCCGAACATGGCCTTCGAGTATCGATCAGCGAAGGACTCGATCACCATGCGCTACTACTACTTGCCGAAAGGTGCGGACAAGTACCGGATCGTGGGGTTCGTCACACCGATCACCAAGGACATTCGGTTCGAGCAGGAGACGGTGCGTCGCATCGCCGAGAACGCGTCGTTCACTTCGAACCTCGCCGGATTCCAAGCTCCGCAAATCATGTTCTGTGGAAGGCCGCTCAGATTCGGGTCATCCTGCCACTGGATGGCGCCGCACAACTGGCAATGTTCTGGGCTGGGCCAAATGAACTGGAGCGTGAGCACCAGTCAAGTACGTGCAAGGGGACTCATGCAAGCGCAACTGGATGCGACCGTCGCCAGCAATCGCGAAGTGCTCCAACGCGATACCGTGCCAGTGACCTTTGAGGGCTTCGATACGGAGGCCATCAGGATCACCTACAAGGTGCCAGCGGTGCCCCGTATTCTCGGACAAACCGGTAGAACCATCATCGCTTATTACCTGTGTGCAACCGTGCGACTGCGAGAGATCCACGCTGTGCTGAGCTACTTCGACGACGAGGCTCCAAACGGTGGTTTCCCGCCGATGCTCGCGGAAGTGATGAAGTTACGTTGAGCGGATCAAGCGAACGTGCAGGCTGATCCGCGAACGGACCCAATGCTTCGCTTCAATGCCCATCGTTCTCTGGGCTGGGACGAATTACTGCCGTACGAGTGCTAGCGCTTCGACAAGGGCAAGGTGCTGAAGGTTAAGGGCAACGCACCCGACCTGAAGGCCACGGTTTTCTTCCCCAGCGCGGGACAGAAGCAACTGCTGCTGAGGTTCGCGAAGCTGACGGTGGTGTCGGGAGCGTGAGCGCTGCCTCGCACTGAAAACGGAGCAGGCCATCGACTCCTCGATGGCCCGCTCCGTGAACGCTTCATCAGGCCTAGCCCTTCTTCATCGGGCACATGCTCTTGTCGAGCTTAAGGTATATGCCCATTTGCAGGCCCAGCATGATGCGGTCGCTGAGGTTGTTATCCTGCGCAGGTATTTCGAGCAATGCGGCGTAGTCCGGGTGGTCGAGCACCACGCGGTAACCGATCTCCGGCGAAATGAAGAACCCCAAGTGGGAGCACATCGATTTCTTCATCATCAGCCCGGCGCGCAATCCGTAACCGGTGCGATTGTCGATTCCTACCATGCGGGAGCCCTCGTTCGCGGCATTGGCCGCATACAGCGCTTGCTTGCTGTACGGAAGCGACATGTCGGCACCGAGGAGCGCGCTGAACTCACCGCCGCAAGCACTCATGCATTCACCGAGCTTGTAAATGCCCAGCACCTGGAACTGGAATGCGCGTTGACTCAGATCAGCGTACAACTCCTGGCCATTGATCGGGCCATAGCCCAACCGCGTGTTGCGCCACTCGTGCTGCGCGCCGAGGGCCACGGTGAACTTGCCCTCGCTCTTGACGGTGTACCGCAGGCCTGCGCCGAGCGAGTAGTTGTGGATGGCATCGCCGGCGTTCTCCATGTTGAGTGGCATGGGCACGGCCAAGGCGGCTGTCTTTGCGATCTCCTGGGAGAAAGCACCGGTGACGAGCAACACGCCAACGGTCATGGAAAGGAGGTGCTTGTTCATGGTCTTTGTTCTTGGTAGGACGAAAGTATTCGTGAACCTTCCCTGTCCGACGAGTTCACGCCATCTCCAGGCAGGGCACCACCGAAACAACCTAAGCGGGCATTTGTTCGGGTGGAATAGACCTACAGGATGGGAGTGCGCCTGAAGGCCCGCCACCGAGAGAATGTCCCGTGAAGCGTTTCATGCGTGCGCAGCGAACCGCGAACCCTGAAAGATGGATATCAAGCGGCCAAGACCGACCTTCATGCCTTCGAGAGTTAGGCCATTGCTAATGCCGCTGTGCTTCGCGAAGCTGACGGTGGTGGAGGGGTGATCCTCTGGGGGCCATGCAACGCCATTGCCTCTCGTGCGTTCAAATCCTCGGTTTGCCAATCATGCTCTGGCTCCTTCGCATTCCCGCTGCCCTTGCAGCGCTGTTTTCCCTAACCGGTGCAGCGCCTGCGCCTGAGTGCCCTCCCTTCGCGAAACGGCAGCTCGGCTTCAGCCTGAACACCAATCCGAATGGGAATCATTTCACCGCCTACTTGTACAC
>JBATND010000121.1:0-2187 GCA_049290175.1 Flavobacteriales bacterium | reverse complement strand
GGACTTGGACCTGGAGGGGGATGTGATCGCTCAGCCCCTGCGCGACGCCTTGGTGTACTACTTCTTCAACCCGAACTTGTATGTGGGCTTCGGGCAGGGCAAGCTGCCAGGCAATCGCCAACGGGTGATCAGCTCCGGCAATCAGCAGTTCCCCGACCGTTCCATCGCCAATGCAGCTTTCACATTGGACCGTGATGTGGGCATGTTCGCATACTGGACCATCCCCATCGGTGAACAGCTCGTGCAACTGAAAGGCGCGCTGACCAGCGGCGAGGGTAGGGGCGCGCTGGTGGGCAACAATGGCATCTGCTACACCAGCCGTTTGGAGTGGTTGCCGTTCGGCGCATTCGCGAACAGCGGCGACTTCAGCGAGGGTGATCTGGAGATGGAACCGCGCCCGAGGCTCTCGGTGGCAGCGGGTTATTCGTACAACGATGGCGCCATGCGAACGGGCGGCCAATTGGGGCAAGAGCTCTACGCACCAACGGATATGGGCACCTTCATCGCTGATGCGGTCCTCAAGTACCAAGGCTGGGCGATGTCTGCCGAAGCTTTCCAGCGCGACAGCGACAGGCCAATAACCACCAGTGAAACGGGCGCGGTGCGCTTCGTGACCGCTGGACAAGGGCTGAATGTGCAATTGAGCAAGCATTTCCGCCGCCACTGGGAAATCGCATCGCGCTACACCATTGTCCGGCCCACCGGCGAGGTGACCGCGCTGCGTGCTCGCACCGAGGAGTCCCTGCTCGGGATCAATCGCTACCTCAACGGCCATCGCATCAAGCTGCAGTGGTACGCTGGCTACCGCTGGATAGAGGGCATGGCCGCCTTCGATCACAGTGGGAACAGTTGGACCACCTTGTTCCAAGTTGAGTTCGGGATCTGACGATCCATGATCATGTTAACCTAGGGTTACCAATCCGCAAGAGCAGCTTCGCGCTAAGCTCCCCGGATACATTTGCCCACCCCAATCAAAGCCCCATGGCGCTCGACGCACTCCTGAGCATCTTCAAGCCCCGCGACCGCGTGTTCTTCTACCACTTCGAGGCCAGCGCCGCGAACGTGCTGAAGATGAGCGAGGACCTGATGGCCATCATGCAAACCGAGCCCGGCTCCCAGCGCACCGCCCTGTTGGAGCGCCTCGAGATTGCCGAGCGCGCCAACGACGACCTCACGCACACCATCTTCACCGACCTCGCGCGCAACTTCATCACGCCGATCGACCGGGAAGACATCCACAGCCTGGCCACCAGCCTCGACGACGTGGCCGACTTCATCCTGGCCAGCGCCAAGAACCTCGAGCTCTTCGGCATCGGCAAGCCCGACCAGACCTGTTCCGAGCTGGCCCGACTGGTGAACGAGGGTGCTCACATCGTGCAGCTGGCCGTGCAGAACCTCCGGCGCATGCACAAGAGCAATGCCCACATGGAATTCGTGGTTCAGATCAACAGCATGGAGAATCAGGCCGATGAAGTGTACGACCGGGCCATCCAGAAGCTCTTCGCCAATGAGAAGGATCCCATCGCGCTGATCAAGCTGCGCGACCTGTACAGCACCTTGGAATTGGCCACGGACAAGTGCGAGGACGTGGGCAATGTGCTCGAGTCCATCATGCTCAAGTACGCCTGAGCCCATGACGCTGCTCATCGTGATCATCGCCCTGGCGCTGATCTTCGACTACATCAACGGTTTCCACGACGCGGCGAACTCCATCGCCACGATCGTCAGCACCAAGGTGCTCACGCCGGTGCAGGCGGTTATCTGGGCGGCGGCCTTCAACTTCATCGCCTACTTCATCTTCAGCGACCACCATGTGGCCAATACCGTGGCCAAAACGGTGCACGAGGAGTTCATCACCCTGCGTGTAGTGCTCGCAGGACTCATCGCCGCCATTGCCTGGAACCTGCTTACCTGGTGGTACGGCATCCCCAGCAGCAGCTCGCATACCCTTATCGGCGGTTTCGCCGGAGCCGCATTGGCTGGTGCCGGCTTCGACATCGAGAGCGTTAACATGGCCAAGATCGGGCTGGTCGCCGCCTTCATCATCCTCGCGCCCATGGTCGGCATGGTCATCAGCGTCTTCATCACGCTGGTCACGCTGGTGCGCAATCTCTGGGTGAGGCTATCGATCATCGCTGTGGCCACGGCCATCACCAGCATCTTCATCCTGAAGAACAACGACTTGCG
>JBATND010000120.1:0-4180 GCA_049290175.1 Flavobacteriales bacterium | reverse complement strand
AGCCAAGGGCGTGCAGCTCGTGCTGTGCATCGATGAGTTCCAGAACATCATGCAGCTCGATGACCCGCTCGGCTTCCAGAAGATCCTCCGCGCCTCTTGGCAGCACCAGGAGCATGTGTGCCATGTGATCTACGGCAGCAAGCGCCACATGATGATGGACCTGTTCAACAAGCAGAGCATGCCCTTCTTCCGCTTCGGCGATGTGATGTTCCTGGACAAGATCAAGCGCGACGATTGGGTGCCCTTCATCAAGGGGCGCTTCGCCAGCGTGAGGATCAACATCGCGGAAGAGACCTGCGATCACATGGCCGCCCGCATGCAGGACCACAGCTACCACGTGCAGATGCTGGGGCATGCCGCATGGCTGCGAACCAGCGGGCGCAACTGCACGCGGGCCACGGTGGACATCGCCCTGCAGGACCTGCTGAACCAGCACGATGCGCTCTATCACCGGCTGGTGGACGAGCTGACCACGCCGCAACTGAACTACCTGCGCGCGCTGCTCAACGGCGTGGAGCGCTTCACCACCATGGAGACCATCCGCCGATTCAACCTCAGCTCCAGCGCACATGTGAAGCGCATGACCACCGCCCTGGAGAACAAAGAAGTGCTCGACTTCGTGGGCAAGGAGACCGAGTGGATCGATCCGCTGTTCAAGATCTGGCTGGAGGAGCGGTTCTGGGGCGGGCGCCTGCGGATGATCTGACCACGGACAAGCCCGGTCCGTTCACCCAACTCGGTCCATTCGGTACCCCCTCCTACTTTGGCGCCCAGCATGCGCATCTTCATTCTCTTCGCTGGCACAATGCTGCCAAGCATGCTCGCCGCACAGGCACCGCAGAAAGGCCGCATCGAGCTGCTCTGGGGCTGGAACCGCGACACCTATTCCAACTCTGACATCCGCTTCCGGGGCAACGGCTACGATTTCACCCTGCATGATGTACGAGCAACGGATCGCCCTACGCCCGTATCAGTGGAGTACTTGAACCCAGTCAAGCTCACGATCCCGCAGACCAACCTGCGCATCAATTACGCGTTCGCAGAACATTGGGCCGCCGGCATCGCCTTCGATCACATGAAGTACGTGATGGTGCAGGATCAGCAGGTGCGCATGACCGGAAGCCTGCCCCCTGAAGCCGGCCCGCCGGTGGCGGATGGCGATGGACGCGTGACCCTGAGCCGCGAGTTCCTCACCTATGAGCACACCGATGGGCTCAACTTCGTGAATGCACGACTGGAGCGGCGTGACCGGCTAGCGAGTGTCCGCGTGCTCCGGATGGAGCTCTCTTCTGCGCTGGGTGCTTCGGTTGGCGCACTGGTGCCGCGCACGGCATGCCGCTTCAACGGGAACATGCTCAGCGACGACTACCATCTTTCTGGTTCGGGGGCTGGCCTCAGCGCGGCGGTGCGCATCACCTTCTTCGAGCGCTTGGTGCTCAGCGCTGAGGGGCACGGCGGTCGGATCTGGATGCCCGACGTGCGCACCACGAATGACCCTAGCGATAGGGCATCGCAGGCATTCTGGTTCGCAGAAGCCGTCGTGATGTTCGGCGCATCCTTCCCATTGGTGCGCCAGCCGGGCGCAAACCAAACGGAGCCGTGACCGCCGCATCGAATTCCGCATTGCCATTGGTGCCCCTGCTCTCCGCCTTCTACTTCGGCAGCGTTGAGCACTACCGGCTGCTGGCTCGCCATCCGCGCATCATCTTCGACACCGGTGAGCATTACGTGCGGCAGAGCCACCGAACGCGCACACGCATCGTTGGCCCCAACGGACCGCAAGACATCAGCGTGCAGATCCTGCACGACCACGGCAACAAGATGCCCATGCGTGAGGTGCGCCTCTCCTACGCTGAGACCTGGCCCCAGCAGCAACTGCACGCCATCCGCAGCGCCTATGGCAACGCACCGTGGTTCATCCATTACATCGACGAAATAGAGGCCGTGCTGCTAGAGCGCCACGATCGTCTCATCGACCTGAACCTAGCCACACTGAGGCTTGGCATGCGATGGCTGGGACTGAATACCGGTTTCGAGGTCTTGGACCGCTTCGTGGAGTCGCCCTCCTCGGAGCACCTGGATCTGCGCACCGCCCTGCACCCCAAGAAGCCCTTGCCCCCGGTATTGAAGGCAGGCCCGCCCTACGCACAGGTCTTCGGGCTGCGCCATGGTTTCGTGCCTAGCTGCAGCATCATTGATCTGGTGATGAACCTCGGTCCAGAGGCGCAGATTTGGCTCCGCGGCTCCTGATTTGGCGCATGGAACAGCCCGTTTCCGGGAAAAAACCTTTCTTCGCGGGCCGATTCGGCAACTTTCACCAACCCACAACACATGAAGACCCCGTTCCTGCTAGCCCTCGCCACTACCGTATTCCTTGCTGCTTGCGGCGGCGGCGGAGACATGACCCCCAGCCAAGTGGCTGAGAAGTACCTGAACCACCTGAACAAGATGGAATTCAAAGAGGCCAAGGCCTTCGGTACCGAGAAGACCGCTGGCATGCTCGACCTCCTCTCCGGCATGGCGGCCATGATGCCCAAGACCGACAACGTGACCTCGAAGATCACCGGTGAGACCATCGATGGCGACAAGGCCACGGTGACCTACCGCACCGCCGGCAAGGATGCCGACGAGACCCTCACCCTGATCAAGCAGGATGGCAAGTGGCTCGTTGACATGGCCAAGGAAGATGGCATGGGCGAAGAGGGCGGCGACATGATGAACGACCTCGACGCTGGCATGGACTCCCTGATGGGCGAAGGCGAAGAGATGATGGAGGAAGCAGGCGAGGTGCTGGAGGAAGCCGCTCAGTAAGCGATTCAACCGAACATTTTTGACCCCGGCAACATGGCCCCGCAAGGTCAGGTTGCCGGGGTCACTGCTTCTGGTGGTTCAGCACTACCTCGAACCGGGCCGTATCGAGCAGACGCATGAAGCGGTAACGGCCGGCCTTATCGCCAGCATCAGGCTCATCGAACACATCGATCCCGTAATCGTCTCGGATGATGCGCCAGACCAGCTCGGAGCAATAGATGCGCGTGGTGTCGTCCAAATTGAAGTCGTGGTCGAAAGGGACCTTGCGCCGCAGCAATCCCTTGGCGCGCGTTGCGATCAACGAGCGGTCGGCATCGGTGCGCAGGCGGCTCACGATCACGCTGCCGGGCTTGCTCTGGCCCACGAAAGCCTGAAGCCGGTGCGCTTGCATGCCGTCGGCTTCCGACACGCTGCTGCTCACCGAGTGGATCACCCACAACGCGCTGTCGTGCTCCGATACGATGCCGCAATGCGAGACATCGAACTCCTCCGAGAGCACTGCAGAGATCAGATCGCTCACCAGGCCGTGGCCGCGGCGCAGGATAATGTCGCCCGGTTGCAGCAAAGCGACCTCCTCCTCGGAGAGCGAGTAGCTCGCACCGCTATCTGCGGCTTCATCGGCAGCCATGGCGCGCCAGACCACGACTGCAAGCACCACAACAGCGACAAGTCCAACGAGCCAGCGGCGTTTCATGAGGGTGCGCGAAGGTACCGGGATGCCTTGCGTTTCTTGATCGGCGTCAAGTGATCACGCTTGTGCGCGCAGCCACTTTCGCCCCATGAATCCGAATGACCTCAGCGCCCCCGATTGGCTCAACCGCGATGAATTCCCCTTCGCCCCGCTAACCTTCCACCATGCCGATGGCCGCATGCACTACGTGGATGAAGGCGCCGGCCCGATCATCCTCTTCGTACACGGGACGCCCGATTGGAGCTTCGGCTTCCGGCATCTGATCAAGGCGTTCCGTACATCGCACCGCTGCTTGGCCATTGATCATTTGGGATTCGGCCTCAGCGACAAACCGCAAAGCGCAGACTATTCCGTTGCCGCCCATGCCCGCCGCCTGCAGTCCTTCATCGATCACCTCGGGCTGAAGGATCTCACGCTCGTGGTCACCGACTTCGGTGGAGGCATCGGCTTGCAGCACGCGCTGGAGCACAGCGCGAACGTGAAGGGCATCGTGCTCTACAACACGTGGATGTGGGACCTGATGCCCGACAAGCGATTCAGCCGCCCGAGCGCGATCATGCACTCATGGCTCGGCAGGCTGCTCTACCTGCGCTTCGGCTTCAGCGCGAACGTGATGATGCCTAGCGGCTATGGCGACAAGTCGAAACTGACCCAAGCACTGCACGCACAGTTCAAGAA
>JBATND010000119.1:0-4511 GCA_049290175.1 Flavobacteriales bacterium | reverse complement strand
CTTCCTCAACTATCGCTTCACCACCCGCATCACCACGCGCTCGCCCTTCCGCTCCATGCGTAGCACGTATGCTCCGCCAGCCAAGCCCTCAAGCCCGTTCCATCGCAGCGTACCATTGCTCGCATTGAGCTGCGCGGTGCGGATCACGCGACCGCTGGCGTCGTGCAGCAGTGCGTTCCATGTGCCATCGGCAGGAAGGCCGATCACCAATACCTGATCATCGAATGGATTGGGGTATGCCACCAGCGCCGACCCCGAGACCTGCTCCACGGATGTCGTCAAGGTGAGCCACGCGTGCGCCTGCATGAAGTCGGGGATGCCGTAGCCCATGCTGTCGTTGGGGGTGCTCCAGAGGTGCGCGCTGCGGCGCACGGCATCCATCACGTCGTGCGCGGTGCGCTGCGGATGCAATTGCCAGAGGCAGGCCACCAGACCGGCGAGGATGGGCGCGGAGAAGGAAGTGCCATTGAGCGGTGCCACGCTGTCGCCCTCGACGCGCAGGCCGATGGCCCCCCAGCCCAAGGCCATCACATCGGGCTTCACGCGGCCGTCGAAACTTGGGCCATAGGCGCTGAAGCCGGCATGCAGCTCATTCTCGCCCACTGCGCCCACCGCGAGGATGTCGAAGGCATCGGCGGGCGCGCTGATGTAATGCCATGCGCCCCAGCCGTTGTTGCCCGCGCTCTGCACAGGGATCATGCCCTTCTGCGATGCGATGCCCGCCGCGATGCTGATGCGCGCGGTGGCGCCATCCATGCTGGCGTAGGTGTGGCTCTGCAAACTATCGTCGAAGGTGGTGTAGCCCAAGGAGGTGTTGAGCACATCGGCGCCGAGGCTGTCGAGCAATTCGGCACCGGCCACCCAGTTGTCCTCTTCGATCACCAGTTCATAGGCCACGGCTTCGGTGCGCACAAGGGCGTAATCGGCCAGCGGCGCCGTGCCTTGCAGATAGCCCGGTACGATGCCCGCCATGCACGAGAGCACGCTGCGGCCGTGCCAGTGATCGCCGTACACATCGCCATCATGCTCCACCATGTCGCGTGTGAGCACGATGCCGTCACGATCGCGCAGGTCGTCGAAAGCTGCGAGCTCGTCGGTGCGATCGAAGCCGGAATCCAGCACACCGATGAGCATGCCTTGGCCCTTCGCTTCCATGGCGTGCAGGCCCTGGCCGTTCAGCATGCTGATCTGCGTCCACGACCAGCCGTAATCCTCGGGCTGTCCGCCGCGCGCCACGATGGGCAGATCCACTTCCAGCGTGAACTTGTCCATCACCGGCGATGGGCCTGTCATCCGCCGCGTGCTGCGCACGTTGCTCACGAAGGGCAGCTGCGCGATTGCCTCGAGCGCTGCTTCATCAGTCGTGCGAATCGTGATGGCATTGAACCACTTGCTGCGGTTGATCAGCTGCACGTCGCCGGTGGTGAGCACCGCGCTGATGTATGCTGGATCGACAGGGAGATCGAGCTCGTCGATGGCGATGCCTTGCGCTTGCCTGCGCGCAATGGCACGCGCCGAGAGGAACTGATCCGGCTCCCCGACGGAATACGGCGTGGCGTCCTTGTCGGTGAACTGGACGTAGTAGGCATCAGGGCCTGTTTGCGCGCGCAGGCCGAAGCACAGCGCGACCGTGAGAAGCGTGAACGTTATGCGCATGCTCATTCTGTTCCGTAGGCAACAGCAACCATATCCACGCGCCAGCAACCCAGGCATCCTGAACTCTGCTGATTCTTCACCTCACGGTACTTGCGCACCATGCCTACATCCTTGGCCCAGCGCTCTTCGTGGTTGTTGGTGGCCACAACATTGGCGGGTATCGTGTTCTTCACGAGCACCGTGGTGGTGTAGCTCAGGCCACCACCGGTCCACGGGCGATCCACTTCGCGGAATGCCACTTCCAATTCGTTCTCGACGTTGTACACGTTCACATCCCATCGCCGGCCCTCGCGCACGGGGAAGCTGAGCTTTTGCCTGCGCATGTTCTCTTCGGCTACTTCGGCCGCGATGTTATCCATCGTGCTGGTCCACACATCGCGCACCACCCAATTGCTGTCGGCATCGAGCACCATGCGATGGATGCGCCATGCGGTGCGGCCAGCAGGATCGGTGTATTGCTCCACCACCTTCTCCTTCAACCGGTAGCTCAAGGAGCCGATATTGGGAACGGGATCATCGCGCCAGGTGCTGTCCACTTGGTATTCGATCCAAGCGCCCACCTTTCGGGGGAAGTAACCATAGCCGAGGTCCGGGCTTTCGGCCTCTTCCTTCTTGCAGGAAGCAAACAGGACGATGGCGATGAGCGCCGCTTGGGTGAGGATGGAGTGCTTCATGGGCTATGGCCTATCGATGAACCCGCCGCCGAGCACATCGTCGCCGATATAGAAGACGGCGCTCTGCCCCGGTGCGATGCCTGCCACAGGGGCATGGAATTCAACATGCACACGTTCGCCATCCATCGCCAAGGTGGCGGGGGTGCCCTTGTCCTTGTAGCGGATCTTCACCACGGCTTCCATCTCACTGGCCAACGCCTCCACCAGCTGGAAGTTCGGTTTGCGCACCCACATGCTGGTCTTGTCGAGGTCGGACTTGCGGCCCAGCACCACCGTATTGGAATCCGGCTGGATGTCGGTGACGTAGAGCGGCTCGCCGGTGGCGATGCCCAAGCCCTTGCGCTGGCCGATGGTGAAGAAGGGATAACCGTCGTGCTCGCCCAGCAGCTCCCCTCCTACGCTCACGAGCTTGCCATGGGCCAATTGGGCGGTTGCTTCAGGCTCTTTCCGCTTCAGGAAGCCGCGGTAATCGTTGTCGGGGATGAAGCAGATCTCGTAGCTCTCGCTCTTCTGCGCCAACTCGGGGAATCCGCTGTCCATGGCCATCTGGCGGATCTCGCTCTTGCGGAAGTGGCCGATGGGGAAGCGCGTGCGGGCGAGGTTCTTCTGCTCGAGCCCCCAAAGCACGTAGCTCTGGTCCTTGGTCTCGTCGCGGCCCTTCGATACCACCCAGCGCCCGTTCTCCATTTGCCGTGCCTGCGCGTAATGCCCGGTGGCGATCAGCTCGCAATCCATCATGTCGGCGCGCTTGAGCAGCGCTTCCCATTTGATGAAGGTGTTGCATAGCACGCAGGGATTGGGCGTGCGGCCGGCCATGTACTCGCGCGTGAAGTTGCCGATGATGGCATCGCCGAATTCTTCGCGAATGTCGATGATCATGTGGTGGAAGCCACGGCTCACCGCCATGTTGCGCGCATCGTTGATGCTGTCGAGGTCGCAGCAGCCGGTGATGCGCTTGCCGCCGCTGGCATCGGCATAGTCCCAGGTCTTCATGGTGACACCGATCACCTCGTAGCCCTGCTCATTCAGCATCAATGCGGCAACAGAGCTGTCCACCCCGCCGCTCATGGCCACCAGTATGCGCCCGTGCTTGCTCATTGCTGAATGCAGTTGGCAGTCGGCAGTTGGCAGCTGGCGGTTGAAGTACCTGCTCGCACACTGCCGACTGCCAACTGCGCGCTGCTCATTGTGCGTTGCTCAGTGACCATCATTTCTGCTGTGCTACTCCTCCAACATATTTCGTCGATTTCAGGAGCTTCCCCTTCTCGTCGTACTCCCGCACCTCGCCATCGAGCTGATCATTCACGTAGGCGCCTTCGCGCTTCTTGGTCTGCCCTTCGAGCACGCGCTCCGTATCCGACGGCAGGCCCATGGCCTCATCGGGCTTCGATGCCTTCATCACCCACTTCCCGTTGTCGTGCCACTCGATGAACTTGCCTTCGCGCTTGCCCTTCTTATAGGTCACTTCGCTCTTGGGACGTTCATCATCGAAGTACTCGGTGAAGGTGCCGTTCTCTTTACGCTCCTTCACCACTTGCCCTTTGGCATAGAGCACCTGCACTTGGATCGAGCCATCGGCATTGAAGTAGTACCAAGTGCCGTCGCGAACGCCGTTCACCACGTCGCCCTCGATCTCCTTGTTCCCATTCGGATGGTAGAAGGTCATTCGGCCTTCGGCTTCGCCTTTCACATAGTTGGCCTCGCTCTTCAGCTTGCCATTGGCGAACCAGCTCTTGCTGGGGCCGTGCAATTCCCCTGCCCGCCTTTCCTCGCGCTCGGCCACTTGGCCCGTAGGATAATAGGTCACTTGCTCGCCGTTGAGCTTGCCATCCGCGAAGCGTTCCACCTTGCGCAAGCCGCCATCCTCGGCGTAGTAGTTCCAAGTGCTGTCCTTCTGCTGCCCGATGTACTTGCCGCGCGCCATCACCGCACCGTTGGCGTGGTAGTGCTCTGCACGGCTCACGCGGCCATCGCTGGCATGCATATGCTTGCTGGTGAGCCGGCCTTTCTCGTCGAAGTGCTTGAACTCACCGGTAGGCTTATCGTCGATGAACTGCCCGGTGTAGCGAGCCTGGCCGTTGGGCCAAGGCTTGCTCCAAGCGCCCTGCTTGCGGCCCTTGGCATCGGTGGTATTGGTGGCGGGCTGCGCCGAAGCGGCTATGGCGAGCAGCAGCACTGGGG
>JBATND010000118.1:0-3600 GCA_049290175.1 Flavobacteriales bacterium | reverse complement strand
CCATCACACGCACCATCGCCGCCCAGGATGGCTTCCTCAACACCGTGCTCGACCTCGATGGATCGCTCGCCAACGGCTTGTACATGGTGAGCATCACCGCTGGAAGCAGCACCTTCAATGAGCGACTGGTGATCCAGAAGTAACAATCCGGGCTAGCGCCCGCAGCGCCTGATTGCGGCCCCCGCTCCAAAATGGAGCGGGGGCCGTTGCGTTCAATCTTATGGGTTGCCTTCAGTGGAGAAATATTTTCTCCGTCGTTTCCTTGATCAGAAATAATACTATTGCTCCGCCAGAAAGATCCCGCCTTGGTTTCCCCTCACCGCACTCGTTCATCAACCTGCCTGCTCTTGAGCACGCCGCTCTGCAACTGCCATCGCTTCGTGATGACGGCTGCTCAGCTTCCTGATACGGTTGGGGCATGCTGCAACAGTGAAGCACGCACCGCGCTGGTGTCTTCTTGTACCACCGCTATTGCCCTTCACAAGTCACCCAGGAAACCGACCGATCTGAACTGAAACCGGAACACGCTCCATAGCCCAGCCCCTGACGAAAAACCAAAACCCATGAACACGAACACTTACCCGACACGTGTCAACTGGTGGACGAGGCTCGTCTCTCTGATGATGCTGATGATCCTGGTAGGCGCAGTGAATGCGCAGATCACGATCACGTGCCAGACCACGCAGAACAATGGGTCTGCGATGGTGACCTTCAACTTCACGAACACGAATGCCGACCCGGTGCAGATCACGGATCTATCTGCATGGACCAGCAGCACCACGGCCAATTCCGCTACGCTCTGGTGGAGGCCCACGCCGATAGCTGGGAACCCCTTGCCCTTGGATGCTGGCAACGGTTGGACCGCGATCGGTCCACAATCCTTCAGCGTTCCGGCGGGTTCGATACAACCGCTCATGAGCGGCATCGGACTCAACGTTCCAGGAGGAGCCACCTACGGATTAGCATTGGCACTGAACTCGAGCCTTTCCTATCAGAATACAGTCGGCTCTGGCATCACCTTCAGCAATGGCGGCTGCACCGTGACCATGGGCACTGATGTTGGCTGGGGCGGAACCACAACCTCCGCGATCAATGATCGTGGCTTCACAGGCACAATCACGTTCATACCTCTCGCACCTTGCAGTGGGCTACCCTCAGCGGGCACCATCTCTGGCCCTTCGAACATATGCTCCGGCAACAGCACTAACCTGACACTCGAGGGTGCCAGCCTAGGCACTGGCCTAACCTACCAGTGGATGTCCTCTTCGACACCGGGGGGGCCATACACGAATGCGGGAACCGGCTTCATCTTCAACACTGGGCCTGTAACGAGCACGACGTATTACGTATGCGAGGTCACCTGCTCGAATGGCGGCCTTTCCAGCACCACACCGGAATTCACGCTAACGCCCATCACGGCATTTGGCGGTGGCACATTCACAATTGACAATACACTTCCCACTGGCGGCAGCAACTTCAACAGCTTCACCGACGCGATTGATTTCTTGAACACCGTTACGGCTTGCGCCCCCATAACAGGCCCCGTGGTGATGAACGTGACTGCCGGCCAGGTTTTCAATGAGAACACGCCGGTGATGACGGCCTCTGGCTCACCGGGCAATACCATCACCTTCCAGCGCAGCGGCGTTGGCGCTAATCCTGTGATCACGCCTTCCGGCACTGCCGGTACCACTGATGCAGGCATCACCATTTCCGGTGGCGACCACATCGTGTTCAATGGCATCGACATCGATGCCAGCGCAGTGGCCACTGTTGAATACGGCTACTTGATCCGCAACCGGAACGCTACGGACGGCGCCACCTTCAACGTGATCGAGAACTGCACCATCCGCCTGAACCGCACCAACACCACCAGCCGCGGCATCATGCAGACCGCCACAGCTACCGGCGGCGGCATCATTCCCACGGACTTCGCCGGTGCCAACAGCGCCAACACCTATCGCAACCTCACCATCCGCAACTGCTTCGCGGGGATCTGGCTCAACGGCGGAAGCACCACGTTCTATGATGACGGCAACGTGATCACCACCACCGGCTGCGGCACCTACAACAGCATCGGCGACCCGAATGTGTTCGGCGACATCGGAGGCACTGCCACGGCCCTGCAGAGCTATGGCGTGCAGATGACCAGCCAGGTCAACTTCACCTTGGCGAACTGCGAGATCCGCAATGTGAGCAACACCACCAGCCAACTCGATGGCATCAACATCACGCTCTTCGCCGGGCAATGCGTGGTGAACAACAACATCATCCGCGGCATCGCGGGCACGGGCACCACCACCACGGCCATGGCGGGCATCCGCGCCACGCATAGCACAACTACTGGTGTGCCGCAGCCCACCTTGCGCGTTTACAACAATGCCATCAGCGAGATCACGCGCGCCTACACCGGCACCGCCACAGGCACCCGCGGTCCGCGCGGCCTCTACTTCGTGAGCGCTAGCGCCTTGAACACGCCGATCATCGAGGTGTGGAACAATACCGTGGTGATGAACAGTAGTGCGAACCCGAACCAATCGGATGCCTGCTTCGAGCACACCAATCCGATCACCGGCGCGGTGTGGACCATCCGCAACAACATCTTCCAGAACAACACCAGCGGGCAAACCGGCGTTGCGCGCCACTTCGGCGTGGTGCATACCCCGAACGCCACCACCTTCGGCGCTCCCGGAAGTGTGGTGAGCCACAACGATGTTTTCATTGCAAGCGATCTTGGGGTAACCGGCTTCACCGCCTTGAGCGCAACTACAACGCGCAATGGCGTTGCAGCCTGGCAAACCGCCGTTGCACAAGCCACGAACAACGTGGAAGTGAATGCGCTGCTCGATGGCAACTTCGTTTCGGCGCAAGCAGCCCTCGATGGTGCTGGCTTCGCCCCTGCTCCGGCATACATGACCACCGATCTGGGATGCGCACCTCGGCAGAACGACATCGGAGCCTTCAACATTGATGCTTGCGTTGCTCCGGATGCTGGCGCCATCAGCGGAAGCGGTTCGGCCTGCGACCTGGACGCAACCGTGATTCGCGTGCTCACGGGCGCGAGCAGTGGCTTGGGTATCAGCTATCAGTGGAAGTACGGGACTACGCCTGGCGGCCCCTACGACACCAACTTGGGTACCGGAAGTTCCCAAGACTTCGCAACGCTACCTGTTGGCACCTATTACGTGGTGGTTGATGTGACCTGCTCGGCAGGCCCCACGACCGTGACCACGCCAGAGTTCACCCTCACGGTGAACCCGAACCCGACTTCCGTGCCGACCGCTGTTGATGCCACGCTCTGCGTTGGGGAGAACCTGGATCTACTCGGCAGCTCAGACTTCGGCACTACATGGACATGGACTGGTCCAAACGGATTCGCCAGTGCCCTCCAGAATCCGTCCATATCCGAAGTGACGCTCGCTGCTGCCGGCAATTACACATTGGTTACCACCGCCAACGGCTGCAGCAGCCCAGCCAATCCTGTTGGTGTGAGCGTCGATCCGAACCCGGCCATCACCTCGGTAACAGCAACGCCGAACCCCATCTGCTTGAATGGGAGCAGCCAATTGAATGCGATTGCCACGCTGCCCGGATACAGCG
>JBATND010000117.1:0-5701 GCA_049290175.1 Flavobacteriales bacterium | reverse complement strand
GAGGCCCTCGGTGCGGATGAAGAGCATCGACGGTCCTGTTTCGATGTACGCCCCGCCGGTGTTGGCGTTGTTGCGTGCCACGGCATCGAAGACATCCGCGATGGTGATGCCCATGGCGCCCAGTCGTTCGGGATCCACGGCGATCTCGTACTGTTTCAACTTACCACCGAAGCTGCTCACGTCGGCCACGCCTTCGGTGCCGATGAGCTGGCGCCGCACGATCCAGTCCTGGATGGTGCGCAGTTCCGACGCGTCGTACTTGCCCTCGTAGCCGGGCTTGGGCTTCACCACGTATTGGAAGATCTCGCCCAAGCCGCTGGAGACCGGTCCCAGCTCAGGTTTGCCAAGGTTTTCCGGAATGGTGATCTGCGCCAGTCGTTCAGTGACCTGTTGGCGTGCCCAGTACACATCCGTGGCGTCGTCGAACACGATGGTGACGAGCGAGAGCCCGAAGCGGCTGAAGCTGCGCTGCTCGATGATGCCCGGCACGTTGCGCGTGGCCTGCTCGATGGGGAAGGTGATCAGGCGCTCGATGTCACCGGCCCCAAGCGCGGGGCTCACGGTGATCACCTGCACCTGGTTGTTGGTGATGTCGGGTACGGCGTCAATCGGCAGTTGGGTGACGTTGTAGGCACCGTAGCCGATGAGGCCCAGGACGAGAAGCCCGACGATGAGCTTCTGCTTGATGGAGAATGTGATGATGCGGTCCAGCATGGGAATGTTCCGATGGAATGATTGAAAGCACCGCGAACCGCACGAGGCGGATCAACGGGTCGACCGGAACAGAGAACAGCGCTGTGACCGGCCTGGGATCAGGCCTGGGCTCGGGGCGGTCGCAGGAGCTCCGGATGGTGTCCAGCGAGCACATCCTGGTCGTAGGGCAGCGCTATGGGCGAAAGAGCGGAAAGCGCGGGGAAACTCACTTGGCGCAGGGGTTCGTTGGCGAACACGTTGGACGATGCATGATCCATTCCAGCCCCGTGATGGTGGTGAAAGGGGAGATTCTCGTGGCCGCTGTGATCCTGAGCATGGTGCTCTTCGTCCGTGTAGTGCAGCGCGATGAACGATGCGAGGTCGAGATCCTCGGAATCGGCCTTATGCTCCAAGTAATGCACGAAGAGAATAGGGAGCCTCATCAGGTCAGGGCTGACCAAGAAACCTTGCACCCAAAGGACGGGCAATAGGAACCAGATGCGGGGCTTCACCGCGCAAAAATAGCTGGCACCAGCGTTGCTTGCGTGATGAAGGTCATATCCGCGTTATGGGTGCGGGTCAAGCTCTGAGCGCGCAGTGCGCTTGCCGTCGCGCATCATCACCCGGATAGGGGAGGTGCAGCGGACTCGGCGCGGTGACGATCGGACCGGTGCTTCAGGACCTCCACTTGGGTTGCGCGGCCCCCGCGGTTCTTGTGCATGTCGGTCAAAGGCGGGCAATGGTTGCGGTTAACCGCCCATCACTCCCCCAACGCCAACGCACTCCGCTGTTCATCCCGCGGACAGCATGTCCCACCTTCGGCGCATGTGGAAGAACTACCTCCTCATCGCTTGGCGCACGCTCAAGCGCGACAAGCTCTTTGCCGCGCTCAACATCATCGGGCTGGCCATCGGTATCGTAGCGTGCATGCTCATTTACATCTATGTGCAGGATGAATTGAGCTTCGATGCGCACCACCGGAAGGCCGGCCGCATCTTCCGCGTGCAGGCGCATTACAAGTTCGGCGACACACAGGACGATTTCGGCATCACGCCTTTCCCCATCATGGAGGCGCTGCTGAAGGAGTACCCTGACATCGAGGGCGGCGTATCGCTCTTCCAGCTCGGTCAGACCACATTGGAGTACGAGGGCAAGCCCTACCTCGCTGAGAACGGCTACAACGCCGACACCAGTTTCTTCCGCGCCTTCGACTTCACCTTCGTCAAAGGCGATCGCACCGCGCTCGACGAGCCGGACAACATCGTCATCATGCAGGACATGGCCACGCGCATGTTCGGTGCGGAGGAGCCCATCGGCAAGCTCGTTGCGCGCAACGGCCGCACGCTGAAGGTCGCCGGTGTCATCGACCAGAAGGCCGAGAACACGCACATCCCCATGGGCGTCTTCATGAGCCGCCTCGGTATGCCTCCGCAGGCACGCGAGCAGCTTTCGCAGAGCTGGGGCAACAACAGTTGCTTCAACTACCTCGTGCTCGCGCCCGGCGTGGATGAGCATGCCTTCCAGAGCAAGATGGACGCCTTCGTCACCAAGTACATCATCCCCGCGTGGGGCGGCGAGCAATTCCATGGCGAGATCCGCTTCAACCTGGAGCCGCTGCGCGAGGTGCACTTCAACAGCGAGCTCATCTACGACACGCCCAAGAAGGGCAACAAGGCCTACGTCACGCTCTTCGCCATCGTGGCGGTGCTCATCCTAGCCATCGCGTGCATCAACTACATCAACATGAGCACCGCCGATGCCACGCGCCGTGCCAAGGAAGTGGCCCTGCGCAAGGTCAGCGGCGCGCAACGCCCGCAGCTTGTGGCGCAATTCATCGGAGGGAGCGTGATGATCGCCGTCATCGGCATCCTCGTCGCCCTCGGTCTGTTATGGCTCTGCCTGCCTGCGTTCAACACCATCACGGAGAAGGAGATCGGCATGGGCTACCTCATGCAGGGCAGCTTCTTCGCCGTGATCCTGCTCATTGTGCTGCTCATCGGCGTGGTGGCCGGCAGCTATCCTGCGTTCTTCCTCTCGCGTTTCTCCCCGCAACTGCTGCTGAAGGAGGGCGTGGCCAGTGGGGCCGGGAAGGGACGTGTGCGCAAAGTGCTCATGGGCGCGCAGTTCGCCATCGCGCTGTTCATGGTCGTGGGTACGCTCGCCGTGTTCGCGCAACTGCATTGGCTGCGCACCAGCGACATGGGCTTCCGCAAGGAGCAACTGCTCAGTATCACCATGCCGCAGCCGCGCGGCGAGGACACACTCGCGTGGGATGCGCTGCGCCCCGTGAAACAGGAGCTCATGCGCGAGAGCTTCGTCACCGGCGCGTCCTTCACGCAAAGCCTGCCTGGGCAGAGCGGTGGACGATGGGTGCTGCAGGTGAACACCCCCGAGGGCCGCATCGACAAGCCCATGCCCACGCTCAACGTCGATGCCGACTTCCCATCGCTGCTCGGTATCGAACTCGCCGCTGGTCGCTACTTCGACCCGGCTATCCCCAGCGATGCGCAGACCGCCGTTGTGGTGAACGAGAGCGCGGTGAAGGCTTTCGGCTGGAAGGATCCCCTCGCCGAGAAGATCTACATCCCCGGTGATGCGCAGGCCACACCGCCTCAGCCCGAGCAGCAGCTCACCATCATCGGCGTAGTCAAGGATTTCCACTACGCCAGCATGCACACGCCCATCGAGCCGCTCTGCATTTTCCAGAGCAGCCAGCGCTACGGCGTGCAGAATCTGGTGCTGCGTCTTGCGTCGGGCGAGGTCGGCATGCAGCTCGCCGCCTTGCAGAAGCGCTGGAGCGCCCTGCGCCCCAACGACGATTGGGAGGCCACCTTCCTCACTGACAGCATCGCGCAGCTCTACCAAGCGGAGGACAAGCTCTTCCGCGTCTTCACCGCTTTTGCCGTACTCACCATCCTTCTCACCGTCATGGGGCTCTATGGTCTCGCCTACTTCACCGCGAAGCAGCGCACGCGCGAGATCGGCATCCGCCGCGTCATGGGCGCGCCGCTCTTCGACATCGTCCGCCGCATGAACCGCGAGTTCGTGGTGCTGCTCGGTTTCGCGCTGCTCGTGGCCTTTCCGCTGGCCTTCTACGCCATCGGCCGTTGGTTGGAGACCTTCGCGTATCACACGGACATCTCCCCCTTGCTGTACGCAGCGGCGTTATTGATCACCTTGTTCGTCACCGTGCTCACGGTAACGGTGCAGGCGTACCGCGCGGCGGTGACGGATCCGGTGAAGGCGCTTCGGCATGAATGAGCCATTACCAACTGCTTGTCACCGATGCAACGCCAGCGCACTGAAGCCGCCAAAGAGAGATGAAGTCGGAGGCACCTTGCCTAACCCTTGTCAATCAGATGAACACAGAATTGGATGATAGGATGATCCAGTGCAAGCCGGCATTCCATTTTCTGATCAACTGATCATCTCATCTTCTGATCGCGGCCCCTCATGCTCAGGAACCCCCTCCTCGTCAGTTTCCGCAATCTATGGAAGCAGAAGCTCTATACGTTCATCAACCTGCTGGGCCTGGCCACGGGGCTCGCTTGCTTCGTGCTCATCGGGCTGTACGTGCACCACCAACGCAGCTTCGACCGCTTCGTGCCGGATGTGGACCGCGTGTACCGCGTTGTGGGCGAGATCGAGATGGAGGGCCAGGGCGAGCACAGCAGCAGCATGGTCTTCGGCCTTGGGCCTACGCTGTTCCACGATCATCCGGAGCTGATCGAGCGCTACTGCCGCTGGTTCGACTTTCAGGATCCGCAGCACACGCTGAAGGTGGGCGACAGTCTGAGCACCGACAAGATGTTCACCGAGAGCGGCCTCTACCTGGTGGACAGCACCGTGTTCGATATGTTCGACTACCCACTGCTTGTGGGCGATCCGAAGACGGCGCTGAGCAAGCCCGGCAGCATCGTGCTCTCGCAGGAACTGGCCAAGAAGTACTTCGGCGATGCGGATCCGATGGGCCAGATGATGAAGTGGGACAACGCGATGGACGTGCAAGTGACGGGCATCCTCGGCGAGATCCCGCGCAACTCGCACATCCAATTCACGGGACTGGTCTCGTTCTACACCATTACGCAATTCTGGCAGAAGATCGAGAAGAACAACTGGGTGTGGAACCCGTGCTGGACCTACGTCCGCGTGAAGGAGGGCATCACCAAAGCGGAGGTGGACCGCATCTTCCCCGACTTCATCCAGAAGTACTACCCCGACTTCCTCAAGAACCAGATCGGGCACGAGTTGCAACCGCTGGCCGACATCCACCTCACCAGCAAGCTCGATTTCGAGATGCGGCAGAATGGCGATGCGGGCAGTGTGAATATCCTGTGGGCCATCGGCTTCTTCATCATCGTGCTGGCGGGCGTCAACTTCATGAACCTCGCCACGGCGCGCAGCGCGTACCGTGCGCGTGAAGTGGGTGTGCGCAAAGCAGCCGGTGCGGCGCGTGGCCAATTGATCGCGCAATTCCTGCTGGAGAGCGTGCTGATGAGTTTGCTCGCAGCATTGATCGCTCTCGCGCTGATTCACTTGCTGATGCCCGCCTTCAACCAGCTCGCCGGTGAAACCATGAAATTGCCACAACTGCTCGTGCCCTACGTGCTCGGCATCGCGGTGGTCGTCGGTCTGCTCAGCGGGATCTACCCGGCCTTCTTCCTCTCGTCGTTCCAACCTGCCACGGTGCTGAAAGGCAACAGCGGGGGCACATCACGCGGACAAGCCTTGCGGAAAGCGCTGGTGGTGGTGCAGTTCGCCATCGCGCTGGTGCTCATCATCGGCACCGTCTTCGTGAAACGCCAGCATGATCACTTGCAGAGCGTCGATCTCGGTTTCCAGAAGGAGCAAGTGGTGCTGATCCCCGTGCGCGCACCGATGTACGATGTGTACATCTCGGTCTTCCCCGAGTTGAAGAAGATCAGCGGCGTGAAGGCCGTGAGTTGGGCCAACGACATCATCGGCAAGAAGCACAACACGCACGAATTCAACTGGGGCACCATGGAAC
>JBATND010000116.1:0-2829 GCA_049290175.1 Flavobacteriales bacterium | reverse complement strand
GTACAAGGCCTCGCCGCTGAACGTGAATCGGCCATCAGGCGGGTCAATCGTCAGGCGCGCGCCACAATCGATGCTCTGGCCTTCACCGGTCACGAGGCTGTCGGCCACGCGGTAGGTCTGGTCCGGGCTGAGCAGGAACCGTCCCATGAGTCCTGCTGAGAACCACTTCTCGCTTTCGTAGCCTAGAGTGGTCCAGATGCCGCCGGTGGTGACCCAGCTGTTGTCGAACCGCCGATCCCGGAAGTCAAGTGCTAAACCGCCAGCAACGTCCCAGAAAAAGCCAGTGCGTTTTATCTTGAACGCTTCGGCGGCAGCGGTGCATGAATCGGCCAAGGCCTTCAGGCGGTCGCGGGTCTGCTGCCGCTCGGACAACTGTGCCAATCGCATCGTGAGCTGATTCATTTGGGCCTTGCGCAGCGCGTTGACGGCCGCATGTTGCGCTTCCAAGGCACCACGCTCACGTGCACTTAAATCCACAGCGCGCAAGAGCGAGTCGATATCCCTTCGGCTTTGAGTGGCAGATGCAATGTCTCGCCGTAACTCTTGGCACAGTGAGTCATTGCGCTCATCGGTGTTGCTCAAATCCAAGTTGAGACTCGCATAGGCAGTGAGCGCTTGTTTCACGCGTAGCAGTGATTTGCGTGATTCCTCAGTGGCATCACCTCGGCATAAGGAGAACTTGAATCCGAAACCCGCCCGTGGGTTGCCTGCTAAGCTGTCCGAAAGTGTGGGGTTCTTCAGCGCTGTGCTGAGCACTAGGCTCTGCCAGACCGTTCGTTTCCATCCTTGCCGAACGGCTTTCCCCTGATTATCGATGCCGAGCATGTCGCTAGCGCTGTTGCGATTGCCGAAGAGCCAAGCTGGTGCTATGTCCACCGCATAGTTGGCCGGTAATTGGCTGAAGTCGTCGCTGGCTTGCCGGAGCGAGAGCATGAACGCCGTTGGATCGGTAGGTCGCTGGATGTCGCTTTCGGCCATCCCAAGTAGCATGGAACCGGGTGAAACCGGGGCGCGCAGCACATCAAGGTCTATCTCGTGCTGTTGGGCTGATGTTCCGTATGCCCTGAGGCATAGCGCAATCATGATACGGTAGCGCATATTCAAGCGGTTAGTATGCCGATGAAGGTCATGATGCTGATGCCATCTCCATGATTGGGAACACTGCGTTCCCGACGCTCGAAGAAGCGCTGTCCACATGCGGTGATCTCGATGGCGAAGGACAGGTCGTTGTGCTCATTCGCCACGTCTTGGACCACGGTTGATACTCTCAGGAGCTGTCCATCCAGATCAGCTGCGCTGCCCAATTCCATGCTGAAGCTGCCAGCACGGTGGCCGCGGTCAATGCCTCCGATTTGGACCGCAGAAGCGCCTTCTTGCCCGGCGTGGCCCAAGGTTACCGTGAGCCTAATGATGCAATTGGGGTCATTGACCTCGAAAACGCCTTCAACAGGAGCAAGCGAATGGATGGGCATGTTTGTGGGGTTGTTTGGTTTCGTTCATAGCACTCCTCACACGAACCACTTCCTTAAGAACGCCATGGCATTCCCATGCATCACCTTATCCACGAGCAGCTCAGGGTCGATGCCGCGGTTGAAGGCGTTGCGCAGCGTGTTGCCATTTCCGCGCAGGTAATTGTGCGCGTGCATGAGTAGGTAGTCGTCGAGGTCGTTCAGGTCAACGGCGCTCCAGTAGCCATTGGGCGGATCAACGATGCCGTCGTGGTCTGTGCCGATGCATTGGATGTCCCACGCGCTGAGGTTCTGCGCGTCGAGCACTTCGGCCATGTGCTGAATCTGGTTCCAGATCAACTGGCTGCTGTAGAAGAGCGCCTTGCGCCGCTCGGTTCGCCCCGATGCCTTGCGCAACCATTCTTCGCTGCCAATGCGACGCTCGTCCATCTGGATGCCGAAAAGGCCCTGGCTCTTGCCGATGGCGATCAGCTCATCGTCGTAGAAGTTGATCGATACCGGGAAGCGGCTGCCCATCTGCGGCACCAGCCCTGTTGCGCTGAAACGGCCTGCTGTTGAAGGATTGCCGTGCCGTGGATCCTCCATGGAGGTGGCACCATTCACCGCGCCGTGGCTCACGATCAGCGGAATATTCTCCTTTGCCGCATGCGCGATGTATTCACGCCGCGCCAGGGGGCTCATGTGCTTGATGTCGATGAGTATGCGCTTGCTGTTGGTGGTGCTCAGCATTTCCTCGAGCACGGTCCAGCCCAGGTCCGTGAAGCCCTCGCCCAAGCGCGACTTCTGATCGAGTTGATCGCGCTGTATGCCTTGATCGAAGGCAAGCGCATGGCCGCAGAGTTCGTTGTCGAAGTGGTGCGCGAACGTCATGAAGAAAGGTGGATGCGCCCAGCCTTTCACCTTGCGCACGTTCGCCAGCAACTCTGCTTCGTTGGCTACGCGGTTCATCGCCATAAGGCCGCAGTTGAAGACCTGTGCGCCTTCGATCGTTGGCACTACGCAAATGGTGGTTGGGCTCTCACGCAAGGCCGCATCCACTTCCGCCATGCTCGAAACCATACGGTAGCTCCAGTCGTGACCATCTACGCGGTGCGACTTTCCCGCGCCATCGCAGAGGTATTTGTACTCTGCTTGCAGGTCGGTGAAGTAGTCGTTCATGGCCTGCAGGTGGTTCACGCGCGCGTCGCCCAGGCCTGTCGCGAGGTCAAGTCCCAAGTCGCTCAGCTTGCCGTGGCCTTGCTTGTTGATCACGAAGCCTTTCTCGAGCGGGTATAGCGAAACGAACACCACGCGCACGTTGCCCAACGCGAGGCTCGTCATGTCGCTCTGCGTGAAGCGCGTGAGCTGCGCCACCTTGTTC
>JBATND010000115.1:0-10584 GCA_049290175.1 Flavobacteriales bacterium | reverse complement strand
ACACCAACGCGATGAGGAGCATGAGCGAACGCATATCCAACGGTACACACCAGCAGCGCATCGGTTCAATGAGATCTCCATCATCATGCAAAAGACAACCACGGATGAACACGGATGGACACGGATAAGTCCGATCCGATCCGTGTCCATCTGTGTGCATCTGTGGTTCGCAATTGACCGGTCCGCCCAAGGCATATCGGATCAGGACGACGGAGCAAAAAATTCCTCGCTGAACGCTCAGCGCTCAACCACATGGAACGGTGGACCGAACAAGGGCTTCTTCCCTTCCACCAAGAGCACCACGCGGTATTCGCCCGGCGCCCACAAGCCACCCGTTGCAGGTCGATGACCCACCTTCGGCACCAGGCCCACCGATGGCCAGCTGCGGTCACCGTAGTAGCGGTCGCGCTTGCGGATGGGATGCGGCAGCGGCTGCAGGTCCTGCCATTCGCCATTCATCTTGCGTTGGAACCCATGCACCGGCACCCGCGGGTCGAAGGCGGGCACCACCATCACTTCCCCGATCACCATCACGCGCAAGGTGTCGTTGGTGTAGAGCGTATCGCGGATCGGCAGCCCGGGCGCTGCGGGCGCGAGCTGCACATGGGGTTTCACCTTCACCGGAGGCATGCGCGGGATCCGGGCTATCTGGGCGTGCAGCATGGGCACGAGCAGCAGGGTGGCGAGGAGGAAGAGGGGGCGCATCGGGTTCCGGTACACGGTACAAAGTACTTGGTTCACCGCACCTCGAACGCCTCTGTCCGCACCTCCTGCATGTCGCCACCCTTGAGCACGATGCGATAGGTACCGGGCTTCAGTTCCTTGGTGGCTTCCGGTGAATTCACACCCAACCACCACCGCAACGGCGGCAACATCACAACTCGCTCTTGCCAGTCACCCCACGGCATACCGCAGTCCATCTGGATCCACTCGAACAGGATGCGGTCCACCCAACCGGTATCGGTGCGCATCTCGATATTGAAGAGCGGCATGCCACTACCACAGCCGCCGTTCAGCATCACGCGGCCGCTGATGCGCAACCACACCGTGTCGGAACTGATGCGCTCCACTTCCACCTTCTTCAGTGCTGGCTGTTCCGCCCAGAAGGCCTCCCATTCCTCTGGTGTCTTCGGTGCAGGAGGTACTTGTTCCGCGATCGGTGGTGCGGGTCGAAGCTCCGGTGGATGAATGCCCGGCGGAGGAATGTTCATCGGTGGCGGTACGTAGTTCGCTTCCGCTTGCAAGCGCTTCAGAATGACCTGATGCGTGACCACACCCGCTTGGTACTCGTTGATCACAATGTTGACGTCCCACGTACGACCCGGCTTGAAGCGCATCACTTCGGGCGAATTCCTGTCCCAGCGCCGCCACGCGCGATCGATCAAGGGCTGCACATCGTCGGGCAGGTCGATGCGCATGGTGTCCTTGCCCGCGATCACCAGAATGCGGCTCTCCATCACTCCAGCGTCCGGTGTGAATACGCGCCATCCGTTGTTCTTCTCCCGGAAGAGGTCACCGCTACCGAGCGTGATGATCGTATCGGGCTTCAACCAAAAGCGTTCGGAGTTGTGGAAGAACACACGCTCGCGGTATTGCTGCTGCACCACGTAGTCGCGCGACAAGGGCTTGTCCGCATCACCCGGCTCGGAGATCACGAAGCAGAAATCGGGCGGCGTAGGCTGGGCAAGGGCGACCAGCGGAATTAACCAGAGGATCAGGACCCAATGCATCGATCTCAGGTACACGGCGCATTCAAAAACGTTCAGCTTGGGCATCCATCCTTTCCGTGACCCATCAGTTCAGCGACCATATGCGGCCCATCTACTGTACCACGAAGCGGTGTGTGCTACCATTCTTGAGGCGAAGCGCGTATGTGCCAGCAGCATACCCCCGGGTATGCAAGCGGGATCCATGCTCCGCAGGCTCGGTGTCCATGGTCTGCACGCGACCGTCAACGGATACTACCTGGAGCATCTCGGAAACAGCTACGCCGTGCACGGTAAGCCAGTCACCTTGGGCGACAGGCACAGGCGCAAGGGTGATCGCTGAGGGATCCATTGCAGCGACACCAAGACATGGGTCGATGACCAGGGTCACGCTGTCCGTGATCGAGCAGGAGCCATTCGTGGCGGTCACCACGAAGGTGGTGGTCTCGTCGATATCCACTGGCAGGGTAGCAGTGGTGGCACCGCCGGGCTGCCACAGGTAGGTGCATCCGGGGCACGGACCAGGATCGAGGACATCCGTGAACTCATAACAGTAGGTACCGCCCTCCGGGAGATCCGCCGTGGCTTGATCCGCTTCCACTTGGACCAACACCGGAACACTGTTGCCACATGCATTGGTGGCGACAATGCTCAAGGTGTTGCCCGCCTGTGGACCTGCGATCACGGTGAGGGTGTCGGAACCTTGCCCGGACACGATGGTCCAAGTACCCGCATCCCAGGTGTACGCAGTGGCATCGCCGAAGGCATTGGCCGCGAGCAGAACGGTATCACCGAGGCACCAGTTCTCACTGAGCACATCGATCCCGAAGGGCTCGAAGGGCACACCGGCGCACCAGTCGTAGATGGCCACCACGCCTTCGTCATCACTGAGGCCGGGGAGGGACAGAACACCTGTCCCGGGATCGAAGTCCACACTGTAATTGTCGCCGTTGTAAGTACCTATTGCGAGCTTGCCGTCCTGCAGGTCGAAACCCTTCACCACCGGCAGGGTGCAATCGCTTCCGCTGTTCAGGTAGATGTTGAAATCCACCAAACCGCTAACGTTCATTTTGAAGATGCGCACGTAGTTGAACGTGCAGTTGTTGCTGTATGCGCCCAGAACGCCTCCCTGGCCATCGGGGACGATATCGGCCAAGCGCAGGTTACCCGTGTTCGTAAGGCTGGTCTGATACACTTGTTGGAGCTGCTGCCCTACGCGGTTGTATTTAACGGCCCAGAACCCAGCCCCAGTGGCAGCCTCTGCGATGAGGTAGGCTTGATCGTTGTCATCGGCGGCCAAACGCTGCACGCCGTAACCCGCAAACCCATGTGCCACGAAGGCGAATGAGCTGTCGTACCGCATCAGATTGTAGGTCTCCGTGGAGACATTGAACACACCAGGTCCTGGGTCAATATCGATCTGGCTGCCCAGTGGACCGTCATTGTCGAGGCGTTGGCTCACGTAGAAACCCGAACCATCGCGCAGCGCAGCAATGTCGCGCGTGAAGCTGAAACCACCGCTCCATGCGCGCAGGTCGGCCCAATGCAGTGCACCATCCGGTCGATAGCGTGCGATGAAGGTCCCGACGGTGAAGGTGGGTGCCACCACGTTCCATACGCCCGGACCGGGATCCATATCGATGGTCCCCTCACCCATGTCACCGGCGATATACAGGTTCCCGGCATCATCACAGCTGATCCCGCCATAGGAGTCGGTCAGGTCAGTGAGGTCCGGAAGGCTGAATCCCCACTGGAACTGACCACTGCTGTTGTATTTCGCGTAGATCTTACCGGGGTCCACCAAGGTGGTGAATGGGCCAGGGTCCAGGTCCACCTGGCCTGTGGTGAGACCCAGGTACACGTATATGTTGTCCGACCCGTCAACATCCATATCCAAACCGATGAGCGTTGGAGCGCTCAATGTTCTGGTCCAAAGCAGCGCGCCCGTACTGCTGAAGCGCTGAAGAAGGACGCTGTTCGCGCCATGGCCCAATGAAAAAAGATCACCGTTCGCAGCGAACTGAACGCTCTCGGTGCCCTTTAGGGTGGAACCGGCCCACCGAAGATCAAGCTGTTGTGCACTGCTGACAACTGCCATGGAGAGCACGAGAAGGAGAAGAATGGAACGCATGGGATGGTCTGGATGTAGGGCCAAGGTAACCATCCGATACCGCTTCCCCAATGGCATCGCCCTTTGGGAACAGCGTGTTACCGGACCATTAAATATCGCCCATCCAACGCCGCATAGCGTGGCGCCGGAAAGTCCGGATCCTCGTTGTACACCACCTTCATCCGCACGCGACCTGCAGGCAATGGTGGCACCTGCACGGTGATCTCGCGTTCTCGCGGAAGCAACCCCGGCAGGTTCGCTGGTGAGCGGTGCATCGTGAACTCGAGGATGTGCTCGCCTTCGAGGTCCGCGACGATACGGTGCGTGATGCGCACGTTCTCGCCACCGCCCAACCACCAGAAGCGGAAGAGCAGCGTATCGCGCGTGGTGGGCTGCGCATGCGAGAGATGCACCACATAGCTCGGCGGCGGAACACCCAGAGGCCGGTCATAGCCTGTATGGGCCCAGCCGAACACGGTATCGCGCACCGCCGCGCTGTCCACCCCCAAGCGGTGCCAGCCGAGCAGGCGGAACTGCGTCGGAGCGAAACGCACGGTGTCCAACGGCCACTCGGGCCCCAGGGCCGTACCACGGATGCGCATGCCGATGTGCGGGTGGTACGGGCCATCCGCGAAGATCTCCAGGACCGCTTCGGGCAGGCTGCCAGTGCGCGACGTGCGGCAAAGGATGCCGAACGCGATCTTCGGCCGTAAGCGCTCCACAGCGTGCAGCACCGTGTCGCAGCCACAGCGCGCGGACAGGCTGGTGCCGGGGAAAAACTCCATCAACGGATCAAGCCCCACCAGCGTGCCGGTGACGATCAGGAAGGTGGGCAGGTCCGTCACGCTGATGCGGCTAGGGGCGAAGGTCACCACCATGTTCTCCGCAGCGTACGGGTGGTTCGTGCGCAAGCCTGCGCGCGGCGGAAAGGCGATCTCCATCAGGCCTTCATCGCGGTGCCGGATGCGCAGCCACAGCGTATCGCGGTGCCGGGTGATGTCGCTGCGTTCGGCAGGGAAGCGCACCGTGCTGAAACGCGAGCTGTTGATGGTGAAGGGCCTCGTGCGCTCGCCATCCACTTCGAAGGTGAAGCCGCCTCCGCGCTCGAGCTTGTCAGCGGGTACTTCCACCCCGTGGTGCTCCAGCACGAAGGAGAACTCCAACTCGCGCCAGCCGGGTTGGGCGATGGCACTCGTAGCGATGCACAGCAAAAGCTGAACGATCAAGGCGCGCATGCCGCACTGTACACGCTGACAAGCTCCCGGTTCACCTTCCCTCCAGCACCCGCTGCACATAGCCCACCCACTCCATCACCGGGATGCCTTCATCCAGGTAGTGGTCCGGCTGAATGCCCATCACATCAACGGGCATGTGCGGCAAGCGGTGGCTCATGCTCATGGTGTAGCCGAGTTGGAAGCAGCCGTCGGGTGAAGTGATGCCCCGCATGTTGGAGACATCGAGCGAACCCATCGTAGGATGCCCGAAGAGCTTCACCTTGTAACTGGTGCGTGCCTCCAATAGGAACTGCTCATCGGTGCTGCCATTGCCGCCGTTGCAGATGATGCCCACGCGCTGCGGAAAGGGCAACACGGTGTGCGAACTGTCCACCGTCCAAGGCTGTGCATCCATCTCCAACCAGGAGCCGAGCGCGGCGCGCAATCGTGCTGCTATGTCGAGGCATTCGCGCCCATCTTCAGTGTCGCGACCCATCATGTCGGCGTACTGCTCGTAACCAGCGGCGTTCAACTCCGTGGCGCGCAGCTTCACGCCCACAGAACGGATCGGGCCAGAATAGAGGTAGGGGATGAGGCTGCTGTAGCTGGCATCGCTGCCGCCGGTGCCGTTGCGTATGTCGATGATGAAGTTGGAGGTCTTTCGGATCAGCGCATCATTGGCAGCGAGCACGCTATCGATCAACACTTTCTGCTCGAAGGTGAACGAGGGGATGCGCAGGTAGAGCGTGCGTTCGCTCAGCGGCATGAGGAATGGTGCTTCGGCATCCAGCACGCGCAGATGGATCATCTCCAATTGCGTGAGTTGCGCAACGGGCTGCTGCCGTTGCCAGATGCCGTTCATCTCCAACAGGCCACCGCTGGTGCCGAGCAAGGTGGCTTCCACATCGCGCCGCGAATGATCGCCCATGTAGAAGGTGCCGGTGTAGCGGCCATCGGCCTGCTGCTGCACTTCAGCCTTCACCATGCCGGGCTTCCAGTTCTTGTTCTGCGAACTCAGGATCACCGCATCGAATCGAGAAGGATCCTTCGGCTGGCGCACGAAGCCAACGCGATAGGCGCCCATGGTCCATACGCCTTCCAACGGATGGCGCGCATCACCGGCCTTCTGGTAGCGCTTCACCAGATCCGCTTCGGCAATCTTCACCAAACGCGCTTCGGGCATGGCCGTTGGTTGCGCCGATGACCCTGCGGTCGGTTGCATCGCGGCTTGTCCTTGCTCGGTGGGCCCGATGCCGATGTGCCCCCTACGGAACCATTGCAGCCACTCGTTCATCACCTCCGTGCAGGCCATAACATCATTGCTCTGCTGTGCGCGGCTGCGCAGGTCTTCGGTGTGCTTGGCATATTCCGCAGCGCCCTTGCGGTCCACCACGAGTTGGAAGCCCGCATCATTCTCCTCGAAGGTCTGCACCATCCAGTTGAAGGTGGTGGGGCAGGGGCAGGTTTGCGCAGCAAGGGTGCTGGTGAAAGCGGCTGCTACGGCGAACTGGATGAGAGCACGGGCGAACATGGTCGCGAAGATGCTGAAGTAACGTGAACACGACGCGAACTGTAACATCCGGCCGATCTGTTCGTCATCCGCCCATGAAACGTTCATCCACCCTTGATCGCAGCTGGACCTTCACCGGCGGTTTCTGTGGCATCGCCGCCGTGCTGGCCTATTTCGGCGCCGCGTTCATTCCGCTGCCGGATACCGCATCGCTCATCCTCGCCTTCGCCTTCGGGCCGCTGGTGTCCATTGCATCATTGGGGCTCGTGCGCGCGTTGGAGCAGGGCACCCCGCGCGTGGGCCTTCGCATCGCCGGCTTCCTCGGCGCGTCGGCGGGTGTCACCGTGTTGGCCATGCTCACCGTACAGCAGGCGCTCTTCGCCGCGCAAGGCAGGATAGCGGAAGGTGATCCATCACGTGTATCGTTGATCGCCTTGGGCAATGCCGTCCACTTCGGGCTCGACATCGCGTGGGACTGCCTCATCGCCGCGAGCATCACGCTATCGGCCATCCATTTCTGGCGCGTCTCGGCATTCGGCAAGGTGCTGAGCGCCCTGGGCGTGCTATGCGGCGTCGGGCTGTTCGCCATCAACATGGCCGCATTCCCGGATCCGCCCGATAGCATCGGCCTGCTGGACATGGGCCCCTTCTGCGCGCTGTGGATGCTGGTGGTGTACGGGTGGATGATGCGGAGCAGCGTGGTGGCCAGTCCACTGAATGTTTCGGCTGACTTGCGCTAGCTTCGGTCCATGCCCAAGGTCATCGTGCTCCTCTTCACATGCGCGTTCGCAACCAGTGCCTACACGCAAACACCTCCTTGGGAAAATTCGCTCATGATCGCGTGGTCCACAGACGGCATCACCTTCGATCAGCCTTCGGTGTTCCAGGATTCCGCTGGTGTGCCTTCCGCCGTGCGCTGGCGTGGGGATACGCTCGCATGCGTGTTCCAGTGGTTCCGCCAGCCACAACCTTCGCCCACTTGGGACCGGGTGGCCGTGAAGTTCAGCTACGACAACGGAGATACGTGGACGCAACCTGAGCCGATCGTGGTGAACGGACTTCCGCCCAACTACCAGCGGCCTTTCGATCCCACGCTGGCCGCGCTCGACAACTACAGCCTGCGCATCTACTTCTCCAGCAGCGACGGCATGCCCATGGGCCTCGACTCCACCGTGAACACCTACAGCGCAGTGAGCACTGATGGCATCCACTTCGCCTTCGAGCCCGGCGCGCGCGTGGATGTGATCGACAACCGTGTGATCGATCCGGCCGTGATCCACTTCGGACCGGGCTGGCATTACGCAGCGCCGGCAGGAGCGCCGCAGGATGGAGCCTACCACTACCTCTCGCCCGATGGGATCAACTTCAACATGGTGCCCATGATCCCCAGCGATCCCATGCACAATTGGACCGGCAACTACATGGTGAACAGCCCTAATGAGTTGCGCTTCTATGGATCGGCACCGGGTAACATCTGGTACAACAGCTCACCGAACGGCGGCCAATGGAACGGCTTCGTGAGCACCAACGTGCAAGGCGGCGACCCAACTGTGGTGCGTGTTGATGCGAACAGCTACTTCATGGTGTACGTGGGGCAGCCCTATGCCACCAACATCGTTGAGCGTTCGCCGACCGGCACCCTTCAGGTCTTCCCGGTCCCTGCATCGAACGAACTGGTCGTGCGCGCCTCGGGTAGTGGACGACTGATGGTGTACGATGTGCAGGGCCGATCGATGCTGGACCGCCGCGTGACCGCCGAGGAGCGGCTCGATGTGGCCACTTGGCCGACGGGTTGTTATGTGTTCCGCTTTGTGCTGGAGCGCGTGGTGCTCGAAGAGCGGGTACTGGTGGAATGACGTGCGCCAAAGCGTTGACATCATATCCGCTTACCACCCGAACGTCAGCAGGAACAAGCTCTCCAGATCGCCCCACCGCAGGTAGCCGGTATAGCGACCGTAGGGCAGGTCGGTCACGTCCACCCACTTGCTCGTTTCCCCATCCGCAGGCATGTCCACGCGCAGGGTCACCGTATCGCTCGGCACACCGGTGCTGTCCTGCAGATACAGCTCGAAGTACGTGCCGGGGCCGCTGGCCGGGAACTCCAGCAGGTGGTGCGTGTAGTTGGGATCGCGATCGATGGCGATGGTCGTTGGACCGGTGCGCAGTCCATCCATCTTGAGCGTGAACGAATGGCGCGCGGTGTCGTAGAGCGCGAGCACTTCGGATTGCTGCTCCGCCCAGAGCGCGTCGTATGTTTCGGTGAGTGCCATCGTGTTCGGCTCCAGCACCAGATCGATATTGGTGAACCAGCCCTTGCGGAACGGCAGCAGCACAGGTGGACGAGGTGGTACACCCAGCTTGGCGATCCGCTCCAACATGCGCGTCTCCATGCGCCCGTCCAGGTTCAGGTCCACGATCATGGTGTCGGCTCCGCGGATCACGATCAGCTTGTTATCCGGGTAGCCGAAGATCCCGCCCATTTCCACCACCATCAACGGAGCGCCGTTCACCTTGATGCAGGGTGTCAAACTGCGCGGCTGACCGGGGTGGTGAACAGTCCAGCGAGGATCGGTCACGGTCCAGTATTGACCGCGCCCGATGTACTCCACGCGGTAGGTGCCCTTCAGAGGAACGAGCGCGGGGCCATCCTCGATGAACGCGTAGTTGTGTCGGAACGAGAATTTGTCGAATTGCGCAGCGCCGTGCAAGTGCACGAAAGCGATCAGGAGAGTGGAAAGGGTGCGCATCAGTGGACGGTCCACGCCGCGGACGTTCGGGTTCTATTCGTTCGGTGGTTGTGAATGCGTGATGAAGCTACAGTTTGAAAGCACGCGTCGCTTTGCGTTTACCACCGCTCCCCATGAGCATCAAGCGATACGCACCTGGCGCCAGCACGTGATCCGTAGTGTTTGTACCATACACTACCTCCTCCTTCAATGGGATCAGCACCTCACGCTTGCGCCAGCGCCATGAACCCGGTCCGCAGAGCTGCTGCGCGCCTGAGAAAGGACCCCGCTCGACCCAGCCGCTGTCCGTGCGCATCTCCAAGGCCCAGAGCGGGCGATCGCCCGAGCATCCACCATCGAGCATGATGTTCCCGGTGAGGCGCACCAGTACGTGCTCCTTGTCAACGCTGATGACCTCCGCTTTCCGTACGCCCCTGCCACCGAAGCACGAGGCCAACAACACAATGAGCAGGATGCGAACGAGCGCGCGCATGGACCAACGGTACACAAAGGTTGTGCGAATGTTCACTTTCAGCACACTTCGGAGCCAGGCCACGCGAGGTAGCCAGTCTTCAAGCCAACGGCCTCGAAACCCAAGGCCGCATATCGTCGGACCGGCAATGGCGCTCAGGAGACAAGGCGCAGCAGCTTGCGAGCCGGTCGAGCACCGCCTTGGCTCATGGACCGCATCATGGCGAACGCGCGTGTGGCATTCGTGGCCCGGCCACAAATAGTTATCATTTCCGGCACCGATCCCTTTCGGTGGGCCTACCTTGGTCCCACGCTTGGCACCGCTTCCAAGCTTCCGAAGACCTGCAGGTGGTCTTCAACAGAAGGCCAGATCCTTCGTTAAGCCCTTCGCTGCTCACCTGCGATCTCAGAGTCATTCCGTTACAAGCGGCCGGTGTTCGAGGGAACGATGCTTCCCCGGCCCTCAGCAGTGATCGAGGTTCGCGCCGTTGTCCCGGGCCCGGGAACAGCAGCCGTCCTCACCCAGCTCCGCGAGCAGGGACCATCGATCACGCTTCGGGTTAGGCAGGCAAAGCGGACCGCATGATACTCCGGCCACGAAACAACCAACCACATGGATACCGTGAAAAGCGACGTGAAAAGCCCGGAATTCAAGATTGCACCCAATAGCTGGGGCGACAAGAAGATCAAGCTGAAGAACAAGTTCGGCCAATTGAACGATGCTGACCTGCACTACGATGAAGGCAAGGAGGGCGAGCTGATAGTCCGCCTCGCCAACAAGCTGAACAAGAGCGAAGCCGAAGTGCATCTGCTCATCAACGGGCTTTGAGCATGCGCAGCGTGAAGG
>JBATND010000114.1:0-1878 GCA_049290175.1 Flavobacteriales bacterium | reverse complement strand
AAGATCATCTCCATCGTGAACCAGAAAGGCGGCGTGGGCAAGACCACCACCGCAATCAACCTCGCAGCCAGCCTCGGCGCTTTGGAACGCCGCACCCTGCTCGTTGATGCCGACCCGCAGGCCAATGCCACCAGCGGCACCGGGCACGATCCGCGTGCGGTGAAGGCCAGCATCTACGAGTGCATCATAAACGGCACGCCGGCCCAGCAAGTGATCGTGGCCACCGAGAACCCCGGCCTCGACCTGCTGCCCGGCCACATCGATTTGGTAGGCGCCGAGATCGAGATGATCGACATGCCCGAGCGCGAGCGCCAAATGAAGAAGGTGCTGGAGCCGCTGCGCGATCACTACGACTTCATCATCATCGACTGCTCGCCGTCGCTGGGCCTGGTCACGGTGAACAGCCTCACCTGTTCCGATAGCGTGATCGTGCCCGTGCAGTGCGAGTACTTCGCCTTGGAGGGATTGGGCAAACTGCTCAACACCATCAAGATCGTGCAGCAGCGCCTGAATCCCGACCTCCTGATCGAGGGCATGCTGCTCACCATGTACGACAGCCGCCTGCGCTTGGCCAACCAAGTGGTGGATGAGGTGAAGACCCACTTCCAGCAACTGGTGTTCGACACGGTGATCCACCGCAACGTGGCCTTGGGCGAAGCGCCGAGCCATGGCAAGAGCATCATCATGCACGACGCCAGCAGCAAGGGCGCCACCAATTACCTGAACCTCGCCCGCGAGATCCTGCAGAAGAACAGCCTCACCCGCATTCCCGATAGCGAGCGCGTGATGGCCGCCGATACCATGGAGTGACCGCATGAACAACGAGAACATGATCAAGAAGAAAGGGCTAGGACGTGGATTGAGCGCGCTGTTGGACGAGCCCGCTGCGGACATCACCTCACGCGATGCGCATGCGTCGCAGCGTCCCATGGGCGGCACCACCATGCTGCCCGTTTCGCAGATCGAACCGAATCCATTCCAGCCGCGCGCGCACTTCGGTGAGGAAGCCTTGGCCGAACTGGCGCAGAGCATCCGCGAACTGGGCGTGATCCAGCCCGTGACCGTGCGGAAGGTGGGCTACGAGCGCTACCAGCTCATCAGCGGCGAGCGCCGATTCCGCGCCTCGCAACTGGCGGGCCTCAACGAGGTGCCCGCTTATGTGCGCGTGGCCAACGACGAGGCCATGCTCGAGATGGCCCTGGTGGAGAACATCCAGCGCGAGGAACTCGACCCCATCGAGGTGGCCGTGAGCTTCCAGCGTCTGATCGATGAGGTGAGCCTGACCCAAGAGAAACTCAGCGAGAAGGTGGGCAAGGACCGTGCGACCGTGAGCAATTACCTGCGCCTGCTGAAGCTGCAGCCCGAAGTGCAATTGGGCCTGCGCAACCGCAGCATCGGCATGGGCCATGCGCGCGCGCTCATCACCATCACCGATCCCGGTCGCCAAGTAGCGCTCTTCCACAAGATCGTAGAGAGCCAACTCAGCGTGCGCCAGGTGGAGGAGATCGCACGCGGGCTAACACCCGTGGCCGGCATCAGCAAGCCCGCCTCCGCACCGAAGCCGTTGCTCGACAAGGCCCTGAGCAAGCGCCTCAGCGAGAAGCTGGAGACGCGTGTGACCGTGAAGGCGGACAGCACCGGCAAGGGAATCATCGAGGTGCGCTTCCGCAGCTCCGATGAGCTGGATTGGCTGGTGAAGAAGATGGGGTGAGGATGGGGGAGCCTCAGCAGATAAGCGTTGAGGCGGCGATTCGTCGGGCGAAAGTGCGCCTAAGGTTCTTTCCTGCGCTCGTGATGATGAGCACATTGGGACTGGGTGCTGCGTTGACTCATTTTGAAATTGCCCCGAACTGGTTAGCGTGCTGCGCGATTCCCGGC
>JBATND010000113.1:0-7073 GCA_049290175.1 Flavobacteriales bacterium | reverse complement strand
GAGTTGAGCAAGCAGATCATCGCGGGTACGTTGGAGACGGGGAAGGCGCAGGTGATCGATGTGTTCGATGGACGCATTGTGCTGCGCAAGCCCATTGACGAGAAGGAGAGCAACGGGAAGGGGAAGGCGAAGAAGAGCAAGGCGGAGGTGTGAGTGAGTGAGTGGGGCGTGTCCCCGCCCTCAGACATACCATCAATGGGCTGCGCCCGGTTTCGCTTCTCGGATGAGGGCGGGGCCGGGTGCTCCGCTTTAGCGCCCTTGCTCTGCAGGTGTTGCTCCGGCTGCGGTGGCTTCCTCCGGTCGCCTCCTCGCTCGGGCAACACCAGCGCTTCGCCTTCGGTCGGCTGCCGCTGCGCCCCCTCACGCGGAACCGCCGCGTGGGCAACTCCTGGAAGCCTCAAATGGCCCGGCCGTGCTTCGCAGCTAAATAACCCTCATTCTGACCATAGACCTCCATCACCCCATCCATATACACGTGCTTCGGAACAACTCCGTCTTTCAGAATTCTTAAGCGGCCGTCTTCCTTCAAGAGGATGGTATCCTCATCGAGACGTGCCGTATGGCTCGAAACGATGTAATGCCATAGCATGCCCCCGACAACCATGAAGTACACGATATGATGCTGAACGCGCTTTGCGCGCTTAGGAGGGATTATGAGATCGGACAGTTTAGGCTGTTGAACCGCAACATAGGCCAGACGGCAGGCATACTCATCTGCCGAACCAGGGTCGTTAGACAGTAGCATCCGGCGCAAGCGTTCTTCATGCTTCTTGCCCAACTGCACATCAGCAAAGACCTCCAGTGATGTGACCCCCATCCGCCACAGAATGGACATTTGGAAGAGCTTGAACTTGTCATAGTCCAGTTGGAACTCCATGTAATGTCCGCAGTCAATACCCGGCTGCTTGGTACGGTGGAACATTTGTCCCAATGAGTAGGTCTCCCATCTACTGAATCGCCCCTCACAATCTGGACACAATAACCGCTCTCGAAAGCCCTTTTGCTGAGGCTTCATTACCGGACCCACCTTCTTGTTCGAGAACACTGGGAATGTGCCATTGGCATCATACACACCGGCATAAAATGGCTCAGGAATAATGTGCGACAGGCATAGCTGCGGGACATCATTCGGGCAGAGAGCACACTGCGGCATGATCACCCTTTCGTCTCCCTTGGATCCGCGCTCCTCGGATAGGTGCGTTCTTCCTGGATCCTTCCATTGACCCCATGGATGTACACCGAAGCATTCCCAGCATTCTTCGCCATGCCGATCGTGGCTTGTTGTGCAGCGGCTTTGGTATCGCTCACGACAGAGGCACGTTCAGCACCTTCCAACTTGCCCTGCCAATTCCCGTCGGGCCTACGGGTTACATGATACTTGTTCTTCATCGCGATCCCGATTGCCGGATTTGTCGTCAATCGGTCGATGTTCAAGGTACGCACGATGCAAGTGAGCTTAATCGATCAGTTTTCCACGATCACTTATGAAATGCTGGTTGCATTCACCCCACCTCGTGCAAAACACTTCAAGCGACCAGCATCACGTACCTCGACTCACTTGTAAGTTGCACCTTCTATTCCTGCCAAGTTCCCCGTCATGTTCATCCCGCCCTCCCGTGAAGTAGCCCGAACCCGCATTGCCGAGCTGGTGGCGCGGTTCCGCGAGCAGTACGCCAGCTACAAGCGGCCGGACTACAACGAGACGCAGGTGCGGCGCGACTTCATCGACCCCTTCTTCAAGGCGCTGGGCTGGGACATCGACAACAGCGCGGGCAACGCCGAGGCCTATCGCGAGGTGATCCACGAGGACCGCGTGAAGGTGGGCAAGGCGCTGAAGGCACCGGATTACAGCTTCAGATTGGAAGGCGGCAAGCGCCTTTTCTTCGTGGAGGCCAAGAAGCCCAACGTGCGCGTGAAGAGCGAGGTGGAACCAGCTTACCAGGTGCGCCGCTATGCGTGGAGCGCCAAGCTGCCCGTGAGCATCCTCACGGACTTCGAGGAGTTCAGCGTGTACGATTGCAGCAAGCGACCCAACGCGGAGGACAAAGCCTCCGTGGCTCGCATCAAGTACCTCACGTTCGAGGACTACAACAAGGAGTTCGATTACCTGTGGGACACCTTCAGCAAGGAGCAGGTGCGCAAAGGCGGCTTCGACCGCTTCGTGAAGAGCGACCGGGGCAAGCGCGGCACAGCCACCGTGGACGATGCCTTCCTGGAAAGCCTGGACACCTGGCGGAAGTACCTGGCCACGAGCATCAGCGTGCGCAACCACGATCTAGAGGAAGAGGACCTGAACCATGTGGTGCAACAGACCATCGACCGCATCATCTTCCTGCGCATCGCCGAGGATCGCGGCGTGGAGCCCTACGGCGAGTTGATGGCCGCGGTCCGCGAGGGCGGCGAACTGTACGCCAACCTCTTCAAGCTGTTCCGTCGTGCGGATACCAAGTACAACAGCGGCCTTTTCGACTTTCGCAAAGACAGGCGCAGCGCCACTATCACGGTGGACAACAAGGTGGTGCGCAACATCGTGGAGGATCTGTACTACCCGAAGAGCCCCTACGAGTTCAGCGTGCTGAGCGTGGAGATCCTCGGCAGCGCCTACGAGCAGTTCCTCGGCAAGCGCATCCGCATCGATGCCGGCCACCGGGCACGCATCGAGGAGAAGCCCGAGGTGCGCAAGGCCGGTGGCGTGTACTACACCCCACAGTACATCGTGGACTACATCGTGGAGCGCACCGTGGGCGATCTGGTGAAGGGCCGCACGCCGAAGGAGGTAAAGGAACTGAAGGTTTTGGACCCCGCCTGCGGCAGCGGTAGTTTCCTGTTGGGCGCGTACCAATTCTTGCTGGACTGGCACAAGCGGTACTACCGCGAGCATGCCCCGGCGAAAGGCGCCAAAAGGGATGCGGTGCTTCGTCCGGACGGTGAGCTGACCAGCGCGGTGAAGAAGGAGATCCTGCTCAACAACATCCACGGCGTGGACCTGGACCCCAACGCGGTGGAGGTGACCAAATTGAGCCTGCTGCTGAAGTGCATGGAGGGCGAGACCACGGCGAGCATCCAGCACAGTCTGGACTTCGCGCAGGAAAGGATACTGCCGACGTTGGATCACAATGTGCTCTGCGGGAATAGCCTGATCAGCACCGACTTTTACGATGGCATGTTGGACTACGGCGATGAGCGCATAATCAAGCCATTCAATTGGAACAAGGAATTCAAGAGGCTCTTCGATCGGCCTTCACGGTTCGTGAGTCCGCAGGACGAGATCAACGAGTACAGCGCCCGTGTGAAGTCCACATTGGCCGCTCTGGAAGAGGAACGCAAGGCCATAGGCAACAAGTTCGGCACCGGTGTGAGTGAACCGACAACGGCCTATGGAAGGAAAGCGCGTGGTGAAGAAGCGGTCTTCGATGCGGTGATCGGCAACCCGCCGTACGTGCAACAGGCCATGTACGAGTCCTTCGATGAGCGGCAGAAGGAATACCTGCTCGCCAACTACTCCTCTTCGATGGGTCGCATGAACACCTTCGGGTTCTTCATCGAGAAGGGCATCCGGCTGCTGCGCCCAGGTGGCAGGCTCGGGTTCATCGTGCCGAACACAGTGCTGACCCAGGAGTACTACAAGCCGCTTCGGAGGTACGTCCTGGACCATGCCCGTATGAAGGAGATCGTGACCTACGAGAAGCCGCCGTTCGCGGATGCGGTGGTGGAAGCCGTGACCTTGTTGATCGAGAAAGCGCCCACACGCAAGGCACCGGTGGCGATAACGAACGTGGACAAGGACAGGAACCTCACGCACCGCACGATCCCCATCTCGTTGTACCTCGATGACCCGCAACTTCAGTTCTCGGTCGAGGCGGACGAGGGGGCACGGAACATCAGGAAGGTCATCGATGGGCGTTCGGATGGGAAGCTCGGGGACATCACCGACATCAATCAGGCCATCGCACTCAAGGGCGACCGTGCCGCGTACCTGCACGACCGACCCAAAGGCGAGGACTTCAAGCCGGTGCTGGATGGCAGAGAGATCCAACGTTACCGAACGCTGTGGTCGGGGAAGTACTTGCGGTACGACATCAACGCCATCCACAGTTGCAAGCGCGAGGACATCTTCCTCTCGCCCAAGAAGATCTTCTTCCGCAGGGTATCGGCCAATTTGATCGCCACGCTCGACGATCAACAGTTCTATGCCCTCAACACCTTGGTCGCCATCAACCTGAAGGAAGGCGCGGACCGTGAGTTGGAATTGATCCTTGGCTTGTTCAACTCCAAGCTCTGGAACTTCTATTACACGCGGTTCCTGAAGTCCACCAAGAAGGTCTTCAGCGAGATCCAGGCCCGATCGATCGCTCAACTGCCATTGCCAAAGCCAGACAAGATCCTGGAAGCGGAAATCGTCAAGCATGTGCGCTCATTGCTCGAAGTAGTTCCGCAAGCCGCAGAGAACAACTCACCGGCGCAATTGCAGCGGCGCATCGAACACATGGAGCAACGGATCGACGAGGCGGTTTACGCGCTTTACGGCTTGAACCAGGAAGAAGTGGATATCATCAGCGCTCAGTCCAGTTCAACTCATAAGTAGCCCGCACCAATGGACGACCTGAAGCCATCCTCCTATGTGCCGAATCAGAACCTGCCCTATCATCAGGCTAGGGTCCGGCAGGCTGTAGCACGCCTTGTCAAGGAGGTCATGGCGCTCCATTCCTATAGCCATCCCCACCTCGTGGCACGGGCTGAATACCAGATCAATCGGGAACTTGCCGGTCTTGACCGCCACGAAGGCAGTGGCCCAGCAAATCCGAATCAGTCACAGTTCCTGGAAGACCAACCCCTTGGAGAGGAGATCTCCTTTCATTGGGATCTGACACCCGCTTCAGGGAAGGTCCACAAGCTGGTCATTCGATCCGGGTACAGAGAGCGGTTCGAGCCTGCTGAGGTCGAACTCACGTTCCATATCGCAGACATGCTTGATCATTCCGATGTGGAAACGAAGTCACCCGTTCAAGCAACTGGGATATCATGACCCGGTCGCCCGGAAATCCTCGTTGACCATGTTCTCAGTGACCTTCAAAATCGAGCAGTTCGCAAGGCATGGCAGATTGAAGGACAAGGTCGCCGAGGACAAGGCTGCGCATCTGGAGCAGCGGATCAATGAAACGGTCTTCGCATTGTATGGATTGGATAGTGCCGAGATCGAATTGGTGGAGGCGGCGCAGTTGTAGGTCTTCCTGCGCAAGACCATGCGCCCCGAGTTCCTCAACCGCGTGTTCAGTTCATATCCGTCGCGATGCACATGCCATCCCGGTGCTCCCCGCCCCACTCCCTCTCCCATCCATCATCATAACCAACCAAGGCCTCATGTCGGCCACCACCTGCCTTTAGGTGAATTTCATATGATGCCTGCTCCACCATTCACCCACCCGGGTGCCAGATGCATGTTGATCATGTTCGTGATGCCACCCGCACAGGTGGTAAGTCCATGTAAGTCATAGTCCCTGCATCACCTACCCGGGTGCAAGGGACACCAGAACTCTAGTCCCGGTACCACCCGCCCGGGTACGAGTGGCACCAGAGCTCTAGTTCGGGTATCACCTGCCCGGGTGCATGGGGCACCAGAGCTCTAGTTGGGGTATCACCCGCCCGGGTGCATGGGGCACCGGAGCTCTAGTCGAGGTATCACCCGCCCGTGTGCAAGGGGCACCAATGCCTTAGTCGGGGCATCACCCGCCCGGGTGAAGCCCTTCACCCGGGCGGGGCAAGGGGCAAGCCCATCCGGTGGTGGCATGCAACCCACGTGGGAGGTGCTGCGTTTGAGGCCACGATTCAACACCGCTGCACGGCCATGAAAGCGAACATCAAGCTGGAACTGAAGACCCTGACGCCCTTGCGCTTGGCCGCGTTGATGTGCAACGTGGCCAGCAAGTTGGACGGCAATCCGCACTTCCCGGCCCCACCGCTGAGCGCGGCTGACCTGAAGGCGCAGGAAAAGGTGTTCACCGCAGCGATCATAGAGGCGATCGATGGCAGCCTTGCGAGCAAGGCGCAACGCAATGCGCTGGAGCTGCAGGCGCGCAACAGCCTCCGCTTGCTGGCCAGCTATGTGCGCATGATGGCCCAGGACAATGCCGCTATCCTAGCGACCAGTGGCTTTGAACTGGCGCGACGACCGGGACCGCCCCAGCCCATTGGCTCACCTGTGCTGGTAACGGCCCGCATGACCGGGCGCCATGGCGAAGTAGAGCTGCGCTGGAGCGGCGTGGTCAACCGTCGCGCCTACAACATCTACATGTCGGAGCAGGACCCCACCGACCCCGCATGTAAGTGGACCCTAACAGGCATCACTGGCAAGATAACGCACCGCGTGCAAGGCCTGGAAGCCTATAAGGCCTATTGGTTCTGGGTAAGCGCCGTAGGTGCATTGGGCGAGGGTCTCATGAGCGACCCTGTGCTGGGGCGCGCGGCATAAGGAGAGTCGATGCTGGCCGGCTCACGGACGAAACGGGCTGGGTATACGCGCAGGACCTCACCCTGAACGAGCCGGTGCATTACGCTAACTGGAAGGAGGGCCGCAGCGAAGGCGAGGTGGACCTGGTGCGGCTGAACACCCGCCTGAAGCCAGACCGGCTGTGCGAGGTGAAGTGGAGCGACCGCTACGTTGATCAGCCCGGGGAACTGAAAAGCCTGCTCGCCTTCGCCAAGCGCAACAAGCTGAAATGGGCCGTGGTGACCACGCGCACCAAGTCGCTCACACGAACTGTTCAAGACATCGAACTGAGGTACGTGCCCACCGCACTGTATGTCTATCACCGCGGCATCCGGGCCATCGAAGCGGTGGAGGCCATGTACCGGTAACCGCCCATGCAGATTAAGCGGAGCGCGATATGCTTAATCCGACATCGCAGCCTATCTGACTGTTATTCAGGGTATTGCAATTGCATTTTAGTGACCAAATAAATGGGCAGCCCACTCCGGCGAACTCATTGAACGTGCAGGATCTGATCACGCCACCGCAAGGGTCCAAGCAAAGGACTTATCTCAGAGCCGCCCCCCTGCCCACCCCCACCTTGGCT
>JBATND010000112.1:0-13362 GCA_049290175.1 Flavobacteriales bacterium | reverse complement strand
CCCTTACCGGAGGCAGCAGTTTCTGCAATGCACCCACATCACCGGACTATTACGGCAAGATGAGCTTCCACTTCGGATCCGGCAATCCTAACACGGCAGGCGAACGACTGGTGAATTGGCTTGCTCCGGTCTTCAATCCGACAACGCTCGATGGCAGCAGCAATCCGTGCGCGACCATCGGCATCGACGAGCGCGCGTTGCCCTCACCTCAAGTGGCTCCCAATCCTTCGACCGAACTCTTCACGGTTGATCTGCCCGAAGCACTGCACGGCGCCCAGCGTTGGGAGGCTCGTGATGTCACTGGGCGCTTGGTGGACCGAGGCCGCGTGGCTGGCGCGCGTTTCGTGATCAATGCGGGTGCATGGAGCGAAGGCGCCTATGTGCTCACGGTCCTTGGCGCCAACGAGGCCATGGGCGCTGTGCGCGTGGTGAAGCAATAACGCGTGTACTTGCGCATGCAGCGCTCTTGTTGATGCTAGGTTCCAAGAGCAGCTGAGCGGTACTTGTTCAAGCGCCCCGTCGCTTTGTCGGTTATGCCGCTTTGCGGAGCGTTCCTGGTCTAAAGCTCGTCTTCGGCCTTCCCGCTATCTTGCCCATCCCAAACGCCCCATCATGCGCGCACTCTCACTCGTATCGCTTCTGGCAGCAACGTTCACCGCTTCGGCGCAGACCGTGCTCTTCTCCGAGAACTTCGATGGCACGCCTGCCTTCGCGTTGAACACTTCGGACCAAGGCGGAGCCACGGCCTCTGGCGACAACACATGGTTGATCAACAACGTGTATGCTGGCGGAACGGGATCGGTGATCTGCTTCGGCTTTCCGCTGCCATTCAGCGTGGGCAATACGCCCAGCCAACCCGGTGGCATCAGCAACGCCAATGGCAATTACATGCACATCACCAGCGTGGCGGCGCAGAACAGCGGCATCCTCAACTGCTGCTTCTTGGCTGCTGATGGCCTTTGCGCGAATGCCGCGAGCCATTTCGCTCGCATGACAACCGATGTGGCCACTGGCCCTGCCGATATCACCTTGAGCTTCTGGTGGCTCTGCGCCGGAGGGACGAACAACTACGGCGAGGTGTACTACAGTACCAACAGCGGTTCATCATGGAGCCTCATCAACACGCCCATCAGCCAGTACCGGAATCAATCGAGCTGGGTGCAGCAGAGCATAACCCTGCCAGCGTTCAGCAATCAGGCGGCATTGCGCTTCGGCTTCCGCTTCTTCAACGGCACCACCTCAAGCGCCCAGGACCCCGCTTTCGCAGTGGATGATGTGGTGATCACATCCGCCGTAGCCGTGCCGCCCAGCATTGCCACCAGTGCAATCTCGGGCGCCACCTTTTGCCAAGGCGCGGGTCTCAATGTGCCGTACACGATTACCGGCACGTTCAGCGCTGGTAATGTGTTCACGGCGCAACTCAGCGATGCTGCGGGGAGTTTCGCAGCCCCCACGGACATCGGGACGGTAACGAGCACAACGGCCGGGAGCATCGCATGCACCATTCCTATTGCCACGCCCGTTGGCAGCGGCTACCGCATCCGTGTGGTGAGCAGCGCGCCTGCCGTGAATGGCACCGACAACGGCGTCAACATCACCGTGAGTGCAGCGCCCTACGCTGGGCCAGATGGCAGTGTGACGCTCTGCAAGAATTCGGGTACCTACAACCTGCTCGACTACATGCCCGGCGCCTCAAACTGTGGTAGTTGGACCGGCCCAAATCCACAGCCTTTCAGCGGGGCGCTGAACACCTTCTCGGATCCAGGCGGCGTGTACACTTACAATACCACTTGCCCCGGCGGCTGCCCGCAGGACCAAGCCACTCTCACGGTTACGCTCTTGAACCCCGCGAATGCCGGTCAGGATGTGACCGTATCGCTCTGCGCAGGCGGGTCGAATCCGCCCTTGGTGAGCTATGTGGCCGGTGGCGACGCAACCGGCATCTTCTTCTACAATGGCCAGCCCACGACGAATGCGTTGCTGGCAGCGCCGGGCAGCTACAATTTGCTTTACGTGGTTTTCGGAACGGCACCGTGCAGCAACGACACGGCCGAGTTCCTCTTCACCGTGAACGAAGCGCCGAACGCCGGCAGCAGCACCAGCGTGACCCTATGCCTGAATGCACCTGCCACGCAGCTCATCACCTTGCTCGGTGGCACACCCGATGGGGGCGGGACCTGGACGAATCCGGTCGGCACGACAATCAGCGGGGTCTTCACCCCAGGTTCGAGCCAACCGGGACTTTACACCTACACCGTGACCGGACTGCCGCCATGCACAGATGCACAGGCCTTCGTAGCCGTTGTTGTTGACCCCTGCGCTGGTATTGCTGAAGCCGCTGGCCGCGAACCCATGCGCTACATGGGGCAGCAAGGCACTGAGCACCTTTTTGAGATTGCGGCCGCCGCACCCAAAGGCTTCATGGTTCACGATGCGCTGGGCTCGTTAGTCACATCGGTCGGTGGACCATTCGCAGCCGGAGTGGCGCGAATCGATCTGGGCAGCCGGACCACTGGCATGTACTTCGTGCGGTTGGCCGATGGGCAGGATGGACAGGTGCTGCGCATCATGCACATGGGGCGGTAGCGGGTGCCTGTGCAGAAAATGTGAATAAGCCGAGGCTCCCATTCTTGCCCACGGAAAGGGCACCGGCTAGGTTCGCCTCACCGTAGTTCTTTTCATCCCCCCTGACGCAAGAAAGGGCCGCTTGGAGCGAATGCAGTACGACGCCGGAAGCGCGCAAGCGCGGCCACGCCTGGTAAGAGGTCATGCGATTGTGCGGCACGAGTGCATGCCAGACGTGCAACGAGCTTCAACACTTGAGGATAAGCCGCTGAAAGGCGGTGAGGCCTATTCGGGAGAAAAGCATCGGGCATGCGATAGGCCACGGCCGAGTCGCATGGGAGCGGGGGTCGCTGAGAAGCGGACCCCGCTCCGCATTTTCAGCCAGTTGCAATTGGACCCGTGGGTTCATCCGTGAACGGACAAAGCCCCTTTCGGGGCTCTGTCCATCGGTGTTCGGCAGGTGATCAGGCGATGCTGATCTCGCGGGCCTTCGGTTTCACCACTTCGGCTTTCGGGATGCGGACCACGAGCATGCCGTTGATGTGCTCCGCGCTGATGGCTTCAGCATTCACCGTTTCGGGCAGGCGGAAGCTGCGGGCGAAGGAACTTCGCATGAATTCGCGGCGCGTGTAGCGCTCGTTCTCCTTCAGCTCTTCGGTCTTCTTCTCAGCGCTCACGGTTAGCGTGCCGTCCTCCACGTTGAGTTTCAGGTCCTCTTTGGCGTAGCCGGGAGCCATCAGGTGCAACTCGAATTCGGTGGCGCGCTCCACGATGTTCACTGCAGGTGCGCTGCGGTGCGCATCGTCATGGCCGAGCATCTGCCCGATGTCGCGGCCGAAGAACTCATTCACGAGCTCACTGAAAGGGCTGGTGAGCACAGCTTGCGGACGGTACTTCGCGATCGTCATGGCGTGTGAGGTTTTGTGTGGTTTGCAATTCATGCGCGCCATCCGTCAATGCCGATGCCGATGGCTACTCAGCGACGAAATGGCGCTGTTGCTTGGGCCACTGCGCCAAGTTTTCCGAAGTGTTTGCGGTTTCGCTGACGGAATTTCCGCGCTTGCCTATTGCTTCACGAATCGGAAGGTGATTAGTCCCCGTTGAGGGTCTGGCGCAGTGCTGCTCGCATTGAAGGAGGTCTCTTTCGCGGAGCGCAAAGCGAGTTCGATCATGCACTCATCGGTGGTGCTGGTGGAGGCCTTGTCCAGTTCTGCCCTTCGCACACGTCCAGTACGGTCCACTTCCACGATCACGCCCACCCGACCTTGGTCCTTGCATTGGTATCCGGGCTTGCCATCGCCGCGCACCCGATGCGCCAGATCGTGCTCCACCAGTGCAGCGCCTTCCACCTTCACCGGTTCAGCCGGCTTGGTGAGGTAGCGCTCGTGGTCCCACTTGCTCGGATCAAGCTCTGGGATCTCGGGTTCCTCTTCACCTCGGGCACGGCGCTCTTCGGCCAGCCGGTCGAACTCTTGCTGCTCCAAGCTGCGGAGCTCGTTCTCCACGTGCTCGGCAAGTTTCGCTTGGCTGAAGCTGGGCTTCACTTCGGCGGTGAGATTGCTCGTGAGGCTCTGCACGCGCTCGGGCATGCCCGCCTCTTGTTCCATGATCCGCTGCTCGATCTCCTCCGCTTCCACACCGCTGATCACATCCATCCGCATATCGCTGATCTCATCCTCCCGCGGCTGACTGCGCAGGAAGAACATCGTGCTCGCGAAGAGCACGAGCGTGTGCAGCGCAAGCGTGCCGATGATGCCAGCCTTGTGCTCTTCGAACCAATCGAGGAATGCGGTGAGCATCGGTTCCGTTAGGACTTCGACCAAGGTACAGTGGGGGCATCGCTCTGGAGCAAGCGCAGGCGCCAAGCCGCTGGCCATCGGTTGTTCCAGCGCGTTCCGGCACCATGCATCCAGCCTATTCCGAATCCGTTGAAGCTCGCGAGCGCAAGGCCCTCGGCGCCGTGAGCAGGGAGTGCTTCGCCGCGCAGGTAGCGCAGCGCATCGGCAAGCTCAAGTTCCATCACTTGCACCGCACAGCGATCGAGGCCAGTCGAAAGAGCCAGGGCTGCATGCGGCACCCAAACATTGCCTTTGCGCTCGGCGCAGGGTATGCCGGGAGCGACAAGTCGCATGGCTGCTCCGATTCGTCGCATAGGAGACGACCAATGGACTGGCTGGGCATACTGAACGCCTTCGTATTCGATGCACTGCATGCTTGCTGTGGGAAGAAGCCAAGGCCAAGGAGTGGGTGCCGAGGTTGCGCGCGCCTGTTCTCGCTCTACTAGCTGCCCCGGCTTGCGCACAACGCTCATGAAGAAGCCTTCGCCGCGCACACGATGCGGATAGCAGCGATAGCCGATGGTGCCATGCCGTTCACTTCGCTCGATGCCCCACGCCGAATCGAGCTTCAGCTCCAGGCATTCGCCGCCCAAGGCCACCAGCTGAGCCACTTGCGCCTCGTTCTCCATGGGTTCCCAGGTGCAGGTGCTGTACACCATTGCGCCGCCGGGGCTCAACGCATGCCATGCGTTGTGGATCAATTCGTGTTGCGTAGCGGCGCATTGCTCAACCAGATCCTCCGACCATTGGGCACGCGCGAACGCGTCCTTGCGGAACATGCCTTCGCCGGAGCATGGCGCATCGAGCACAATGAGGTCGAATGTGTCGGGGAGGCCTTCCAGGTCTGCGCTGCGACTGCCCCCGATGACCACGTTCAGCGCGCCTTGCTTCCAACAGTTCTCGGCTAGGATGGATCGGCGCTGCGGATGCACTTCGTTCGCAACGAGCAAGCTGCCAGGCGTGAGCAAGCCCAGCAAATGGGTGCTTTTGCCACCCGGCGCTGCACAGAGATCAAGCGCGAGCACATCACGCTCATTGATGCCTGCTGCGCGAATGGCCTGTTCGAGGAGCATGCTCGATGCCTCTTGCACGTAATAAGCGCCGGCATGCAGCAATGGATCCAAGGAGAAGGAGGGGCGTTCGGCGAGGTAGCGCCCGGCATTGCACCAAGGCACACGCTCAGCATCGAGCGTGAACAGCTTCAGCGAATTCAGACGGATGCTGATCGGCGAAGGCGTCTCGAGCGCGTTGATCAGCGCATCCCGTTCCGCTTCATCGCGAAGGGGCAATCGTGCGGCGAAGTCAGCTGGAAGCGAGCTGCCATCGCTTGCGCGGTGGTCGGGCGGTCCTTTATGCTTCCGCCGGGCCATTGCGTTCAGGCCGTTGCCGCTGCTTGCCGCAAGATGGTCTCGGCGCGATCGGGTCCTAGCGATACCAAGGTGATCGGGACCCCGACCGCTTGTTCGATGGCCGCGATGTAACGATCGAGCGATTCTGGCAATTGGCCATCGGCGCTTGCTGAATTCCAGCCCGGCATATCGGTGTAAACAGGTTCGATCCCCGCGCTCACATCGTAGGGCATGCGGTCGGTGAGTTGGCCATTGACGCGGTAATGCGTGCATATCCGCACCGTGTCCATGCCGTTGAGCACATCGGCTTTCATCATGGCCAGTTCAGTGATCCCATTGATCATGACGGCATAGCGCAAGGCCGGCAGATCGAGCCAGCCGCAGCGGCGCGGACGACCGGTGGTGCTGCCGAATTCATGGCCTGCCTTGCGGATGGCTTCGCCGGTTTCGTCGTTCAGCTCGGTAGGGAAGGGGCCGCTGCCAACGCGCGTGCAGTAAGCCTTGAAGATGCCTGTGATCCGTTCGATGCGATTGGGAGCAACACCCAGCCCCGTGCAGGCGCCAGCGCAAATGGTGCTGCTGCTGGTCACGAAGGGATAGGTGCCGAAATCGATGTCGAGCAAGGTGCCTTGGGCTCCTTCGGCGAGCACGCGCTTGCCGGAGCTGAGCGCGGCATCGAGGTAGTGCTCGCAATCCACCGTGCGGAATTCCTTCAGCTGCTCTACGGCATCCATCCATTCGGCCTCGGCTTCGGCACTGGCGCCGCCATGGTCATACAACGAGAGCAGGCGCTCGTGCTTGCGGCGCAGCGCGGCCACGCGATCGCGGAGGTCGGGCAGGAAGAGGTCGCCAACGCGCAGGCCGTTTCGACCGGTCTTATCCATGTACGTGGGGCCGATGCCCTTCAACGTGCTGCCGATCTTGAATTTGCCTTTGTCCGCTTCGCTTGCGGCGTCGAGCGCACGATGGGTGGGCAGGATCAGGTGCGCACGATTCGAGAGCAGGAGCGTGGCCCTGATATCGACGCCAGCGGCTTCGAGCGCGCGCACCTCCTTGAGGAAGATCACAGGATCCACCACTACGCCATTGCCGACGAGGTTCACCGTGCCGGCGCGGAACACGCCGCTCGGGATGGTATGGAGCACATGCTTGGTTCCTTCGAAGATCAGCGTGTGGCCAGCGTTAGGACCGCCTTGGAAACGCGCGATCACCTCGTATTGCGGGGCGATCACGTCAACGACCTTGCCCTTGCCCTCGTCGCCCCATTGCGCGCCGAGAAGCACATCCATCCGTGCGCCCGCCACTAGCCCTTGATTTTAGCGATCGCCTCCTCCACCGTATCGGTGATGATGAAGACCGAATCGAGCTTGGTGACCACGAAGAGTTGGCGCACGCTGTGGCTCACGCGTGCGATGAGGGTGTCGCCACCCTTGTTACGGGTGGTGGTGAGCACGCTGATGAGGATGTTGAGGCCCGTGCTGTTCATGTATTGGAGCTCGCCCATATCCAGCACGACCGAGGAAGGACCCTTGGCCAATTCGAGGTCGAGTGCCTGCATGAGCCGGTCTGCCTGCTGCTGATCCATGAGCCGACCCTTCATGTGGAATACGGGGACGCCTTGGTGGTCATTGATCTCCAGGTCGAAGGGCGGGCGCTCGGTAACGGTCATTGGTGTGTGTTTTTTGCTTGGCAGGAGGCACAAAGGCCGTGGATGTTCAGGGCGTGGCGCGTGGGTTTGAAGCCGGTTGTTTCGGCTACGGTGTTCTTGATCTGCTGGATGCGCGGATCGCAGAATTCGGTAACGCCGCCGCAGGCATCGCAGATCAGGTGGTCGTGCTGGCGGAAAGCGTGGGCCTTCTCAAAGCTGCTGCGATCGGGGGTGAAGCGGTGGCGCCGCACCAGGTCGCAGTCGAGGAGCAGGTCCATGGTGTTGTACAAGGTGGCACGGCTCACGCGATACTTCTTGATCTTCATGCGGCCATAGAGCCGCTCAATGTCGAAGTGGCCGTCCTGCGCATATACCTCGCTGAGTATGGCGAACCGCTCGGGGGTCTTGCGGTGCCCCTTGCGCTCGAGGTACTCGGTGAAGATGCGGTGTACGCTGGCCTGCTGCTCAACCGGGTTCATGGTGCCGTCGCCGTGGCGATGCGCAAATGTAGGCGCGGCGCGGGAGGTGCGGCCTATTGCTCCACACGCTCCACCATGCGCACGCCGCGCACGCGCTTGAGCTTCTCGATCAGCGCCTTAAGGTGGTCGGTGTCATGCACATAAGCCATCACCTTGCCCTCGAAGATGCCGTCGTGGCTCTCGAAGCTGATGGCCCTCATGTTCACGTTGTGCTCGTGGCTGATGATGGTGGTGATCTTGTTCACCAGGCCCACGTCGTCGATGCCGCTGAATTTGATCCCGGCGAGGAACTCGATGTTCTCCTTGCCCTTCCACCGGGCCTTCACGATGCGGTAAGCGAAGTTGCTCATGAGCTGCACGGCGTTGGGGCAGCTCACGCGATGGATCTTGATGCCCTCGCCCACGGTGATGAAGCCGAAGACATCGTCGCCAGCGATGGGATTGCAGCACTTGCTCAGCTGGTAATCGATCTTCTGCAGGTCGTCGCCGATGAGCAGGGCGCCCGGAGCGCTCCCGCGGATCTCGGCCACCACTTCTTCCAAGCTGCGTTCATCGGGCTGACGAACCACCTTAGGCAGATTCAGACGACCCGCGCGCACCTCCACGCCTTCGATCTTCTCCAAATGGTGCTTGCCGCGCGCCACTTGGTAGTACAGGTCCATGGCGCTGCGGGCACCGAAGTGCTCGATGAGCGCGTTGATGCTGGCGGCATCGGCTTTGGCGCCCCACTTCCGGATCATGCGCTGCACCTGCTCACGACCCACCACGGCGAGCTTCTTCTTCAGGTCGCGCAGGCTCTGCTTGATCTTGTGGCGCGCCTTCGCGGTCTTCACGTAGCCGAGCCAATCCTCTTTGGGCTGCTGCTTCTTGCTGGTGATGATCTCGATTTGGTCGCCGCCCTTGAGCGGGTGGCTCAGCGGCACCAGCTTGTGGTTCACCTTGGCGCCGATGCACTGCCTGCCGATATGGGTATGGATGTCGAACGCGAAGTCCAACGCGGTGGCACCGGCGGGCAGGCTGCGCATCTCGCCCTTCGGCGTGAACACCACGATCTCGTCGCTGAAGAGGTTCAGTTTGAAATCGTTCACGAAGTCGATGGCGTCCGTGGTGGGATCGTCAAGCACCTCGCGGATGCGGTTCAGCCAGGCGTCGAGCGCGCTTGCATGCTCCTGATCATCCTTGTAGCGGTAGTGCGCCGCTAGGCCCATTTCGGCCACCTCATCCATGCGGCGGCTGCGGATCTGCACTTCCACCCATCGGCCGCCGGGACTCATCACCGTGGTGTGCAGGCTCTCGTAGCCGTTGGCCTTGGGCAAGCTGATCCAATCGCGCAGCCGGTCGGGGTTGGGCTGGTAGTAGTCCGTCACGATGCTGTACACCTTCCAGCAATCGGCCTTCTCCAGCTCTTGCTTGGTGTCGATGATGATGCGGATGGCGAACACATCGTACACCTCCTCGAAGCTCACGTTCTTCTTCAGCATCTTGTTGTAGATGCTGTGAACGCTCTTGGGACGGCCCTTCACTTCGTAGTTGAACTCTTCGCGATCGAGGGCGCGCTTGATGGGCACCACGAAGCTGTTGATGAAGCGCCGGCGCACGGCCTCGCCCTTCTTCAGCTTCTGGCTGATGTCCGCATACACCTCGGGTTCCTTGAATTTCAGCGAGAGGTCCTCGAGTTCGCTCTTGATGGTGTACAGGCCCAGGCGGTGCGCCAGCGGGGCATAGAGGTAGAGCGTCTCACTGGCGATCTTCAGCTGCTTGTCGCGCGATTGGTGATCGAGCGTGCGCATGTTGTGCAGCCGGTCGGCGAGCTTCACCAGGATCACGCGCACGTCCTGCGCCAGTGTGAGCAGCACCTTGCGGAAGTTCTCGGCCTGTATGCTGTCGGTGGCGAACTGCAGGCCGCTGATCTTGGTGAGGCCGTCGATGATGGTGGAAACTGTGGGGCCGAAGAGGTCCTTCACGTCATCGAGCGTGAGGTCGGTGTCCTCCACCGTGTCGTGCAGCAGCGCGGCTACCACACTGGTGGTGCCAAGGCCGATCTCCTCCGCGCAGATGCGCGCAACGGCAATGGGGTGGTAGATGTAGGGTTCGCCGCTCTTGCGCCGTTGGTCTTTGTGCGCTTCCACCGCGATGTTGAAGGCCTTGCGGATCAAGCGGGTGTCCTCGGCGGTGCGCTCGCCCTTGATCGCGCGCAAGAGCGTGCGGTAGCGGCGCAGGATCTCGGCGCGCTCGGCCACCAGGTCAATGGCGGGAGGTTTCGGTGCTTCGGGTGCTGCTTGGCCCTTGTCGCTTCCCTTATCCATGCTGCTTCAGAAGGGTTTCCACTTCGGCTTTGAGGATCGGGATGTGCCTGACGAGCACGTTGAAGACTGCACCTTGGTCGATCCGGTCGTAATCATGCACCAAACGGTTGCGCATTCCTCTGATCTGCGGTGCTTCGGTGATCGGGGTCTCCGGCGCATGGGTCTTTATCCGCGCTATGCCCTCGCCGATCACAATGATGAAGCGTTCGGCCATCACTTGCGACTCGCGATGCGCGAGATACGCCTGATAACCATCGCGGAAACGCACGTATCGCTCGATCTCTTCGATCGCGAGCCGGATGTTCTCCAAGGCCGTGAGAACCTCAGGCTTCATACAGCGCGACTTTCGATTGGTCCAGCTCCCGGATGAAGTACTTGTTCCGCAGGGCACGCTTGGAGACGAGGTCCACTTCTCGGTGGAAGAGTGATCGCAAGCCTTCTTCCAAGGCCCAATAGTGGTCGCTGAAGGAATGCGGGTCGTCGAGCGGAAGATCCAACAGCAGGTCCACATCGCTCGTGGGCTTCATGTCGCCGCGCGCTGCCGAGCCGAAGGCATGCAGGCTCTTCACCTGATGCTGCTTGCACAGGGCGGTGATCTGCTCCATGTAGGGCGCGAAGAAATCCATGCCCCCAAAAGTAGCGCGTTGCCTTTGCTTCAGTAGGGCAGCGCCGGCAGCACCGTGCTGCGCACCTCACCGAATCCGATGCGCAGGCCATCCTTCTCCGCATAGCCGCGCATGATCACCGTATCGCCGTCCTCGATGAATTTGCGCTCGCTGCCATCGGCCAGCTTCACGGGCTTGGTGCCCTTCCACGACAGTTCCAGCATACTGCCGAAGCTGTCCGGTGCTTCGCCGCTGATGGTGCCGCTGGCCATGAGGTCGCCTGCGCGCACGTTGCAGCCGTTCACCGTGTGGTGCGCTAGCTGCTGCGCCATGTTCCAGTACTGGTGCCTGAAATTGCTTCGACAGATCACGGTCTCGCTTCCGCCGGCGGCGAGGATGGCCACTTCGAGGGTGATGTCGTAGTGCTTCAGGCCATCGTACTGCAAGTAGGGCAGCACCACCGGATCCTGCACCGGGCCTGCCACGCGGAAGGGCTCCAACGCATCGAGCGTGACCACCCAAGGCGAGATGGACGAGGCGAAATTCTTCCCGAGGAAGGGGCCGAGCGGCACGTACTCCCATGCCTGCAGATCGCGCGCGCTCCAATCGTTGAACAGTGCCAGGCCGAAGATGTGATCCTCCGCTTCCGCCGTGCTGATGCGCTGGCCGAGCGGCTTGCCATCGTAGGTGAAGAAGCCCACCTCCAACTCGAAATCAAGTTGCCGCGTAGGGCCGAAGACCGGTGCGGCATCGGGGCTGGGCTTGTACTGGCCGCAAGGCCGATGGATGCTTTGCCCACTAGGGATGATGCTGCTGGCGCGACCGTGATAACCCACCGGAAGATGAAGCCAGTTCGGGAGCAGCGCGTTCGCGGGATCGCGGAACATGCAGCCCACATTGTAGGCATGCTGACGACTGCTGTAGAAATCGGTGTAGTCGCCGATGATGCAGGGGAGCAGCACCTCAGCTTGCTCCAAAGGACAGGTGGCTAAACGCACTTTCTCGCGCACATCCTCCGGTGCATCGTCGCGCAAAAGCTCGCTCAACCGGTTCCGCAAGGAGCGCACGGTGGCGGGTCCGGCCAAGAGCAGTTCATCCACGCTGCCCGTGATCAGCAGCCGATTGCCATCCACATCCTTCAGCAGGCCCTGGTTCTCCAATTCAGGAATGCTCACCACCACATTGCCGATGCGCGTGCAAAGCACCGGCACATCGCCCTCCACGATGGCCGTGCCGAAGGGGATGTTCTGGATGGGGAAATCGCTGCCAGCGGGAACAGGGAGCCAGGAGCGGAGGGAAGGGGAGTTGGGGGCGGGCATCTCACGCATGGGCCAAAGATGCCTACTTGTTCTACTCCTTCACCCAGCGGCCAGCAGAGATCGGAGTGCCATCACCAGCAATGATCCTGTATGCGTACATGCCCGCAGGCTGGTCCTGAGTATTGATACGCGCTTGCCCGAAATAGAAGCGCGCTATGCCCACCACGCGGCCTTGCAAATCGAGCAACTCCACATGCGCGGCGCGTTCAGGTCCGTTCAGGTTGAAGTTGACCTCGTGCGAGCCGGGATTAGGAAACACACGGACTTGACCCGGAGCTACATGCTCCTCCACCGCAGTGAAGCATGCGCCTGCGGGGTACTTCTGAGCCCAGTAACGCCATCGCGGGGGCTGCTCATTCAGATCCAATCGGCCGCCTACCAGAATGAATCCACCATCGCTTGTGGCAACAGTTCGGTTCACCCAGTGATGCACATTGTTAACGTAGCCATCGATAGTGAGCACGCACTCTAAGTTCAGCAACGTATCCAAGTGGTACACCCTCACCACGCTTGGCTGAGTGGGCATATACGGGTCATTGATGTTCGTGACCAACCGCTCGTGGAAGGTGAATAGCAGCTTGCCATTGGCGAGCATGGTCACCCCTCCCAGCACAGCCGGATAATTGGAGAATGGAGCCGGGTCTGGCAAGAAGACGCCTTGCAATTGACCTTGTCGACTAGTGCGAGCCACGGCGCCGTGCGAGGCATAACGGCCACTAAGGATGAGGTCGCCGCTGGGGAGCGAATTCACGGAATGGCCGGACCAAAGCGAATTGGAGAAGAGCGGGTCAGGGTCACCTGTCACGATGACCTGACCGAAGCCCGTTATTGGAATCAAGCTAGTGCTGAACTCAGTGAAAGACCCCCAATCGCCCCATTGGTCCAGCGCGGTGAATCCGGCGTCAGTAGCCAGAATGAAGGTGTCCGGCGCAACCTCCGCAATGCCACGGGAGAGCAACATATTGAAAGGGTTCAGGAAATCCATTGAAGCAGAAAAGCTGCCGTCTTCTTCAAGCAGAGCAAGTGTCATTCGCGCGAAGGGCGGCTCGCCAGTGCCAGTACGCGCCGCTGGAACAACCAGATTACCAGATGAAAGACGCAGTACGTTGTCGAACGAAATCCAAGATGTGTTCGGCAGCGTTATCAGAAGCGAGTCAATCGCATTCCCGACAAGATCAACCCGGTAACGTACAATGCTCCAGTTATTCAAAGAGTCTTCAGCGACACCCATCAAGTCAAGAGCTTGCCCACCC
>JBATND010000111.1:0-33217 GCA_049290175.1 Flavobacteriales bacterium | reverse complement strand
GCTGGAGCTTGGCCGTGTGCAGCCCATTGTCGATGACCTGAAAGAGCTGCACCCGGCCGACATCGCGGAGGTGCTGGACCAGCTGCGGATCGAAGAGGCCACCACGCTCTACGATGCGCTCGATGAGGAGCTCGCCGCCGAGGTGCTGCTCGAATTACCCGAGGACAAGCGCGAGGCCATCCTCGAGACCTTCACCGGAAAGGAGATCGCTGAAGAGGTAATCGACCAGCTCGATAGCGACGATGCCGCCGACGTGATCGCCGACCTGCCGCAGGATGTGCAGGACGAGGTGATGGCGAACATCGAGGATGCCGAGCAGCGCGAGGAGATCGCCGAGCTGCTCACCTACGACGAGCATAGCGCCGGCGGCCTCATGGCCAAGGAACTCGTGCGCGTGAATGTGGACGGCAGCATGCGCGATTGCGTGAAGGAGCTGCGCACGCACGCCGACGAGATCGACAACGTGTACGTGATCTACGTAGTGGATCAGCACGACCGCCTAATGGGCACCATCCCCCTGAAGCGGCTGTTAACCACCTCGCTCTTCCAGCCGGTGAAGGATGTTTACGAGCCGGACTTCATCAGCGTGAAGGCCGACGAGGAAGCTGAAGTAGCGGCGAAGCTGATGGAGAAGTACGACTTGGTGGTGCTGCCCGTGCTCGATGCGCGCGGGCGCTTGCTCGGCCGCATCACAATCGACGATGTGGTGGATGTGATCCGCGAAGAGGAGACCGAGGACGTGCAGAAGATGGCGGGCATGGAGGCGCTCGAGGACTCGTACATGAGCAGCACCTGGCTCGAGATCGTGAAGAAGCGCGTGGGCTGGCTCATCATTCTCTTCATCGGCGAGAGCTTCACGGCAACGGCCATGAGCTTCTTCGAGGATCAGATCGCCAAGGCGGTGGTGCTCGCGCTCTTCGTGCCCTTGATCATCAGCAGCGGCGGCAACACCGGTTCGCAGGCCAGCACACTCATCATCCGCGCACTCGCTCTGGGCGATGTCACCATCCGCGAGTGGTGGAGCGTGGTGAAGCGCGAGTTCAGCGTGGGCCTCATCCTGGGCACCGTGCTCGGCATCATCGGTTTCCTGCGCGTGGCGGTCTGGAGCCAATTCGTCGATGTCTATGGCGAGCATTGGTTCGAGGTGGGCCTCGCGGTTGGCATCTCGCTGCTCGGCGTCGTGCTCTGGGGCAACCTCATCGGCTCGTTGTTCCCGCTCATCCTGAAACGCTTCGGCCGCGACCCCGCCGTCTCTTCGGCGCCCTTCGTGGCAACGGTGGTCGATGTCACCGGCCTGCTCATCTACTTCGGCATCGCTTCCGTGCTGCTTGCCGGCATCATGCTCTGATCCATGCGCATCGCTGTCATCGATTCCGTTCATCCACGCCTTACCGAGCTGCTCACGCGCGCCGGGCATGAGCTGGTGATGCTCCATCAAGTGGATGATCACGGCCTCGCGCAAGCACTCGAGGGCATGCAGGGCATCGTGGTGCGCAGCCGCGCGCTGAAGGCCGAATTGCTTCCTCAGGTGGAAGGATTGCGCTTCATCGGACGTGTGGGATCCGGCACGGAGAACATCGACACCGATTGGTGCCGCAAGCACAATGTGCGCGTGATGAACAGCCCCGAGGGCAATCGCGATGGCGTGGGCGAGGCCTGCGTGATGATGCTGCTCGCGCTCATGAAATTGCTGGTGCGCGCCAACAACCAGGTGCATGCGGGCCTGTGGCTGCGCGAAGAGAACCGCGGCACCGACCTGCGCGGCAAGACTGTTGGGATCATCGGCTATGGCAACATGGGCAGCGCCTTCGCCGACAAGCTGCGCGGCTTCGGGGTGAAGGTGCTCGCGCACGACAAGTACCGCAGCGGATTCGAGCGGGCGGGCGTCACCGAGGCGGGCTTGGAGCGCGTGCTGCGCGAGAGTGATGTGATAAGCTTGCACCTTCCGCTCACGCCGGAGACGCATCATTTCGCCGATCGAGATTTCTTCCTGCGTTTGGGTAGGCCCGTCTGGTTCATCAACAGTTCGCGAGGCGCCGTGGTGCATACGGCCGCGCTGCTCGATGCCATTGATCATGGACGCGTGATCGCAGCTGGCCTCGACGTGCTGGAGTTCGAGCGGGCCGACCTCAGCGGACTCGATCCTACCATTGACCCGGCCACGCAACGCCGGCTCTTCGGCCACGAGCGCGTGCTGCTCACGCCGCACATCGCAGGCGTAACGCACGAAGGCAAACTGAAGATGGCCGAAGTGCTCGCCGATAAGATCATCCACGCCTTTCCCAATGGCCAAGGCTGAACGAATCCTCGGAGCGCTGGCAACGCTCGTCCTCTCCGCCTGCATGACAAGCACCACTCGCAACGAATCTCCTGAAGTGCATGGCCATCGCGGCTGTCGCGGCCTGCTGCCAGAGAACACCGTGCCCGCCTTCCTCAAAGCCGCCGAGCTCGGCGTGGATTGGCTCGAATTGGATGTGGTGATCAGCGCCGACGATCAAGTGATCGTCTCGCATGAACCTTGGATGAGCCATGTGATCTGCACCGATGCCAATGGCAACACGATCACCGAAGAGAACGAGCGTGCCTTCAACCTGTACCGCATGACGGCAGCCGAGATCCGCGCCTTCGATTGCGGCGGCTTGGAGCATCCGCGCTTCCCGAAGCAGCAGCAGCGCCGCGCATACAAGCCCACCCTGCGCGAAGTGGTGGAAGCGGTGGAGGAGGCCGTGCTCATGAGCGGAGGGCAGCCCGGCTTCAACATCGAGATCAAGAGCGATCCCGCGCTGTATGGAACGCATCAGCCCAAGCCGATGGAATTCGCCCGGCTCGTGCTGGCCACCATCGATTCGTTGGGAATCGCCGACCGCTGCATCATCCAGTCCTTCGACCCCGCTGCGCTGATGGCCGCGCATGCCATCGCTCCGGACATCACCTACGCGCTGCTCGTGGAGAACACGGACGGGCTGGACGTGAACCTTCAGCGCCTGACCTTCACGCCTGCCATCTATAGTCCGCACTTCGCCATGGCCGATGAAGCGCTCCGCGACAAACTGCGCCAGCACGGCATGCAGCTCGTGGTGTGGACGGTGAATGAGCCAGAGGACATCCGCCGCATGATCGCGCTTGGTGTGGACGGCATCATTAGCGATTACCCGGACCGGGTGATGGGGCTGTTGGAGCGGAGCGATGAATGAAGTGATTCGATGACCGGGGGGCAATATTCGGTCGCCCTCACGGGTTGCAGTTCCCGCAATGCTGAGGATCCTCGTGCTGTTTGCCATCGGGCCGCGGGGCGAAGGCCACATGACCGCAATGCCAGCAGCCGCGCTCGATGCTGCGGATGCTCTCGGTGGGCCAGCCGCATAGCATGCACGGCAAGCCGGTGCGCGTGCCCGTGATGCGGAACCAGCAGGCATTGCATGCCGGGCACTGGCTGGAGATCTGTTCCGCGAAGCGCTCGGTGGTCTCAGCGATCACCCGCATGCGCGTCGGGTTCATCATGGCGCGCATATCGGTCTCAATCCAGCATGCGCCGTGCGCCGCGATAATGTCGTTCACGGAATCCCGGAGCTTTGCTTCTTCGGTGATGCCTTTCCTCATAGCGCCTGAAGGTGTCCACTTCTCTTGAGCACGCAGCACGAGCCCGTGGTCCGGGAACTTCATGCGCTTCGCGAAAGCAGCGGCCTGCTCCCAGCTCGTGCAGGACTCCCCGCCGAAGACGGTCTCGAGCGATACGTGCCGATGCACGAAGAACCGCTCATCGCGTGCATCGTAGATCACGAGGATCTCCTCGTCGCAGGTCATGAATGGCGCGGGCGGGTACGGACCGAAAGAGCCTTCGCTGGCGATCACCAGGTCATGGCCGCTGAGTTCCGCGCCATGCATCGCCTTTGCCTTGCACGCTTCCAGCGCATCCTGCGTGCGTTGCACTTCCCCGCTGAATGCGCCGAAGCGGTCGGTGTCGATGCCCTTGATCGCTGCGAACCCGGCAATCGGCAGCGCGGCTTGCAGCACAGGTCCGATTGCGTGCTCTTTCCCATGAACAGTGGCCACGCCAAGGACGCGACGGTTGAACCGATCGAGCAAGCCATGACCCATGCTCATCGCAGCGCTCATTTCTTCTTCAGTGGCTCTGCGTGATCGAGGTAGGTGAAGGTGCGTTGCAAGAGATGCTGTGCCAAGGGCTTCATGTCCTTGCGGGCGCTGAGTTCCGTGAGCGACGGCAGGTGATCCATGGCGAAGGGGAGCGAATGCGCCATCTCGATCACCGTGGTGGCGAAGGAGCGCGGCAGGGGCACATCCTTGCGGCAATCAACGAGCATCTCGGCCAGGAATGCGCTGAGCTCCTTGTAGGGCATGAAGAGCCGCTGGGCATTGTCGTCATCCACGTGCTTATGCAGGTAACTCTTCATGCCCTCGTCGATCACCAGTGCACGCAGCGCATGCGGGTCCAGCTGCAAGGCGGGCGCATCCTTGGGCCATACACCGCAGATCGCCTCCACCACGCGCTCCAGGGCCTCGCGCGGCGTGTTGGCGCGTTCGGCATGGCGCCCCGTGAGCTGCCGCAGCCAGAGCCAGTAGAGCTGGAAGTAGTACTGCAGGAGCCGCTGCTTGTTCGGGAAGTACTTGTAGAGGCTCACTTCGGTGCTGCCCACGCGCGCCGCGAGCTTTTTGAAGGTGAAACCCTCGAGGCCCAACTCGTTCATGAGCGCAAGGCCCTCTTGAAGGATGGCCTGGCCCAACTTGGACGATTCGGGGTCCTTGAGCGAGAGGGCCGGGTCCGGTCGGAGATGGACCAGCGGCACTTGGCGTGGAGGCTTGGGCATGGCAAGGAGGATTACAGTGGCACAAATATAGCAATACTAAACATAAGAGGAAGTAGATATATATTTGCCGCCGACATGAACCCCATCACCCCCTGGCAGCGCCTGGCCCGTCTGCTGCGCCTCGACAAGCGCGAGATCGGCCACATCTACCTCTACGCCTTCGTGGGCGGGGCCATTGGCCTTAGCCTGCCGCTGGGCATCCAAGCCATCATCAACCTGATCAGCGGTGGGCAAGTGGCCACTAGCTGGGGCGTGCTCATCGCGTTCGTCACCATCGGTGTTGGCTTCACCGGCGTGCTGCAGATCATGCAGATGGCCTTGGCCGAGAACATCCAGCAGCGCCTCTTCGCGCGCAGCGCATTGGAGTTCGCGTATCGCTTGCCCCGCATCCGATTCGATGCGGCTCAGGGCCGCTACTTGCCCGAGGTGGTCAATCGCTTCTTCGACACCATGACCGTGCAGAAGAGCCTGGCCAAGCTCCTGCTCGACATCCCGCTCGCGCTACTGCAGATCGTGCTATCGCTCATCCTGCTCGCGCTCTACCATCCCTTCTTCATCATTTTCGGCTTGTTGCTCCTTTTGCTGCTGATGCTCATCTTCCGATTCACTGGGCAGCGTGGCCTGGCCACCAGCCTCGAGGAGAGCGCCTACAAGTACAAGACCGCCTACTGGCTCGAAGAACTCGGTCGCAGTCAGGACACATTCAAGATGGTGGGCCGTACGACCCTGCCGATCATGCGTGCCGATGAGCTCGTGGGCGGCTACGTGCATGCGAGGAAAGCGCACTTCAAGGTGCTCGTGGGCCAGTATTCGGCGCTCGTGGTCTTTAAGGTGGTGATCACACTGGCGCTGCTGGCGCTCGGTGGCTTGCTGGTGATGAATGAGCAGATGAACCTCGGCCAATTCGTGGCGGCTGAGATCGTGATCCTGGTGCTGCTCAATGCCGTGGAGAAGATCATCGTCAGCCTCGACCGCGTGTACGATCTGGTGACGGCTTTAGAGAAGATCGGCGCGGTCACCGACATCCCGATCGAGCGCAAAGGGGGACTTACTGTGCTCGCCAATGATGCCGCGCTAGGCTTGGCTGTGGAAGCGCGGGAAGTCTGCTTCCGCAGCGAATGGAGCGGCCGCAACGTGCTCGATGGGATCAACCTGAGCCTGCAGCCCGGAGAGAAGGTATGCCTGAGCGGCGCCAACGGATCGGGCAAGACCACCTTGTTGCGCATCCTGGGCGGCGGCATGTCTCCCACAGAGGGTAGCGTGATGCTTGATGGGCATCCCATGAGCAGCCTCGATCTGGAGCATGTGCGATCCATGATCGGCGATTGCCTCAGCGACGACGATGTGTTCACCGGCACCGTGATGGAGAACATCACCGTTGGCCGCGACTGGATCACCGAGGAGGATGTGGTGGAGGCCTGCCGCGTCACGGGGCTCATGGATCAACTCGCATTCTTGCCCAACGGATTGCTCACGCCGCTCGATCCCGAAGGAGCGCGATTGCCGCGCAGCTTGGTGAAGCGCATCGTTCAGGCACGCGCCATCGCCGGTAAGCCTCGCATGATCCTGTTGGAGGACAGTTTGCAGGACTGGGACCAGCTTGAGCGCGAGCAGCTCTTGGGCTGGATCAGCGCACCCGAGCGCCCGTGGACCCTCTTGGCCGTGAGCAACGACCCATGGCTGCAACAGCGCTGCCAACGCGTGCTGCGCTTGCGCGACGGCCGCATCAACCTCATCGCCTAGCCATGCTCGACCTCAGTCCGCATAACCCCGTGCCTGCGCTGGACCGCAGTCCTTTCGCGTGCTTCCGCGTCATCGGCATCGCCAGTGCGAACCGGCTCTTCACGCGCTGGCTCATGGCTGCTTGCGCCGTGGTGCTCATCGGCCTCTTCCTGCCTTGGACCCAGAACATCCGCGCGCGCGGCACCGTCACCAGCCTCTCGCCCGATCAGCGGCCGCAGACCATCCATGCCATCATTCCCGGCCGCCTCGAGCAGTGGTACGTGCAGGAGGGTCAACTCGTGGAGAAGGGCGACACCATCCTGCGCCTCAGTGAGGTGAAAGCCGAGTACTTCGATCCGATGCTGCTCGATCGCACGCAGGACCAGATCACCGCGAAAGAGCTCACCAGCCGCAGTTACGAGGAGAAGGTGCATGCGCTTGATGCGCAGATCGATGCGCTTTCCGCTGGCATGCGCATTAAGCTCGAGCAGGCGCAGAACAAGATCCAGCAGGCGCGCTTCAAGCTGCAGAGCGATAGCATCCGCGTGGTGGCCGCAGAAACGGAGATCAAAGTAGCTGATGATCAGTATGCGCGAGGCGAGCAGCAATTCAAGGAGGGCCTTCTCAGCAAGGTGGAGCTCGAGCGCAGGCAGGTGCAGCAGCAGCGCGCCAGTGCCACTTTGATTGATGCGCGCAACAAGATGCTCGACGCGCGCAACGAGCTGCTCAATGCCGAGCTGGAGGTCAACAGCATCAAGAACGACTACCGCGATAAGCTGAGTAAGGCAGAGAGCGAGAAATACGCGAGCATGAGCCAGATGTACACCACCGAGGCCGAGGTGAGCAAGATGCAGGTTGACCTCGCGAACTACACGGTGCGCGCAGGCAACTACTATGTCACCGCGCCGCAGCGCGGCTACATCACACGCGCCGTAGTAACCGGCGTGGGCGAAACGGTGAAAGAAGGAGAACCGCTGGTGAGCGTGATGCCAGCAGCGTTCGACCTGGCGGTAGAACTCTACGTGCGCCCGATGGATATGCCGCTCATCAACAAGGGGCAGAAGGTCCGCTTCATGTTCGATGGCTGGCCCAGCATCGTCTTCAGCGGCTGGCCCAACTCCAGCTACGGCACCTTCGGCGGTCGTGTAGCGGCCATCGACAATTTCATCAGCCCCAACGGCAAGTACCGCATCCTCGTGGCGGCCGACCCCGACGATGAGCCTTGGCCCAATGCGCTGCGCGTTGGCGGTGGTGCGGTAGGCTTCGCACTGATGAAGAACGTGCCCATCTGGTACGAGCTATGGCGGCAGATCAATGGGTTCCCGCCCGACCTCTACGCCGAGCCGATGAATACGAATCTCAAGGACGCTTCCGCGAACGGAGCGGACAAATGATGCGCATTGCTGGCAGCATACGAGTTGGTCTGTCTTTGCAGGCGTTCGCGCTGGGCTCGCTCGTGCATGCACAGGTGCCAGCCACGCTCACGCGTGAAGCCTTCGTGCGCATCGTGCTGGAGAATCATCCCATGGCACGACAGGCCGCGTTGCGCACGGACATGGGCGATGCGGTGGTGCGCAGTGCGCGCGGCGGATTCGATCCGGTTGCATCGGCATCCTTCGACTCCAAGGAATTCGACGAGAAGAACTACTTCGCGCTGCTTCAGGCAGGATTGAAGGTGCCCACGTGGTACGGCATCGATTTGCTCGCGGGCTATGAGCAGGGCAACGGTGATTTTCTCAACCCGCAGCAATTCACGCCCAACGACGGCCTCGTGAAAGCAGGCGTGAAGGCTTCTTTAGGGCAGGGCCTCTTCATCGATGAGCGAAGAGCAGCGCTGCGCAGGGCGCAAGCGTACCAGCGCGCCACGGAAGGTGAGCGCCGCATGCTGTTGAACGCGCTGCTGCTTCAGGCATTGAACGATCACGCCGATTGGGTGGCGGCGCATGAGGCGCAACGCGTGAACGATGAGGCGGTGGGCTTGGCGCTGATCCGATTGGAAGCCGTGCGCGGCAGCTGGCGCGGCGGGGATCGTCCGGCCATCGATACGCTGGAGGCTTACCTGCAATACCAAGATCGCTTGATGCGCCAGCAACAGGCGCGCTTGGCCGTGCGCAATGCAGCGCTGCGCCTCGGCAATCACCTCTGGGATCCGGCGCAGCGTCCGCTCGATCTGCAGGAGAGCGTTCAGCACGATGCACGCGACATGCGGTCGCCATTGAGCTTCGCGCTGCCTGATACACTGCTCACCACGGCGCTCGATGCGCATCCGATGCTGGTGCAGTCCATCGCACGCATCGACCAATTGGAGGTGGATCGGCGCCTGCGCGCTGAATACCTGAAGCCTGATCTGGATGTGAGCTACCAGTGGCTCGGCAATGCAGGCGCCATGCGCAACGCCGAGGGCGCGCAGTTGCTGGGCAATGGTCAGTTCGTAGGCGTGGGATTCAGCATGCCGCTGCTGCTGCGACGTGAGCGCGGCGAGCTGGCCATGGCGCGCCTTCGCCTGAACGATGCCGGCCTAGCGCTTGATCGAGACCGCCAGATGATCCGCAACCGCGTGCGGGAGCGCGCGAACAACATCACCGTGCTGCGTGAGCAGGTCGATCTGGGCGCCAGCATGGTGATGAACAACGAGCGGCTGCTGGCTGGCGAGAATCAGCGCTTCGCAGCTGGCGAGAGTTCGCTCTTCCTCGTGAACGCCCGTGAGGTGCCACTGATCGATGCGCGCATCCGACAGGTGGAACTGGAGAACGGGTTGCGCAAAGCCTACTTCGCCCTTGACCACGAGGCCGGTACCTTATGGAGCGCATGGGCGCGATAATCCGAATGACATGATCCACATCACCATACAGACCCGCACCGTAGAGGCCGCTGAGCAGTTGGCCAAGCACCTGATCGAAAAGCAGCTGCTTCAATTCGCCACGCTCGATACCGATCATGAGGAACTGAGCCTCGTGGATGGCCAGCTGCACCGCGACAAGCAGCTGCTGTTGCAGGGCATGACCAAAGCGTTGCTCTACCGCGAAGTGGAAGCGGCTTCCTATGCGCTGCTCGGAGATGATGTGGTGCGCATCCACGCGGGTCCCATCACGCACATGGACCCTGTGGCGCAACGTACCTTGCTGGAGCAAGTAGCCAAAGCATAGCCATGAAGAAGCAACTCATCATCCTGCTCGTCAGCCTTCTCGCTAATGCGATGGAGGCGAAGGCGCAATTCAGCAATCGCCTGGATGCCGTGCAGTGGGTGCAGCAGGGCGATATGCAGCTGCGCTTGGGCAACAGCGAGCAAGCACTGCGCCTCTATACCATGGCGGTGGAAACCGATCGCGGCTTCGCCGATGCCTACATGAAGCGTGCGGCTTTGTATGAGCGCCTGGGCCAGCCGCAGATGGCCATGGCCGACCTGAACCAAGCACTAGCCCTGAACCCATATAGCGAGTACATCTATGATCGTCGCGCCAAGGTGAAGCTGCTGCTGAACGATGTGAAGGGCGCCGATGAGGATTGGAGCGCAGCGATCCAGTTGCATCCGTACGACAACCTGCTGCGTGAGAGCCGCATCGATGCATGGCTCGCTGCGGGCGAGGTGGAGCGCGCTATCGAGCAACTCGATTCGCTGCTGCTTGACAAGCCCAAGGACGTGCTGCTCTTGCTCAAGCGCGGTGCGGCCAGCTTGGAGTTGGGCGATGCCAAGACCGCACTCAAGAGCTTCGATGTGGCGCGCGCCCAATCGCCGAGGCTTTCCATCGTGCATGACCTGCGCGGCGTGGCCCTCATGCGGCAGAACCTGTGGAAGGATGCGCTCGCAGCCCTCGACAGCGCCGTGCTGCTGGATCCCTACTTCGACCTGGCGTGGTACAACCGCGGCCTTGTACACCTGCAGCTGGGCAATGCCAAGCAGGCGCGCGCCGATATGGACAAGGCGCTCACCTTCGCCGCTGATCGTCCGCACATCTTCTTCCAACGGGCGCTGCTGCGCAAGCAGGATGGCGATCTAGTGGGCGCACGCGAGGACTATGATCGCGCACTGGAGCTTGATCCCGGATACTTGGAGGCGCAATACAACCGGGCATTCGTGCGCAAGCAGCTCGGTGATCATGCCGGTGCCTTCATCGATGCCGAAATGGCGCTCAAGAATGCCCCTAACGATGCCGACGCCTGGAATATGAAAGGCAGCTTGCACCTGCTCTACGGCGAGTATGCGGCGGCTATCGAGTGCTTCGACCGCGCGCTATCGATCAACGGCATGCACACGAGCGCTTGGTTCAATCGCGGCATGGCAAAGCACATGACCTATCGGCCCAACCAAGGATGCGACGATCTGAGGCGGAGCGCGGAGCTGGGCAATGAGAAGGCGAGGGAAGCGCTGAGCTATTTCTGCGCGAACTGAGCATGCCTAATGCAGATGGAGCAGTGCTTCAATCGATGCCGTGAACGCATCGGCATCCGCATTCCACGCTGTTGAGCCCGTGTAGCCGGGAGCCACCAAGCGCGCGCACAGCACCGTGAAGCGCGCGGCATCGAGGTTCACCAGAGAAGGCTTCAACGTGTGTACCACGCGCACCGCTTTATCCATGTCGCCGCGCAGGCGCGCATCCTTGAAGGTGGCCAAACGCTCAGGTGCCTGCTTGCGGAAGAGCGCCAGGATCATGGGGTCGTAGGTGGCGGCATCGGGTCCGGCAATGGGCGGCGGTGCGGGCGTGTGTTCGGTAGGCGACGGCGGCGCAACAACCCCAGGCCGCTCGAGCTTGCGCTGCATCGCCTCCATCGCTGTGGTCATTTCGGCGATGCGCGAACGGAAGTCCTCCACCTCTGCGCGGAGCTTGCCGATGGCCTTGCGTTGGGAACGGCGCAGCACGATGATCAGCATGGCGATGATCACAACGGCTAGTGCGGCCGTTGCCACCAGCATCCATTCGCGCATGGCGATCTCCTTTTGGGCCACGCCGATCTGCTGTTGTGCAAGGGAGAGTGCTTCATCGCTAACAGCAATCAAGCTATCACGCTCAAGCTGGTTCTTCGCCATCAATTCGGCTGTCTTCTTGGCCTGACGCTCGTTATTCGCCGCGGCGACCTCCTCGCCCAACTCCATGGCGCGAAGCAGCTCTGTATTCGCCCGCTTGTGATTGCCCATCGCGCTCAAGAGTTTCGAAAAGGCCACGCGTACCTGGCCTTCAAGCTGAGCATCATTCAAGGAATCGCTCAGCGCAGCAGCAGCATCGAGCAAAGGGATGGCTTCCTTGTCCTTCACTATCGCGGCCAATTCCATGCGGGCCGCAACAGCCTTTTCCGATGGTCCGCTGGAATCGACTTGCGAAATGACCAGCTTCATGGCGCGAACCATCACCCGGAGGCTATCGCGTTGGGCGCTTGTGCTTTGACCAACGGCGATTGCTTGGAATAGGACCAGAGCGATTAAGAGCGACTGACGAAGGATGTGTTTCATTTCGCGCTAAGGGAGGGCGAAGCTATCCCACTGCCGCTGCCTTCAACACGAATCGCGCGGTGGTGCGGCTGCGCTGCTCCAGCATCACTTCCTTGCCTGCTGTGAGCTTGGTGAGCGTGGGCTCGTCGTAATGGCGCACCGTCACCAGTTCACAGCCATCGTTGTAGCGCACTTCGTACTCCGCGCCAAGCTCCTCGATGAGTTGTCGGCTGCGCGGGTTGTCATCAACCGCAACGCTGAAGGCGAGCGCGCTGTTCTGCATGAGGTCGATGCGCACGTTGCGCGCCGCGAAGAGCGAGAAGATGCCGCTGAGGTTCTCCTCCACGATGAAGCTGAGGTCGCGCGGTGTGATGCTGATGAGCAGCTGCTTCGGCTTCACGATGAAGGAGGGGATGAGCGAATCATTCTCGCTGCGATCATCGATGGTGCTGCCCGGCGCATCGAGGTCGATGAAGGAGCGCACGTACAGCGGGATGCCCTTCTTCTGCAAGGGCTGTAAGGTGCGCGGGTGTATCACGCTCGCACCGAAGTAGCTCAACTCGATGGCCTCACGGTAGCTGATGTGCGAGAGCAGCTTCGTGTCCGGGAAGCGCTTCGGATCGGCGTTGAACATGCCGGGTACGTCCTTCCAGATGGTGACGCTCTCGCAATCCAGCGCGTAAGCGAAGATCGCCGCAGAGAAATCGGAACCCTCGCGGCCCAGGGTGGTGGTGCGCCCATCATCAGTCGAGCCAATGAAGCCTTGCGTGACGATGCGCTTGGGTGAGCGATCGAATGAGGGCAAATGCTCGGCGCATGTTCCTTCCAGCGCTTCCCATTGCACGCGGGCATCGCGGAAGCGATCATCGGTGCGAACCACCTTGCGGGCATCGAGCCATTGGTTGGGGTGGCCTGTGGCATTCAGGTGCGCGCTCACGATCAATGTGCTCCACACCTCACCAAGCGATACGATCTGATCGTAGTCCTCATCAACATCGCCGCTGGTGCGGATCGCCAACACGCGCTGCAGGTCGCGGAACGATTGGTCGAGGGCATTCACGGCGGCATCATCGGCTGGTGCCACCTGGTTGAGCACAGCGAAGTGCATGGTGCGCAATGCTTCAACCTGTGGCTTGGTCTCGTTGCCTTCGACATACGCCCACACGACCTCCTCCAGGGCATTGGTGGTCTTGCCCATAGCGCTAACCACGATCAGCAGGTCGTCATCAGGGAAGTGCGCGAGCACCTTCGCCACGTTGCGCACGCCCGCCGCGTCCTTCACGCTGGCCCCGCCGAATTTGAAGACTTTCATTCCGAGGCGATGCGCTTGAGTTGTTCGTGGTATAGCCTCCCGTTGAGCCATTCGCTGGTCACTTCGGCATCGAAGCGCTTGTAGAAACGGATCGCACCCTCATTCCAGTCGAGCACCTGCCAAGTGAGGTGGTGATACTTGCGACGCGCTGCCTCGGCGGCGCACTCTTTCAGCAATCGCTCCCCGATCCGCTGACCACGTGCGCGTTCGGTCACCACGATATCCTCCAGGTAACCCACCCGTCCGCGCCAGGTCGAATAGCGTTCGTAGCAAATGGCGATGCCAAGGAGCCCATCGGCGTCCTCGGCCACCCAGCCCCACCATACGGCATTCGGGCCGAAGCCCGCATCGCGCATCTCTTCTTCCGTAACAGTCACGGCATCGGGTTCTTTCTCGAAGGCCGCCAGCTCGCGCACCAGATTGAGCATCGCGGGCACGTCGCGTTCTTCGGCACGCCTGATCGTCGCTTCCATCGCCGACAAAGAAAGCAGCGCCTCATCTTTACCGCGCACAACCGATTCCCTTTGCGGTCAGCGATTGATTCGCGCGCGCAGCCATTCACCAGAGACCAGTCGCCAATCACCTTCCTCAGCATGTCGCAGATCAAGACCCTCGCCGAGTTCATCGCGGAGCGCCAGCACGAATTCACATACGCCACGGGCGAGTTGAGCCAATTGCTCACCAGCTTCCGCCTAGCGGGCAAAATGGTGAACCGCGAGGTGAATAAGGCAGGTCTTGCCGAGGACATCATCGGGGCGCAGGGTACGGACAATGTGCAAGGCGAGGCGCAGCAAAAGCTCGACGTGTATGCTAATGACCTTTTCATGCGCCTGCTGCGGAGCCAAGGCATGGTGTGCGCGGTGGCCAGTGAAGAGAACGACGATGTGGTTCACTTCGACAACGGCGGCAAGTACGTGGTGACCATGGATCCGCTCGATGGCAGTAGCAACATCGATGTGAACGTGAGCATCGGCACCATCTTCAGCATCTACCGTCGCTTGAGCACGGGCGACAAGGCCACCATGGAGGACTTCATGCAGCCGGGCACGGCCCAAGTGGCGGCGGGCTACATCATCTATGGCAGCAGCACCATGCTCGTGTACACCACGGGCCATGGCGTCAACGGCTTCACGCTCGACCCCAGCATCGGCACCTTCTGCCTGAGCCACCCCAACATGCAGACCCCCGTTGATGGCAAGATCTTCTCGGTGAACGAGGGCAACCTGCACGACTTCAGCCCCGGCGTGCAGCGCTACATCGACGATTGCAAGAAGCGCAAGCTCAGCGCCCGGTATATCGGCAGCCTGGTGGCCGACTTCCACCGCAACTTGCTGAAGGGCGGCGTGTACCTGTACCCCGCGACCGCCAAATCGCCGAAGGGCAAGCTGCGCCTGCTCTATGAGGCCAATCCCTTGGCCATGATCGTGGAGCAGGCAGGGGGCATGGCCACCGATGGCGCTTCACGGATCCTCGACCTCAAGCCTACCGAGTTGCACCAGCGCTGCCCTTTGTTCATCGGCAGCATGAACATGGTGGAGGCCGCGATGCAGGGCTGATTTCTTCGTTCCCGCACGGATGCGTCTCTAAGTACCGCCACGGCCCTAGACGTAGCTTTGGGCGCCACATGCCTCCCGCTGTATTGAACACTGCGTCCCTGTTGCAATGGGGCCTTGGGCTCGATCGCCCACTATTGATCGCCGGTCCGTGCAGTGCCGAAAGCGAAGAGCAGGTGCTGCAAGCGGCGCATGCGATCAAGGCCGGAGGGCGCGCCCAAGTGCTGCGCGCTGGGGTCTGGAAGCCGAGGACAAGGCCGGGCAGTTTCGAGGGTGCAGGTGATGCGGCATTGGCTTGGCTGCAGCGTGCCAAGCGCGAAACGGGCCTGCTCACCGCCACCGAGGTGGCCACGCCGGAGCACGTCGAAGCGGCCTTGACCGCCGGCATCGACCTGCTTTGGATCGGGGCGCGCACCACGCCCAACCCGTTCAGCGTGCAGGCCATCGCCGATGCGCTGCAAGGGGTTGATGTGCCCGTGCTGGTGAAGAACCCGATCAATCCCGACCTGCATCTTTGGGTGGGGGCGCTTGAGCGTTTGCACAGGGCAGGGGTGAAGCGGTTGGCGGCGGTGCATCGCGGCTTCAGCTGGTTCGAGCGCACTCCGTACCGCAACAGCCCCATGTGGGAGTTCGCTATCCGGCTGAAGGCGGCTCACCCGGAGCTGGAGCTGCTCTGCGATCCCAGCCACATCGCGGGCAGCACCGAGCGCATCGGCACGGTGGCCCAACAGGCCTTGGACCTGGGCTTCAGCGGCCTCATGATCGAGGTGCATCCCACCCCGGCGCAGGCACTGAGCGATGCCGATCAGCAGTTGTCACCAGACGACTATGCCGCGCTCTTGGACGGCCTCATCTTCCGCCAAGCCGCACCGACACCGGCCATGCGCGATGGGCTGGAGGAGCTCCGGGACCTCATTGACCAACTCGACGAGGAGATCGCTCAGAAGCTGGGGACGCGCATGGACATTTCCGAGCGCATCGGCGATCACAAACGAGCGCACAACGTGGCTATTCTTCAGCCCGAGCGCTGGGAGCGCATCATGAAGCGCCAGCTCCGTTTGGCCGGCCACTTGGGCCTGAGCGAGGCTTTTGTCCGTGAACTCATGGATGCCATCCACCGTGAGAGCATCCGCCGCCAGACCTTCGAGGGCGCCCATGAGGTCCCCGTAGGATCTAAAGGGAGCTTGTCGAAGGGGGTGTAGCGCCAATCAACCTTCCTCTACATTCGGCGCGCCTGCAAGCAACCTTTTCCCGGAACCGAACCCCATTACCAAACATGAGCGGACGAAAACTCCTTCTGGTGGCAGCCATTGCGCTGTTGCCCAATCTGGTGCGCGCACAGCTCGCCTTCACCAATAGCACCCCCCTGATGGGCCCTAGCATCAGTGGCGGCTGCATGGGCGTGGTGGACATGAACGGCGATGGCCGCGACGACATTGTGAAGCTCGACAATGCGCGCACGCTGAAAGTCGATTACCAGAACGCCGATGGCAGCTTCACCACGGTGAACTACGGCAACATGAGCACCAGCGGCCAATGGGGCTTCGCGGCGGCCGATGTGGACAATGATGGCCATAAGGACGTGATCAGCGGCGGCAGCTATGACGGCACCCACTACCGCCGGATCACTGCTGTGGGCCAAAGCACCATTGTTGACCTCAATAATGGCAACCTGTTCACCCAGTGCGTGAACATCGCCGACATCAACAACGATGGCCACAACGATTACTGGGCCTGCCACGACGATGGCGCTCCCCGGCAATGGTTGAACAACGGTTCGGGAACCTTAAGCTACGCCGACATCATCGACTACACCACGAACCCGACCAGCGACATGAGCGGGAACTACGGCAGCGTGTGGACCGATTTCGACAACGACGGCGATTTGGACCTGTACATCGCGCACTGCCGCCAGGGCGTGAATAACCCTGATGATCCACGCCGTTGGAACCGGCTCTTCGTGAACAATGGCAGCGGCCAGTACACCGATCTGGCTGAAGACTATGGCGTGCAGATCCGCAACCAGAGCTGGACCGCCGACTTCGGTGACATTGATAACGATGGGGACTTTGACCTCGTGCTCACCAATCACGACGCCAGCATCCAACTCTTCGAGAACGACGGCACCGGCCATTTCACTGAGATCACCGCTGGCAGCGGTTTGGAATACAGCGGCTTCATGCTCCAGAGCAAGTTCGCCGACTTCGACAACGACGGCTTCATCGACCTGCTCATCGGAGGCGGCGTGGAGTATTACTTCAAGAATGATGGCGACGGCACATTCACGCGCATCACGGGCCTCTTGCCCAGCAATAAGGCCCTTCACAGCTTCGCCACGGGCGACCTGAACAACGATGGCTTCGTGGATGTGTTCGCCAACTACGGCAGCAACTACATCACCCCGGACAACAACAACCCCGACCGCCTCTGGATGAACAATGGCAACAACAACCATTGGTTCGGCGTGCGCCTGATGGGGACCATCAGCAACCGCGACGCCGTTGGCGCACGCATCACCATCACTGGCCCTTGGGGCACGCAGATCCGCGAAGTGCGCGCAGGTGAGAGCTACGGCATGGTGACCACCTTCGCCGGCATGTTTGGCTTGGGCAACCACACCACCATCCCCACCCTCACCATCCGCTGGCCCAGTGGCCTCACCGAGACCTTCAACGACGTCGATGCGGATCAGTACATCACCGTGATCGAGAATACCTGCATCAGCCCCGAGGCCACCATCACCCCGATCGGCAACCCCGTGCTCTGCGGCAACGGCGATAGCGTGGTGCTCGAGGCCAACGACGGCTATACCTATACCTGGAGCAACGGCGCCACCTCACAGTCCATTTCCGTGACACAGCCCGGCAACTACTCGGTTACCATTGATAACGGGAACGGCTGCACGGGTGCCTCCAGCTTCTTCGTGCAACAAAGCCCCGATGAGACGCCCACGGTTGAAGCTTCGGGTCCAACCACCTTCTGCCAGGGCGAATCCATCACGTTGACGAGCTCAGCAGCCAACGGCTATACCTGGAGCAACGGTGCAACCGGTCAGACGGCAAGCATCAGCCAATCGGGATTGTACACGGTAACCACCGAGGGCACCTGCGGCAGCTTCACCAGTGCAGCCATCACGGTTGAGGTCCTGGATGCTCCGATGCCTGTTGCTGAAGATGTGATCCTGTCCGGCCCCGGTTCCGCAACGCTCGAAGCCAGCGGCGAGAACATCCAGTGGTTCGCGGAGAATGCAGGTGGTCCGGCCATCGCTAGCGGCAACACCTTCGTGACCCCCTTCCTGAACGCTACCACCACCTTCTACGCCAGCGCCACCACAATCCATGGCGGCGGTGAATGGTTCGGCGGCCCGGTCAATCGCTTGTCCACTGCAGCTCCTGGTGCCTTCCATACCAACTCCGATAACTATCCGGTGTTCACGGCCAGCGAGGCCTTCAGCATCGTGAGCGTGAAGGTGTATGCCAATGGCGCTGGGAACCGCACCGTGGCTCTGATCGATCGCAATACTGGTGCAACGCTCTCCAGCCAGGCAATCAATATCCCCGATGGCGAGAGCCGCATCACGCTCAATTACGCTGTGCCCGGACCAGGCACCTACGGCCTGCGCTGCGTAGGCGGTAACCCGCAACTCTGGCGCGATGGCAATGGCAGCAATCCGGCCTACCCCTATGCCTTGGGCACGGTAGGCGCCATCACCACCAGCAGTGTAACCGGTAACAACGCCCTCAACTTCTACTACTTCTTCTACGATTGGGAAGTCGAGGCCACCGGTGTTGCATGCGAGAGCCTGCGCGACCCCGCCACTGTCGAGATCGCCGTTGGCATCGCTGAGCAAGGTGCCGGTCGTGTAAGCGTGTTCCCGAATCCTGCGCACGACGCGATCACGATCTCGGCTGCTAACGGAGAGCGCATCGTGTCGGTCGAGTTGATCGATGTGACCGGTCGTGTTGCGCTCAGCACGGGAGCCAGCGCATCGGGCATCAGCACCATCGGCCTGCAGGGTATCGCACCCGGCGAGTACGTGGTGCGCGTGCAGCATGCCAATGGCACCAGCTATCAGCGCGTGGTGGTGCAGTAAGCATTCATCATCCAACTTGGAAGCCCCGCGATGCCTTCGCGGGGCTTCTGCTTTTGGCACTGTGAGCCTTGTTCACGAGGGTGCTGCATGCGTTCCGCCGTATGCTGCGATCCGCTCTTCGCCATGAGCACGCAACTACCTTCGGCCACAGAATGAGCAGTACAACCGCTCGCGTCGCGATCATTGGTGCCGGTGCATTGGGCTGCGCCTTGTTGCCGCGCTTGATGCACGGTCGCATCGTTGGCATCACGCTAATCGATGGGGATAAGGTTGAGGCGCGCAACCTCAGCCGGCAACCTCTTTTTAGTCCAAGTGATGTCGGAGAGTTCAAGGTCGATGCGCTGCGTGCGTGGATTCCATCACGGGAATCGCAGGTCCTGCTCCAAGCGGAAGCACGGTTCCTCGATGCAGGCAATGCCATGGATCTACTGCGCGGCCATGATGCAGTGGCCGATTGCACCGACGACCTTCACGCCAAGGACCTGATTGATTGCGTATGCGCCGAATTGCGGATTCCTCTGGTGAGCGGAGCACTCCACCGCGACCAGGGCCAAGTGCTCGTGCTGCATGCCAATGATGGGGGAGGTGCTCGCAGTCGCAGCGATGTATTCGCAGGCCGCATAGGTCCAGATCAGGATGGGTGCGACATGCAATTGGTGCCGATGCATGCCATCGAGGCCGTTGCCCAGCGCATGAGCGATGCCATCAAAGCTGTGCTGGATAACCGGCATTTGGTCAATGGCGAGCTGGAGCTATACGAGGGTGCGCAGCGGAAGTGGTTAACCTTCAGTACTGCACAGGCATGGTGACAGTTGAAGTGGCTAGGCGGATAATCATGTCCCATGCGCCGTTGATGCCGGCGGAGTTCCGCAGGCTCGAGCATGCCATAGGCGCTTGCCTCGCAGCGGATGCCTTAGCGGCCGATGATTATCCCCGCATGGATGTGAGCGCGATGGATGGCTACGCCGTTGGTGACGCGCTGGGCCCATGGCGCGAGGTCGGCAGTATTGCCGCTGGAGCCGTGCTCGGCAAGCGCTTGGCCCTTGGCGAATGCGCGCGCATCTTCACAGGAGCGGATGTGCCTGAGGGAACGCATGCGGTCGTGATGCAGGAGCGCGTTCGTATCGCCGAGACCGAGCGGGTCATTTCCGTTGAGGGAGAGGTGCCCATTGGTGCCAACATCCGCAGGCGTGGCGAATCGTTCCGGGCCGGAGAGCTGCTCTTGCCGAAAGGGGAGCGCTTGACTGCCGCTGCAGTGGGCCTATTGGCTTGCAGCGGACTCGATGAAGTGATGGTGGTGGTTGAGCCCGTGGTCGCTGTGGTGCGCACGGGCAGCGAATTCGTCGAGGCCGGCGAGGATGGCAAGGGCCTGATTCACTCGAGCAACGAACGCATGATGGTGGCCGCGATACGATCGGCGTGGATGCACACGGAGGAGCCGCCGTTCACCGCCGGTGATGATGTGCAGGAGATCCGGTCCGTGCTGAGTGCCGCGCTTTCCGATAGCGATGCCGTGATCACCACGGGCGGCGTTTCGGTGGGTGAGCACGACCGCATGCGGGAGGCGCTGGAAGCGATGGGCGCCGTTATCCACTTCCATGGCGTGAAGCAGAAGCCGGGCAAGCCGATGCTCTTCGCAACGGTTGAAGGCAAGCCGGTCTTCGCGCTGCCCGGAAATCCGCGCGCAGTGCTGGTTTGCTGGTATGCCTACGTGCTGCCATTCCTGCGCACGATGCAAGGAGCCTTATCAATTCCGCATGCAGAGAGCGGGCTGCCCTTGGCGCATGCAGTTGAGCTTAAGGGCGACCGTGCCGAATTCCGCGCCGCGCGCATTCGCGGTGGGAAGGTGGAGCTGTTGCCCGATGAGGGGTCTCACATGCTCACCACGCTCGTGCATGCCGATGCGATCGCCTATTTCCCTGCCGATGCGCGTGCTTGGGCGGTTGGCGATAGCGTGGAGCTTATCCACTTGCCGCGCACATGAGCAAGCAAGGCTGGACCGGTGTGGTGCTCGCGGGCGGAAGAAGCTCGCGCATGGGCCGCGATAAAGCGTTGATCGAGATCGATGGCCGCTCTTTGCTCGATCGCGCGTTGGACAAACTCGATGCGCACTGCGCTGAATTGCTCGTGATCGGCGAGCCGGGGAAGTACGGCCACGTGGGTCCTTTCGTCATTGCCGATGAATGGCCGGGCAAAGGCCCATTGGGAGGCATCGCAACCGCCATGCGCTACGCCAGCAACGACAAGCTGCTGGTGATCGCCTGCGACATGCCAGCGCTGAACGACCGCCTCTTCGAGCTATTGAAGGCGCAGCTGGGCAATGCCACCGACGCCGTGGTGCTGCGCCACGAAGGGTTGATCGAGCCGCTGGCCGCAGCCTACCAGCGAAGCGCGCAGCCAGCCTTCCGCCGTTGCGTGGAACTGGACGTGTTAAAGATGAGTGATGCTTTGAGCCAAGTGCGAACAAGCCACGTGGAGGTGATTCCGGGTCGAGATGCGTGGCCGGAGGATCTCTTCAGGAACATCAACGCCCAAGGCGATCTTTGAGGCATGCAAGTGCTGCTGTTCGGAATGATCGCGGAGCGCGCCGGTGCCGATTGCATCGACCTGAACGCCGCTGACACAACCGAACTGCGATCCATGCTGACGGAGCGCATCAACGGATTGGAATCCTTGAGCTATGCCATCGCGGTGGATCGCGTGATCATCAACAAGGACATGCCGCTGACCGGCAGCGAAGAGATTGCCGTGCTGCCCCCATTCGCAGGAGGATGAGTGAAGCCAAGCCCCATAAGGTGAAGGACATCTTCGTGGAAGGGCCCATCGATCCGGGGTTCATCGCCTCGAGCATCGCCAAGCACACAACCCGCACGGATATCGGTGCGCACGAGATTTTTTTGGGGCAGGTTCGTGCGGATACCGTCGTAGGGGCGGACGATCGTCCGCCCGCTACGACGGTTGCAGCCATCGCGTTCACCGCCTACCGCGACATGGCCCTCGAACGCATGACCATCATACGGGAAGAGGCCTTCGCGAATTGGCCCAGCATGACCTGCTTGCATGTGCACCACAGCCTTGGCACCATCAAGGTTGGCGAGCTATGTTTCATGGTGTTCGCGAGCGCGCCGCACCGTGCAGCCGCACGCGAAGCCGTGGCCTGGGTGGTGGACCGCATCAAGGCCGAGCTGCCGATCTTCGGACGCGAGGTCCTTTCGGATTCCACCCATGTTTGGAAGGTCAACCGTAGCGTCGACCCTCCGGGTCGACCTACGGGTCGTTAGCACAGGTCCCATCCCATGATTGACATCACACACAAACCCACCGCGCTGCGCGAAGCCATGGCAACCGCCTTGGTCACCGTTAGCGATCCGGCAACCATCGCTGCATTGCGAGAGAAGCGCGTTCCAAAAGGCGATGTGCTGGAGAGCGCCCGTGTGGCCTCGCTGTTCGGGGTGAAGAAGACGCACGAGCTGATTCCCGATTGCCATCCGCTGCCCATTGAGCATGCTGAATGCACGTTCGCGGTGGGCGACCAGGAGATCATCGTCACCATGCGCGTGCGCACCATCTACCGCACAGGCGTTGAGGTGGAAGCGATGCACGGGGCAAGCGTGGCCGCGCTTACCATCTACGACATGCTGAAGCCCATCGATAAGGGCGTTATGATCGCGGGCATCAAGCTGCTGGAGAAGAAGGGTGGCAAGAGCGATTGGAAGGACCGTTTCGATATGCCGGTGCGCGCGGCCGTGCTTGTGATCAGCGATAGTGTGGCCAGCGGTAAGAAGGAGGATAAGGGCGGGGTTGAGGTGGTTGAGCGACTGACGAAGTTGGGGGTTGAATGCTATGGAACCACGGTGGTGCCAGATGAACCCGATGCGATTGCCGCACAAGTGAAGGCATGGGCAGCGGAAGGCATCGACCTCATCCTCACCACCGGAGGCACGGGCCTTTCACCACGCGACCGCACGCCCGAGGCCATCGCACCCATCCTCGATCGCGAAGTGCCCGGCATTATGGAAGCGGCGCGCAGCTACGGGCAGGAACGCATGCCATGGGCCATGATGAGCCGTGGCATGGCGGGCATGATCGGTCGCACGTTGGTGATTACGCTGCCCGGCTCAACGCGTGGCGCGCAAGAGACGATGGATGCGTTGTTCCCGTTCGTGCTGCACGTGGTGAAGGTGCAGGAGCATGCGTTCAGGCATGGGATGTAGGGTCCCACCGCCTTCCAGCCGGTGGCTATGATCGCAAATAGAGATGACCATTAGCTGGACCATACCCGTTGAAAGCGCTCGATGCGATGAAGCCAGCCTGAATGCGCTCGCTGCAGAGTTGATGCCCTTATTCGGCATGGATACGAGTGAATGCCGAGTAAGGAACGAGGTCATTGAGGCCTCTCCGGACTCATTGAGGTTGAATAGGATGGTGACCTCGTTCCGGGTGGCGGTTTACGATATGGTGGTCATGCCAAATGCTCAGCGGTCAATAGTCATTGTTAGGTTCAGGTTGTACAAGGGCCTTGCAGTAGCGGTCGGGTCCTGGTTCATTGCCGGGTTCATGGGCGGTTCAATGTTGCGATGGGAGAGCATGTTTCTTCCAATGGCAGCCTTGTTGATGTTCAATGGTCTCGCCTTCCTAGTCATCCAGGCATCCAAGCGTGAAACGGTTGAGGTCGTCAAACGTTGGGGGACGAACAAATTGTCGTAGTTCGCATTTACCAGCGATGATCGATTTATTGGTTGGGCGTTTCGAGCGAAGCCGAATGTCCCACCGGCTTCAAGCCGGGGAACAATAACATGAATCCCGCTCCGGTACTTTCGCCGCATGATCAACGGGAAAGAAGCGATGGTGGAGGAGTTCGTGCTCCATCGCATCGGAACAGAGGGCGCGCCCAGCATCCTCAGTGATTACAGTGCGGTGCTGCAAGGCCCCGAAGAGCAGGAGTTCCTGCGCAAGCTCTTCCTGAAGCCCTTCGCGAACATTGTGGTGACCAACGAGTTCGCGGAGAAGGAAGGCGAAGCCAACGTGCTCCAAGGCATCTGCATGAAAGCCGCCAAGGGCAAGGATCTCGTCGGCATTTCGCGCGCCGTGGCGAAGCACCTCATCGAAGTGGCCAATGCGCATGAGGCGCGCAGCGGTGAATTGTTCGTGGCGCGCTTCAATGGCGTAGAGCTGAACGGCGCTGTGCATGACGCGCTCGGCATTCTCAAGTTCGACGACAAGGAGGTCTTCATCGAGAGCCGAGTCGAGGGTGAGGCCATCGCCATGCAACTCAAACGCGGGCTCGGCGGCCGCAAACCGGATCAAGCGCTGCTCGTGCTATTCACAGCAGATGCGCCCACGCTCTTCGTCATCGACGACAAGCCGCACCAACCCTATTGGCAACAAGCCTTCATCGGCCTGCGCGCCAAACGCGACCATGTGAACAGCACGCGCAATGTGCTGGAGATGACGCGCACCTTCATCACCGAGCAACTTCCGCAGGATTACGAGATTCCCAAGACCGACCAGATCGACCTGCTGAACCGCTCGGTGCAGTACTTCAAGGAGAACACCGAGTATGATCGCGACAGCTTCGCCCGCGAGGTATTCCAGACCGAAGAAGTGGCGAGCTCGTTCGAGCGCTTCGGCAATCGCTTTCAAGAAGAGCGCGCGGTTGACCTCGATGATCGTTTCGCCATCAGCGCCGATGCCGTGAAGAAGCAGGCCCGCGTGTTCAAGAGCGTCCTCAAGCTCGACAAGGACTTCCACATCTACATCCACGGCGACCGCAACAAGATCGAGCGCGGCGTGGACGAGAGCGGCAGGAAGTTCTACAAGATCTACTACGAGCAGGAGCTGTAGCGTTCACGATTGACTTGCCAGTGCATCTAACTTGACCGTCGCAATGCGCTCGCTGCTGGCGTTTCTATTCACCGTGCTCATAGCAGCGGTTCATGCTCAGCTTGTAGCGCCGCAGCTCAAGACCATCACCATGCGCGATGGCCTATCTGATGACCATGTGCAGTGCATGGCCGTCGATCGGCGCGGGCATCTGTGGATCGGCACCAGCGATGGCCTGAACCGTTACGATGGGAAGCGTACCAAGGTGTACCGCACAGGCGGCGCCCATGGCCTACCGGGCGATCTGATCCAGTGCCTCGCTATCGTCGACGATGGCTTGCTGCTGATCGGCACCAACGCGCCCTACCTCACGCTCCTCGATCCTTTGGCTGATACGCTATCGAGTGTCGCGTTGCCGATACCGGCATTCTCTCAGCACGGCGAGCAGCGCGCCATCCGCGTCCACATCGATAGCAAAAGGCGCATCTGGGTAGCACATGGCGCGCGATGCTTGAGCCGCTTCGATATGCGCACACGCGCCTTCACCACCGTTGAGATCGCGCCACCTATGCCCACGCCGCGTTCGCGCGAAGTGGTCATCGGCATCCATGAAGATGCTTCCGGCATCCTCTGGCTGGCCACCTTCAAGGGCCTGGTGCGCTTCGATCCCGAGCGCATGCGCGCGGAGCCGGTTGCCTTGCATGCTGATCCTGGCTCGCCGCTCAATGGCTACTCCTTCCAGATCCGTGGAGCAGTTGACGATGACAGCAGCCTCGTGTTCGGCACTTGGAGTGAAGGGATCTTCCGCATGCGCAAGAGTGATGGCCTCGTGCGGCGGCTTTGGCCTTCAGCGGATCATAAGCCCACCTTCGTTGATCACATGGTGCAGGACATGCTGCGCGGGCCGGGCAACATGGCCTATGTAGCCACCATCGACATGGGCCTGCTCCGAGTTGATTTGGCCACGGGCAGCGTTCAGCACTTCGACCGCACGCTCTCTGAAGACGGTTGCCGCGCAGGCCACGACCTTTTCACCGGCGCTGCGAGGTTGATGTGGTTGGGCGAATCGCTCTGCATCGGTTCCTACACGAAGGGCGTTGGAATCTGGTCGCCCCGGTTGAATGTCGTGCAGGCCACTCAACTACCCGTTCATCCGGCGGGTGAGGACATCGATGAAGTGTTCGCGGTGACGCGCGATCCGGCAACCGGGAATGTGCTCGTGAACTCGCACCACCGCGGCGTATTCGTTTACGATGCTGCTGGCCAACGCTTGCTTCGGCAGTTCCATCGCCCCGGAAAGGACCAGCGCTATTACCGCCATTTGCGTTTGGATGGCAATCGCCTTTTGCTGGGCAGCAAGCCGCACGCGTGGATTGCCTCTTTGCGTACGGGCGCTATGCACCGACCGCCATGCCTGAAGCAAGGCACGCCCTGTGGTGGTATGATCTGGTGGGCGCGCGGCGATGGGAAGCGCGGCCTTTGGTGCTTGACCGGGAATGGCCAGATTCATCACGTCGATACCGTGAGCGGGGCGTGCATCGCACTGCGGGACACGCTGCCCGAGGTGGCCGCAGGGCTTGGTACATGGCCATGGGATGTTTATGCCGATTCGCAGGGCCGTCGATGGTTCCTCAGCGCAACCGCACCGCCCGTGGTGCTCTATCCCGATGGTAGCAGCAAGCGTGTGACCGGCCCGGCGTCCTTGGCGCCGTTCGAGGTGAGCGACATGGCGCAGACACCTGATGGTCGGCTATGGTTCGCCGTGAAGCATACTGGCCTGGCCATGCTTGAAGTCGATGCAGGAAGCATGCGGGAGATGCGGGACATGCGGGCACAGTTGATTTCGCGCAACATCACCGATATCGCCGCAATGCGCGATGGCACGCTATGGATGTCGTTGCCGAGTGCGCTCCAGCGGTTCGACCCGGCTACGGGCAAGTGCCGCGTGATCAACGTTGTCGATGGCGTGCCATCAGGACCACTCAATCTGCCCGACGAGCACGAGCCATTGGCCCCACCGTTGCTCGTTGGCACTTGGGAAGGCTTCTTCGCTGTGCGTGGGGAAACAGTCAGCGACATGGGAGCACCCGTGCTGCAGGTGCCACGCATGATGGCCATGGATAGCACCATCGCCGTGAATGCCGACATGGCTCCGGCGATGCGGATAACCCTGCCGCATCAACTCAACCGCATCACCTTCTTCCTTCGCAGCACCAACCTGCTCGATCAGCACCGCGACGAGTTCGCCTACCGGCTGCACGGAGCCGATAGCGCATGGGCGAGCGCCGGCAACGAGGACCGCATCACATTCAACAGCTTGGCGCCGGGCCGTTACCGTTTCGAGGCGCGCGCCCGCACGGCGTTGGGCAATTGGGGCGCCACGACGAGCGTGTCGTTCAACATCCGGCCGCCATTCTGGGCCACCTGGTGGTTCCGTTCGGTCCTCGCCATCCTACTGGGTGCGATCGGCTGGCTCGTGTTCCGCGCCGCGCTGCGCGAACGCTTGCGCAAGCAGCGTGAGCAATTGGGACGCGAACGCGCGATGCTGGAGGAGCGCATCCGCATCGCCCACGACCTGCACGACGACCTAGGCAGCAGCCTGGCCATGATCGCCATGGAAGGCGAACTCGCCCGCATGGATGAGGGTGCCGATGCGCGCGATGCGCTGAAGCGCGTTAGCGATGGCGCGCGTGAGGTGACGGACAACATGCGACGCATCGTTTGGGCCTTGGGCTCCGGGCAGGACACGCTCGGCGATCTTGCAGCATACATCCGTGCGTCGGCAGCAGAACTGATGGAGCGCTCTGAACTCGCACTCGACGCGCACATGGAGATCGAAGCACCAGGTACCGCGCTCACGGCCGATCAGCGCCGTCACTTGCTGTTGATCGTGAAGGAACTGCTGTTGAATGTGGTGAAGCATGCACGTGCGCGAAAGGCCACCTTGCGCATGGTGCAGCGTAATGGCAGTTTACGGCTGGTGGTTTCCGATGATGGGCGCGGCTTCGTGCTGAATGAGCGGAAGGGTGCAGGTACGGGCACCACCAGCTTGCAGGAGCGGGTGAAGGCCCTGAACGGCTCCTTCGTCCTGCGCAGCACGCCAGGTACTGGCACGAACGCGGAGATTACAGTGCCGATCGGCACCGCAGCGTACTAGAACTCGCACAACCCGCTAGCCGCATCACCACCTTCGCACCTGTGAGCATCCGCATCGCCATCGTGGAGGACTTGCCGCAGATGCGCGCCTTCCTGCGCAGCGTGATCGCGCGCGCGCAGGACATGGAGCTGCTGGCCGAGTACAAGAGCGCTGAGGAAGCCTTTCCTGCCATCACTGAACTTGGTGCCGATGTGGTGATTAGTGACATCGGCCTGCCCGGCACCAATGGCATCGACCTGTTGAAGAAGCTGCGGCCCTTCATGCCATCGACGCAGTTCATGCTCTTCACCGTTCACGACGATGACCTGCGCGTGTTCGAGGCGCTGAAGGCTGGTGCGAATGGCTACATGCTGAAGAGCAGCACGCCCATCGCCATCCTTGAAGCAGTGCGGGAGCTTGTGCAGGGAGGCGCTCCCATGAGCGCAAGCGTTGCACGACGGCTCGTGGATCATTTGCGTCCAACCACTTCAGCCTCCGAAGAACACGAAGCACTTACCCCGCGCGAGCAGAAGGTGCTTGACCTGCTCGCCGAAGGGCTGCTGTACAAGGAAATCGCCGAGCGCGAAGGACTGTCCATCAGCACTGTGAAGGCGCACATCCACAGCATCTACAAAAAGCTGCATGTGGGCAGCAAGGAGGAAGCGCTTGAGCGGTACCGCTCGCGCTGATTCGGAGTTCTAGAACACAGCCTCATCCCAACGTAGTGGCCTGACTTTCGGGCCATGCTTCACGAACGATTCCAACGTGCCATCGCGCTCCTTGCGCTGATAAGTTGCTGCAATGCAGTGGCCTGGTGCCAACAGGTAATCGCCACTTCTGGCCAGGAGTTCACCGGCCCCGATGTGCACATCTCCTTCACGATCGGCGAGCTTGTGATCGCCACAGGCACTGCGGCGGACGTCGCGCTCACACAAGGATTCCAACAGCCGATTTCCGACATCAGCACCGAGGTCATGCCGAATGCGGATCCTTCCTTCTCGATCAATGCCTACCCGAATCCTGCGCGTGAGCAGATCACCCTCGCTGTGGAAGGTGTCGATGGACTGATCGACTTGCGCCTCCTGGATGCAGCGGGCCGCTTGATCAGCACGCATAGCAATGTCGCAATGCTGCACACTCTCGACGTGAGCGCGCTCGCATCCGGCTCATACATACTGCAAGCGAGCACTGGATCACAACTCCTCTCATCCCTCAAAATCAACATCACCCGATGAACCGCTTCCTCTGCCTCATTCTCTCTGCCCTGTGCATTTCTGCATCATTCGCGCAAGCGCCTGGTCGTTTCAGCTACCAAGCTGTGGTGCGCAACGGCGCCGGTGTGGTGCAGGCCAACGATGCCATCACGCTGGGCTTGCGTATCCGCCAGACCACCGCCGGCGGCACCATCGTGTACGAAGAAAACCACAGCGTGATCACCAATGGCTTCGGCTTGGTGAACGTGAGTGTGGGCAATGGTGCGATCGTGAGCGGCAACATGGACGCCATCAATTGGGGCGCTGGCCCGTACTTCATTGAAGTGCGCGTGGATGGAGTGACCATGGGCACCACGCAATTGCTCAGCGTTCCATACGCGCTCTATGCGGAAGAGAGCGGAACGCCGGGGCCGACCGGACCACAAGGCCCCGCTGGCGCTACAGGGCCTGCTGGACCAACAGGCGCTACTGGAGCTGCGGGTCCACAAGGTCCGGCGGGCAACAACGGGGCAACAGGGGCAACAGGACCTGCCGGCCCGCAGGGGCCACAAGGACCAACCGGACTCACCGGCGCCACGGGTGCCACGGGGCCACAGGGTCCCCAAGGACCTGCAGGACCAGCTGGTGCTACTGGTCCGGCCGGCGCTGATGGCGCAGCGAACGCGTGGGGCTTGAACGGCACGGCCGCTAGTGCGAGCAACTTCATCGGCACAACCAATGCGCAGCCGTTGAATTTCAAGATGAACAACATTCACGCGGGATTCATCAATACGGGTACCAGCATGGCATTCGGGCGTGGCTCCATGACACCGAACGCTGCCTTGGGAAACACGGCCATCGGCTACAACGCGCTCAACGCGCATACTTCTAATAGCGGCAACACCGCTGTGGGGGCGGACGCCATCAAGCTGAGTACCAGTGGCACCGGGAATACCGCCATTGGTTACCGCACACTCTCCACCGCGACTTCACCCTTCGGCTGCACCGCCGTAGGCGAGGAAGCCCTATTCCACGCCACGGGCAATTTCAACACAGGCGTTGGCGCGTCAGCATTGGACAACAACACCGGCGAAGGCAATACCGCGCTCGGTTACGAGGCGATGTACCAAGGCACAACCGGAAGCCGGAATGCCATAATCGGGTATCTGGCACTTCGGAACGGCTTCGGGACGGACAATGTGGCGGTTGGCGCGCATGCCATGGAGAGCGCCAACAACATGGCACAGTGCACAGCGGTCGGCGGCTACGCGCTGCGTGCGAATACCGCGAACGACAACACGGCGGTCGGTTTCGAGGCACTGAGCACCAACACGGCCGGTACCCGGAACACAGCAGTGGGCAAGAGTGCTTTGGATGCGAACACGGTTGCACAGGACAATACGGCGATCGGGTTCAACGCACTGCGCACGAACACGACCAACGGCGCGAACACTGCTGTGGGCAGCTATGCGTTGGAATTGAACACCGGCCAGCAGAACACCGCCGTGGGTTGGTATGCACTGGTGAATAATGCGATCGGCAGCTTCAACACGGCGCTGGGAACGCAGGCGCTGGCGAACAATACTTCAGGTGTTGGCAATACCGCCTTAGGCCGTTTGGCACTCAGCACCAACACCTCTGGCGGTGATAATGTGGCCATCGGAAATTCCGCGGGCCCGATCCTGGGCAACCTGTTCAATACGATCAATGTGGGCCTTGGCGCCAACGTGAACGCCAGCGACCGTGCTCGCATCGGCAACACGAGCATGCTGCAGATCGGCGGCTACGAGCCATGGAGCGATGTGAGCGATGTGCGCTTCAAACGCGATATCGCTCCGCAGACCCACGGCCTCGACTTCATCCTGAAACTCGAGCCCATCACCTACCGCTTCGATCTGCGTAAGCTCAATGCGCACACGTACGCTTCCGGAGATTCGCTGTACGATGATGCCCGATCACAACAGGCCATCGCCAACAAGGAAGCACGCGTCTATAGCGGCTTCAGCGCGCAGCAGGTGGAAGAAGCAGCCAAGAGCGTGGGCTACGACTTCAGCGGCGTGTATGCACCTGCTAATGAGCAGGACCACTATGCACTGGCCTACTCCACGTTCGTGGTTCCATTGGTGAAGGCGGTGCAGGAGCAGCAGGCGATCATTGAGGAATTGAGGGCGCGGATCAAGGCGCTCGAAGCCCGCTGAATCGGAACGTCATCGGTCAACAATCCCCAAAGCCATGCGGCGCATATTAGCAACACTTAGCATGATCCTGGTCTTGCGTGCTGTTGCGCAGATCACGGCCCTCGACCCAACCTTCAACCCATCGGATCAAGGCATGGCCCGTTACGATGGATTGTACCGGCATGGCTATGCGCCCGGTGATGGCGTGCAGTGCATGGCCGTGCAGGCCGATGGGAAGCTGATCGTCGCTGGCATCTTCACCGGTGGCGTCCTGGAGATCAATGATCCCATCTTCAAGCCGGGCATCGCGCGATTGAATGCCGATGGATCGCACGATGCGGGCTTCAGTGCCGGAACAGGCTTGAATGGCAGCGTGACCTGCATTGTGCAGCAACCCGATGGGAAGCTCTTGGTCGGAGGCTCATTCACTGCGTACAACGGGAATCCCAGCAAAGGCATCGTGCGCCTGAATACCGATGGCAGTTTCGATCCATCGTTCGCCGTTGGAAGTGGATCAGCAGGAGTGGTGCTCGAGATCGCCGTGCAGCCGGATGGGAAGGTGCTGCTGGGCGGGACCTTCACTTCTTTCAATGGCGCTCCAGCCGCTCGCATCGTTCGATTGACAAACACGGGAGCAGTCGATTTCTCCTTCAGCACGGGTGCAGGCTTCGATGGCGAGGTCCGCGCGATCGCATTGCAGGCCGATGGACAAGTGCTGGTGGGCGGGGCCTTCACCCATTATCAGGGAACGCAGCGCAACTACCTCGCGCGCTTGAGCACAACAGGCATCCTTGATCCATTCTATAACGACAACACGATTCTTCCTGGTCCCGGCGGCCCGCTCATCGATATCGCCATCGGGAACGCGAGCTCCGCATTCATCAGCTTCGATTCAAACGAATTCAATGGCGGCGCGGTAGGCAATAACCCGATCAAGCTCGATGTGAACGGCGCCCGGATCGTGACCTTTCTGGTGAGTGGCCAGGTCGGTCCGTCGAAGCTCCATTACAACGCCATGAGCAACACGCTCACTTGCCTTGGAGAGTGGGGCATCGCGCATACAGCTAACGGGAACACCGGCGCCGGTGGCTTTGGATACGGCACCTATCGCGACGATTGGTACTACCGGATCAACTGCGCCATGCTGATCGTGGATTGGCGGAGCGGCGCGGTAGGACCGAACGGCGAGGTGTACCGCTTGGACCCGGAGCATATGGGCATACTGCGACTCAACAACGACCTCACGTTGGATCATGAGTTCCATCCGGGAAGTGGCTTGGGCTACTTCAACCCCACCAACTTGAGCATGACCGTGGATGGATCCGGGCGCATCGTCGTGGCCGGCCGATTGGACAACCATAGCACACTGCCCGCATGCAACGGCAACTTCGCGCCGAATGCGTACCGGCTCTGGAACGATGGCACTTTCGACGACACCTTCGACATGCCGTACGGATTCGAAGGCAACATCACGCATGTGGCGTGGATGGGAGAGGATAGGTATGCCTTTGCGCGACCTATAGGGAGCTTCGTCTGTGCGCCAGGCTCATTGGCCACAAGCGGATCGGGTGCGCTCATCAACCTGTACGATGCGCAGAGCGGGACCATGACCGGCCTATCGCCTGATGGTTGCAGTTTCTTGGATGCCGAGATGGGCGATATGGTCAGGCTGAATAGCGGAGCGCTACTGTACGCGGGCAATGTGGATTGCCTGGGCAGCGGTCTTGATGTGGGCCGTTTCACGGTCGGCGGATCATGGGATGCGAGCTATGCCACCACCGATCTGAATTCGATGCCTCGGTGCATCGCTGAAGCACCAGACGGCAAAGTGTATGTGGGTGGCGCATTCACCATGGCCAACGGCATCACGCGCAATCGGATCGTGCGCTTGCTTGCCAACGGAGGCGTTGATCCCGGTTTCGACCCGCTCAGCGGATTCAATGGCACTGTGCAGGAC
>JBATND010000110.1:0-2654 GCA_049290175.1 Flavobacteriales bacterium | reverse complement strand
GGTGGGATCGAACTTGTTGTAGGTGTTGGCCCAGATGACGCCCGCGCGCAATTTGCTGGTGAGGTTGAAGATCTTGGATCCCTTGTCCGTCCACACGCCGGCGCTGAGGCCGTAGGGGGTGTTGTTGGCCTTCTGGATCACCTCGTCCACGGTGCGGAAAGTCTGCACGGCGAGCACGGGGCCGAAGATCTCCTCCTGCGCGATGCGCGCGCTCTGCGCCACGTTGAGGAAGAGCGTGGGGCGGCACCAGAAGCCTTTGTTCGGCAAGTCGCAGGTGGGCTGGTACATCTCGGCGCCATCGGCCACGCCGGCCTTGAGGTATTTGTTGATGGTGCCGAGCTGCTCGCGGCTGTTGATGGCGCCGATGTCCGTGTTCTTGTCGAGCGGATCGCCCACGACGAGCGAGCGCATGCGGTGCTTGAGCTTGCGGATGACCTCGTCGTGCACGCTTTCCTCCACAAAGAGGCGGCTGCCGGCGCAGCACACGTGGCCCTGGTTGAAGTAGATGCCGTTGATGATGCCTTCGACGGCCTGGTCGATGGTGGCGTCGGCGAAGATGATGTTGGCCGCCTTGCCGCCGAGCTCGAGGGTGAGCTTCTTGCCGCTGCCTGCCGTGGCACGCTGGATGAGCTTGCCCACGCCGGTGCTGCCGGTGAAGGCGACCTTGTTGACATCGGGATGGTTGACGACCGCCGCGCCCGTGGCCCCCGCACCGGTGACGATGTTGACGACGCCATCGGGGAGCTCGGCCTCCTGCAGCAGTTCGGCGAGCTTGAGCCCGGTGAGCGGGGTGGTCTCGGCGGGCTTCAGCACCACGGTATTGCCGCAGGCGAGCGCGGGGGCGAGCTTCCACGCGGCCATGAGCAGCGGGAAGTTCCAGGGGATCACCTGGCCGGCCACGCCGAGCGGTGATACCTGCTTGCCGGGAAAGGCGTAGTGCAGCTTGTCGGCCCAACCGGCGTAGTAGAAGAAGTGCGCGGCGGCGAGGGGCACGTCCACGTCGCGGCTTTCGCGGATGGCCTTACCGCCGTCCATGCTTTCGATGACGGCGAACTCGCGGGCTTTCTCTTGCAGCAGCCGTGCGATGCGGTAGATGTACTTGGCACGTTCGGCCGCGGGCATCTTGCTCCACACGGTGTCGTAGGCCTTGCGGGCGGCTTTCACGGCGGCGTCCACATCGGCGTCGTTGGCCTCGGCGATGCGCGCGAGCTTCTGCTCGTTGGCGGGGTTGATGGTGTCGAAGTACTTCCCGCTCTTGGGCTTCACCCACTTGCCGTTGATGAAGAGCTCGTACTGAGCGTTAATGCGGACGTGGTCCTTGCTTTCGGGCGCAGGAGCCAAAGCCCAGTCGATCGATTTCGTCTTAGCCATGGTTGGTGGTCAATGGCAAGGCGGTGGATCCATCTTGTGGTAGACGGATATCATTTCACTCTTGCCCATTTGAGCTTTGAACTTAACGTATTCGTTGCAGAGGGTCTGGAAGATCTCTGTTGTCGCGCTTTCTCCTGGTTTCACGTTGTAATCAGGAATGGTCACCTCGATCACGATGGATCGGTATGAACAGGCGGAGAGCCACTCCATCCTTGACTTAACATAGTACTTCCCATCTTGAACGTACTCGGTCTGGATGCCGTCCTTGACCACCATGTAATAGGCAGTCTTCGATTGATCAATGTTCAAGAAGGTGCCATCCTTCAGGATATCGCAATCGGGAACAGAGTCGAAGTCGAGAAAGAGGTGCTCCTGTCCAACAACGGGACTCGCCAGTAGAACGAGGGAGAGCCCAAACAACCTCATGCCACCAACAGATGAAGCTGAGCGTTGCTCTCGACGTGATCGGTGGACCCAACGGCGGGCCTCGCTCCGCCGAAGCCTTGGCGGAGGCGCAAGGCGAGGGTCCAGTCGAGGGCTTGCTTCTTGGCCATGCGACGAAGATAGAAGTGTTCGTGCTGTAACTTAGCAGCACCATGGCACGGCTCATCATCCACGTGAACGACCCCAAGAAGGAGAAGGAGGTCGCGGAGATCCTTTTGTCGGTCGGCGGGGTGGTGATCGAACGCGCGGAAGCAAGTCCGAAGAAGACGGCGAAGGGGAAGACGATCAAACGCAAGCTCACCGAACGTGAGCGGCGTTTCGTGGCCGAGTTGCGGCAAGCGATCCGGGAAGTGAACGCAAGCGTCGCTGGCAAGAAGAAGTTGCGATCGGCACGGGCCTTCCTCAATGAGCTATAAGGTCGGCGTTTCGCCCACCTTCAAGAAGAAGGCGAAGCGGCTGGTGAAGAAGTATGCTTCGCTGAAGCAGGAACTTCTGGAATTGGTGACAATCCTGGAACAAGATCCAGAGCAAGGAACACCGATAGGCAAGCACTGCTTCAAGATCCGGTTGTCGATCAAGTCAAAAGGCGGCGGAAAGTCAGGCGGCGCTCGTGTGATCACGTGCATGATACATGTGCAGCGCAAAGTGGAGCTGCTCACCATTTACGACAAGTCCGAACAAGGGACACTCACGGCCAAGGAGTTGGAACTTTTGCTCGCAGAAGTTAGCACATGAGCATTCGCCCCAACCCTTTCGCACCCGTGATCTGGCTCACCACGGAAGGAGCATCGGAGGCTCTTGCATCCGACGATGACTTCTTCGCGAAGACCGAGGATGGC
>JBATND010000109.1:0-1802 GCA_049290175.1 Flavobacteriales bacterium | reverse complement strand
GGATCCTACAACGGGTAACGATACATGGGACGCCAACTGCGCTTGCATCGGCCTGCCGCTCGATTGCGAAGGCGTGCCCGGCGGACCTGATGTGCCCGGACAACCCTGCGACGATGGTCTTGCCAACACGATCAACGATACCTACCAGCCCGATTGCTCCTGCGCTGGAACACCTGCGTCCTTCAACGCTGGAAACATCGTGGTGCTGCAAGCAGGCGATGGTAGCGGTGCGCTCACCAACACCGGCAATCCCATCGTGCTGCGCGAATTCACCTCCACCGGCACCAACACGGTCGATATCCCTGTGCCTTCTTCTGGCTCCACGCCACTGGTGGTGAGCGGCACAGCCACCACCGAGGGCTTGCTATCTCGCTCAGCTGACAAGACCAAGCTCGTGTTCGCAGGTTATGCGCAGGCACTTCCAGGGGCGAGCAACCTTACCTCGAGCACTGCTGCTGCGGTTAACCGCGCCATCGGTACGGCCGACAACACGGCTTCATTCGTTCGCGAGGCCACGAGCGCTTCCGCCTTCAGCGGCGGCAGCATCCGCGGCGCAACAAGCCAAGGCACCGATTTCTGGAGTGTTGGCGCGAATACTGGCACCGTGTATTTCGGACCCGGCGCACCCGCTACCGTGAGCACCACCGTCACGAACAACCGGGCGATGGAAGTGCATAACGGCCAACTCTACTTCAGCACCGGCTCTGGCACCAATCGCGGCGTTTGGGCCGTTGGAACAGGACTGCCTACTGGCTCCGGCAATACCAGCGCCGTTGTGGTGAACACCGGCAGCGCCGCCAGCTCTTACGAGTTCTCCTTCAACCCGGCGACCACCATTTGCTACATCGCCGACGACCGCACCTTCGCGACCGGTGGCGGCGTGCAACGCTGGGACCTCATCTCCAGCGTTTGGACCTTGAGCTACACCCTTGCCGTGAACGGAACCACCGGAGCGCGTGGCCTTGAGGTTGATTTCAGCGGCGGTGACCCCGTGCTCTATGCGACCACCACCGATAACCCCAATCGCTTGGTGCGCATTGTTGATACCGGTGCAGGAAGTATTGGTAGCACCATCGCCACCGCCCCAGCGAACACGGCTTTCCGAGGCGTGGCATTCGCTCCCGAGACCCCATGTGTTGCCGATACGGATGGCGACGGCATCTGCGACGATGATGATGACTGCCCGCTGGCTGTCTCCGGCATCGCCAACTTCGATGAAGGCGCCTGCGCTTGCTCGTTGGGCTACTTCGCAACCATTACTGATATGGATGGCAACGATGTGATCACCGCTTGTACCATCTGCCCGCCAGGCACCTACTGCCCCGATGGAATCGACTCGTTCCCCTGCGATGCCGGCTACTTCAGCAGCCTGAGCGGCCAAGAGGCATGCACGCCCTGTCCGAGTGGAACCTTCAGCGATGTGCAAGGCAGTGTCGCTTGCACGGCATGTGCCCCCGGATTCGCCAATGCGCTGATGGCGCAAACCTCCTGCGCGGCCTGCCCTCCCGGCAGCATCAGCAGCGCTTCTGGCGCTTCTAACTGCAGCCTCTGCCCCGCCAACACCTACAACCCGCTTTCAGCACAGACCGAGTGCCTGGCCTGCCCCAATGGCGAGACCAGCGGACCTGGCGCCACGGAATGCACTCCAGAGCAGGCCTGCACAACGGACATCGATTTCGTGTACCAGGCCGATGGCACTGACGACCTCGACTGGCAGTTGTTCGAGCAGAACACCAACATCCTGGTGCAAACCGGCGGCGGCGCCCTGATCGGCAACGGCTCTGAGGCCACTTGCCTGCCCG
>JBATND010000108.1:0-3912 GCA_049290175.1 Flavobacteriales bacterium | reverse complement strand
GCAGCGTATTGCGCACCAGCAAGCCGTTGGGTGAAGCGATGCCTTCCACCTGCAAGTAGCAATACAGTGTTTCTCCATCGAGCTCCTTGCCGATCCAGTTCCACGTGAGCTGCTTCTCCTGGAAGAGCACGAGGTGCTGCTTGAAGTAAGCGTTGAGGATGCTGTCGGCCTTGGCGTGCTCCTTCGGCGAGCCGAGTTTCAACGGGGCCATGTTCTCCAGCGCGTGCTCGATGTCATGGGCCGTCATGCGCCAGGTGAGGTCGAGGGTCTGCGTGGCTGGGCTGTGGCGGATGGTGAGGATCGAGACGAAGAAGTCGTGCGCGCTCAGCGCTCCGAACAGCCCGAATGCGAGTAGCAAGGCTTTCATTTCATGGCAAAAGTGGCGAAAGAAGTGGTGAGTGCTTGCGCACCACCCAGCACACCGAGTGGCGAGTAAATGCCGCGCCTCGGTCTCCGCTAAGCGCGTTGGGCATTTACTCACCACTCGCTACTCGCCACTACTTTCGCCAACATGCCAACGAAGCACTTTCTCGGGATCAGCGCACTGATGCTCGCTACGCTCGCCTCTGCCCAGGACTCCCCCCGCTACGGCCGCGACAAATTCCGCCAGCTCGATCAGGAATTGCCCACGCCCAACGAGCAGCGCACCGCCTCTGGCGCCCCCGGCCACGCCTACTGGCAGATGAAAGCCGACTACGATATCCACGTGGAGATCACCGAGCCTGTTGCCAATGCTGGTGGAGCGAGCGGAGCCGAGCTCCCCAAGCTCACCGGTCGCGAGACCATCACCTACCACAACCAAAGCCCCGACAAACTCGAGTACCTCTGGCTGCAACTCGATCAGAACATCTTCGAGCCGAACAGCGACGCCAACCTCATCCGCACCGGAACCCTCGGCGATAGCGTGAGCCTCTCACAGGTGGACAAGTGGGTGAATCCATTTGAAGGTGGCTACAAGATTACCAGCGTTACCGATGCCAGCGGCGGCAAGCTGAAGTACACCATCAACAAGACCATGATGCGCGTGGACCTGCCGAAGCCTCTCGCTCCCGGTGCCACCTTCAGCTTCAAGCTCACCTGGTGGAACTGGATCAACGACCGCTTCAAGTGGGGCGGCCGCGCCGGCTACGAGTACTTCCCCGAAGAGGACAACTACATCTTCACCATCGCGCACTTCTACCCGCGCATGGCCGCCTACATGGACTACAGCGGCTGGATGCACAAGCAGTTCCTCGGCCAAGGCGAATTCACCCTCGACTTCGGCGATTACACACTCAGCATCACCGCTCCAAGCGATCACATCGTGGCCGCCACTGGCGAATGGGCGAATGCTTCGAGCGTGCTCACCTCAACGCAACAGAAACGACTCGCACAAGCCCGCACCAGCGATAAGCCCGTGATGATCGTGACGCCGCAAGAAGCGCTCGATAATGAGAAAGAGCGCGGCAAGGGCACCAAGACCTGGGTGTTCAAGAGCAAGAACGTGCGCGATGTCGCTTTCGCCAGCAGTCGCAAGTTCATCTGGGACGCGATGAACCAGCCCGTCAAGACGAATAATGTATTGTGCATGAGCTACTACCCCAAGGAGGGCAATCCGCTCTGGGAGCAATACAGCACCAAGGTGGTGGCGCACACCATCAAGACCTACAGCAAGTTCACCGCGGATTACATCTACCCCGTGGCCATCAGCGTTCACACCGACCGCATCGGCATGGAGTACCCGATGATCTGCTTCAACGGCGGGCGCCCCGAGAAGGACGGCACCTACAGCGAGCGCACCAAGTATGGCATGATCGGCGTGATCACGCATGAAGTGGGGCACAACTTCTTCCCCATGATCATCAACTCCGACGAGCGGCAGTGGACCTGGATGGACGAGGGCCTCAACACCTTCGTGCAATACCTCACCGAGCAGGAGTGGGACAAGGATTACCCCAGTTGGCGCGGCAAGCCCCGCAACATCGTCGATTACATGAAGGGCGATCCCAATGCTGCGCCCGACAAGGTGAAGGCGCGCATCGAACCCATCATGACCAACAGCGAGAGCATCACGCAATTCGGCAACAACGCTTACGGCAAGCCCTGCACGGCGCTCAACATCCTGCGCGAAACGGTGATGGGCCGCGAGCTCTTCGACCACGCCTTCAAGACCTATTGCGACCGCTGGAAGTTCAAGCACCCCACGCCAGCAGATTTCTTCCGCACCATGGAAGATGCAAGCGGCGTTGATCTCGACTGGTTCTGGCGCGGGTGGTTCTACACCACCGATCACGTGGACCTCAGCATCGAGAACCTGCGCTACAAGCGCTTGAGCCCGCGCGATCCTGTGCTCGCGGAGAAGGCGAAGCGCGAGGAGAAGTCACGCGAAGTGCCCGATATCAGCCGCCAGCGCAACATCGATAGCGGCTTGGAGTTCGTGGTGGACAAGGATCCCGCGACGCGCGACTTCTACAACAGCTACGACCCGCTCACCGCCACCGAGCGCGACATGGCGGCCTACGAGAAGTGGAAGAAGAGCCTCAAGCCCGAAGAACTCGCGTTGCTCAACGAGGACTTGCACCTCTACGAGCTATCCTTCAAGAACATCGGCGGCCTGGTGATGCCCCTGATCCTCGAATGGGAATACGCGGACGGCACCAAAGAAGTGGAACGCATCCCCGCCGAGATCTGGAAGACCAGCGACGAGGTGAGCAAGGTCTTCGTGAAGCGCAAAGAGGTGAAGGGTGTCACCCTCGACCCCTTCCTCGAGACCGCCGATTGCGACCTGAACAATAACAGTTGGCCGCCGCGCATGGTGCCCACGCGTTTCGATGTCTTCAAAGAGCGTGAGCGCGAATGGCGCCGCCCGAACCCGATGCAGGAGGAACGGAACCGGCAGACGGGAGGGGAGATGAAGGGGAAGTGATGTGATTAAGGATTGTAGATTTGCACATGCTCTACACTGTCGACCCTAAAGGCGTGTATCGCCCAATAGCACGTTTGTGGCCTCCTGATAATGGAGTATTCATTGCTGCTTTGATGACGGATGATGGTGAATGCAATTGGATCGTTCCATTGAATGCGTTCATGATTGTGGGAAGTAGTGCTGAGCGAGATTTGGCGCTAAGTAGTGTGGATTCATACAAGCCGGATATTCGTGAAATGCAACAGAGTTTCTTGGGATGGCCACGTTGACGAAATCTCTTCTCCCAACCCTCATGCGAATCCGGGGATTTAGGCCACTTGTTGTTTGGGCCTTTGCTTTGGTTACGGTATTGCTATCATCAAGAGTGTTAGCCCAGAGCCCTTCCTACATCCAGCACAGGCCAATTCAACTGGATTTTTCCCCATACCGGGAGAATCAGATTAGGCAAACTGAAATGCTCCGCGAAATGGAAGTCGAACACCAGCGAAGGGAGGCCGCTTCGAAGGCCGCAAGTAGGGACCTTCAATTAAATCGCATTCGAGAAGTGGAGAGTTACTATGAGTCATTCATTAGCTACCCAGATACCATTCCGGATGGCTGGCATGCAGTTGTAGTAGTTGATAAGTCACGAGGGAACTGTTTTGATGGTGAAGTTGAAGTGGTGAACAATCGAATTACTGCTGTGCCGAATGCAAAGGCTCACTTTGCTCCGACTCCGATAGTCAATGGCAGAGCGACAATCAGAATTACGATGGATGGCACTCAGTACTTTTTCATGAATTATTTCCTCGATGCGTTGGAAGGGTTGCAGCGTTAGCAATTGCCGTTGTAGTGCCCTTAGCCAACCCCGCTCCCGCGGATCTGCGATCCGCGGTTTCATTCCCTCTCAACGTCACCGTTGTGCTCCAGCCGATCTGTGATCGGCCATAAGCCTACGCAGGGTGTCCGGTAGCGCGGCCCGTTGACAAGACCTCCGCATGGGTCTGCCGTCTTCGGCGACCCTGCGG
>JBATND010000107.1:0-13512 GCA_049290175.1 Flavobacteriales bacterium | reverse complement strand
AATATGGCATTGGTGTCCAAGGCGGGGCCTTTGTTGCAACAGGCGCGTGGGAGGCGCGGCAAGAGCTCGATGAGCGGAACGGCTGGATGGCCGGTCTGCAATGGGTTGAAGGCGGGCAAGGCACGATGGGTTTCCGCATCGGTCTAGATGCAGGGCAGCGTCGCTATTCCGTTAAAGCGAAGCATGATTTGGACGGCATGCAGGAGGAATTCGAAAGCATGTCGAATCTCCTTTGGCTATCCTTCGAACTCCGCTGGCGCCTCACGCGGAAGCACCGGCTGTTTTTCGAGCTAGGTCCGGTCATCGGCGCTGAGATTGGAGAAAGGCGCACGGGAGTCCGGGTGTTTGAGGGCTTTGATCTCTCTTCAGGGCCATATCGGCGAGAAGTCCCTGTTGAGGAATCGGAGCACGGATTCGCCATACGCGACGGCCTATGGCGGATCGGAGTCACCGGCGAATGGCCCGTCGCCAGCCGCTGGTTCGTTACTACAGGATTGCATCTCTGTCCCGGAGTCGGCAATTGGGCACGCGAGCACGGCTATGCCACGCTTGATGCATCAGCACGTGCAGGTCTCCTGTACATGGTGTCAGACGGGAAGGACCGAGGACGGCGTCGCTGATCACTCTGTGCGTTCCACCCTCTGCATCACATCGCCTACTTGTAGTTCCCAAACCACATCCATCCCGCTCACCACTTCGCCGAAGCTCGTGTAGCGGCCATCGAGGTGCGGTGTTGCGCTGTGCGTGATGAAGAACTGGCAGCTCTCGGTATCGGGGCCTGCTGAAGCAAGACCTACTGAACCTGCCTTGAAGGGCGTGCGGCCGATTTCCGTGCGCAAGGTCCACGGCATGCCGCCGTAGCCATCGCCGCGCGAGCAGCCGCCTTGCACCACGAAGTTGGGCACCATGCGGTGGAAGGCCTTGCCGTTGTAGTAGCCCGCGGTCACCAGCGAATCGAAGGCGAGGCTGCTGCCGGGGCAGTCGTTCACATCCGTAGCGATGATGATGTTGCCCTTGGTGGTGACGATGCGGTAGCGCTGACCCTGCTTCAGCGTGCGAAGCTTCTCCTTGTTGATGGGGTGATTGAAAGCAGGGCGCTCATGCGTGGGAGGCGGAAGGCCATCGCGCTTGGCCGTCGCTTGCCGAAGCAACAGGAGTGCTTCGAGGTCGCGGATGGGCTGAAGCGAGGTGATAGCTTGCTGCTCAAGTCCAACCGGAAGGAGAATGCGGATGGCATCGGCCTCTTCCTCCTGGAGCAACTCTGCAACAGCGCAGATGAGGCCGGCGTCATTCGTTGCGATTGCAGAAGCGATCACATCGCGGAGCTGAGCGTATTGTGCCTCGCGCGAAGCGAAACGGGAGCGCATCATGTTCTCGCGCACGATGCGAACCAGGCCTTGAAATGCGGCTTGACGTATGGCCGGGTGCTCGTTTGATTGCACCAGTCCCCGGAAGTCATCGAACTCCTCAGCGTCTGCTGAGAAACTGAATGCTTCTAACCACGCGCTGATGAGATAGGGGTCATCGCTGACAGTCCCCATGCGGTCGAGCACCTTGCGGCTTGTCATCGAAGATTCGAGCGTCCCATGTTTACTGGCCAGCCCGAGCATGCCGATGTGAACGAGCGTGTCGGTGCTTGATTCGGCCATGCGCATGCACAGTGCTGCATCGACGAAAGGCAACGCCTTGATCGCGTCCAGTGCTGCTATTCTGACTCCTGGAGTTGAGCTATTAAGCGCTTGGATGAGCTCGAATGATGGCGTGTCAGCGCGCCTCGCCAAAGCCCTGATCGCCGCGATGCGGACACTCGCGCTCTCGTCGGAGGCGGTCCATTTCCGAAGTGAATCGAGCGATGCTGTGAACGAACCGCGGCGCAACGACTGCACGAGGAATGCACGCACCTCTGAATCAGCTTCGACATGCGCAGCGTGCAAGACGCTATGCTCCATATCCGCGAGTGCCGATTTGCTGCGCGCCAGCTTCTGCGCCGCAAGCAGGCGAATCACAGCGTCATCGCTTTCCAAGAAGCCGATGAACCACATGGCATCGTGCTCCTGTGCATTGATTTCGGCACGGAACGCGGCATGCAGCATCACGATTCGTGTGGCGCTGTCAGCTTCGGCCTCGAAGGCGGCATTGAGCGCATGGGCAACAACAGTGTCCGCCACCCAGGTCAATGCGAAGGCCGATGCAGCGCGCACCTCGGCACTCGCATCGCGCAACGCTTCCAGCAAACGAGGCCTTGCCAACGTGTCTTGCACACTCGCGAGGGCCAGGGCCGCTGCTTCGCGCACCTCGGACGATTCGCTTTTCAGCAAAGCGCACAACGCTTCGGTGTCTCGATGCTCTCGCGCTACCAGGACCGGCCAGAGCTTCTCGTCGGCCCAGCGGTTGGTTACTTCGCGTTGCGGCGCATGGCAGGCCGCGAGCAGGAGCAGGAAAATGATCTTGCGCATGCGCGCTCAGCTCGCGATGCTCTCCGCAGAGACGATGTCGGCTGGAGTGATGGGGATCACTTGCGCGGGTGATCCTTTCGAGAGGCGCTCATAGTCGCGCACGCTGGCGAAGAAGAGGCGCTTGGTGCCATCGGCGCCAGCGGTCTCGCTGGTCTCCACCTCCCACACCACGCCGAACACCTCTTTGCCGCCACGCAGCTTGAAGCGGCAGTGCTGGTGCGCGAACTTCTTCAGATTGGCGATTTCCATGGCGTTGGCGACAGCGGAAAAGTAGGCGAGTGCGATGGCGGAGCGCTGAATCATTTTTCAACAGCGCGGGCCAACCTGTGGAAAAACGGAGCGAGCCGATGCGCTATTGCGCCGTGGCGACGCTGCCCATCTCGCTGAAGCGCAGCGAGAAGATCAGCGCTTCGAGCTCGCGCACGTAAGGCCGCTTGTCGAACTGCGGCGCGTACGCGAATCCTTCAACTGTCATGATGGTGCGACCGCTAGGATCGAGCGTGCTCAGGCTCACGAAGGGTCCGCCCATCTTGGCGCCGTGCATGCCATAGAGGCCATTCATGAGGTAAGCGAAGCGGCCATCGATCTGCACTGCGCGGCCATTCGGCATGAGGTCGAGTTCCTCGAATGCGCGGCGCACCACCATGTATGATCCCGGATCCGGACCATCGACTCGGTTCTTGGTGGTGGCATCGCGCAAGTCAACCAGGTAGGGTACCGTCCATGTGTCGTCGCTCACGTACGGATGCCGATGGATGAGCACGCCTTCAATGACGTTGTGCTCCAATCCGCCACCAGCCACGATTCGGTCCCGTTGCAGCCAGGTGATCACGGAGTCCTGCTTCACCACGCGATAGCCGCCGGGCACATCGAGCTCGATGCCGAGCGATGCGCGCAAGCTGCTCGCGAGAGCAGCATCCTTCTCGCGCTTCAAGCGTGTCCCGATGCGCGCGCGATGGTGATCGCTGAAGGCATTGATGGCTGCATTGGCGTTGGCATCCCATAGCGCGTTCCACGCTTCGGGTTTGCCTGCGCCCACGCGCACCAGCAACTGTCCGCGTGCATGCTGGTCGCGCAGCAGATGGAAACTGGAGCTGTCCTCACCGAACGCAGCATACAGCACACTGTGATGGCTCTGCAGCATCGAGGCGAAATCCTCCGGACGGCATTGGGCCACGCGGAAGAGCGCCTCCTGTTGCGGAAGCCCCGGCATGGGCTGTGCGAGGATCGCGCGCACATGAGCGCCGGGCTCACTCTCCCAATGCCCTTTGCTCATCACCACGAGCACCTCATCGGGTCCGCCAGCGCTATCGGGCAATCGTTTGCGCGCATCGTCGCAACCGGTCACGATGACCAGCACGAGCAGTGTTAACAGTGCGTGACGCATCATCCTTTCGGTTCGCTTACACGGATGCGAGAGCCGGGCTTCAGTCCGTTGGGCAGTCCATCATTCATCCGGCGAAGGTCATCGACGCTCACGCCGGGGTAGCGCTGCGCGATGCTCCAGAGCGTATCGCCCGGCTGCACCATGTGGTAGCCGCTGGCGTCGGAGCGCGGCGCAGCTTGGGCCGTCCGTTCCGTTGCCGATGCGCTTTTCTTGAGCAGCAGCTTCTGTCCAGGCCGAATCATGTCGTTGCGAAGGCCGTTGAGTTGACGGAGCTGCTGCACGCTCATGCCATAGCGCTTCGCGATGCTTCCGAGCGATTCGCCCTTGCGCACGGTGTGGTGTCGCTCGGCGTGTCGCTCGCTGGCGGGAGCGGGGCGATCGAGCGCAACAGGCGGCTTGGTCCCGGGGTTCGCAGCGTAGTAGCTGTAACGCAGCACATCCTCGTTGCTGATGAAGATGGGCACGGCATCCTTCGGCAAGTACACGGTGATGGGCTGATCCATATCGGGCACCACGCCAAGCTTCAGCATCGGATTCAATTCGCGCAGCTCTTGCACTGTGCCGCCGCTGAGCACTGCGATCGCTGCGAGATCAAGCGGGAAGCACACCTGCACGGTATCCACTTCGTAGGCGCAATACGTGGGCGCGATGGGGTAGAGGTTGTGGTCCGCGTGGTGCTCGAACAGGTAGTTCACCGCGATGAAGGCCGGCACATAGCCGCGTGTCTCGCGCGGCAGGAAATCGTAGATCTTCCAGTAGTCCTTCACGCCGCCTGCGCGACGGATGGCCTTGTTCACATTACCGGGACCGCAGTTGTAGGCTGCCATGGCCAGTTCCCAATTGCCATAGAGCTTGTGCAGGTAACTGAGGTAGCGGCAGGCGGCCTCGGTGCTCTTGTACACGTCGTGACGTTCGTCGATGTAGCTGTCGGCCTTCAAGCCATAGAGCTTGCCGGTGGGCAGCATGAATTGCCAAAGGCCCACTGCGCCCGCGCGTGATCGTGCGCTTGGATTCAGCGCGCTCTCGATCACCGCCAGGTATTTCATCTCCAGCGGCATGCGGTGGCGATCCAAGTGCTGCTCGAAGGTGGGGAAGTAGAGTTCAGCAAGGCCGAGCATGCGCGAGCTCATCTCACGCTTGCGTACCACATACAGGTCGATGTACGACTGCACCACACGGTTATACACCAGCTCGAAGGGCGTGTTGGCGTCGAGCACGGCCAAGCGCTGGCGCATCTCCGCTTCACTCCAGGTGGGCACATGGTCGGCCGCGAAGCCATGCTTGTTGTGGTGCGCGGTATCGGTGGTGAAGGGCGAATGCTTGATCCAATGCAGATTGGCCAGATCGTCGATCCGGGCCATGATGGGGTCGTCGGCAGGGAGGGCCAGAGGGCCTTGGTCGTCCTGTGCTACTGCGACCAGCGGAAGCAGCAGCGCGAATGCGAGGTATCGGGGCATAAAAGACATGGAGCCGAAGGTACCCGTATTACGCAGGAAGGGCCGCCATCGTATGCGCGCGGTTCGTTCACAACAAGGTGTGGACGTTATGAACCGAACAACGCCTTCGCGGCCGCCAGCAAGCACGCCTCATCGAAGGGCTTCGCCATGAGCTGCACGCCGAAGGGCAGGCCGTTGCTGTGCGTGCCGGTAGGCAGGCTGATGGCAGGCGTTCCAGCGAGGTTGGCTTGCACGGTGAAGATGTCCTGCAGGTACATGGCCACCGGATCGGTAATCTCGCCAGGCGCGAATGCGGTGCTAGGGCAGGTGGGGCCGATGAGCAGGTCGTAGTGATTGAAGGCTTCGAGTGTGCGATTGCGCAATATGCGGCGCACGCGCTGGGCCTTGGCGTAGTACGCATCGTAGTAGCCCGAGCTCAGCACAAATGTGCCGAGCAGGATGCGCCGCTTCACCTCCGGGCCGAAGCCTTCTGTGCGGCTGAGTCGATAGGTCTCTTCAACGCCCTTAGCGGCTGCGCTCCTGTGCCCGAAGTGGATGCCATCGAAACGCGCGAGGTTGCTGCTGGCCTCGGCGGTTGCGAGGATGTAGTAGGTGGGCACCTGATGGTCGAGCAGCGGCACTTCGACTGGCTCAACCGTATGGCCTTCGTTGCGCAAGCGATCTATCTGCGCTTGCAAGTGGGCCACCACTTCGGGGTCCATGCCCGCGCGCTCCAATCCTTCGCGGAAGTAGCCGATGCGCAACTTGCCCGGATCGCCGAGAGCGATGGGGGCGTTCGGCTTGCGGCTGGTTGTGCTGTCGTGCGCGTCACTTCCAGCAATCACGCTGTACACCGCTGTTGTGTCGTCCACATCGTGCGCGAAGGGGCCGATCTGATCGAAGCTGCTGGCGAAGGCGATGAGTCCGTAGCGGCTCACGCGGCCATAGGTGGGCTTGAAGCCGACCGTGCCCGTGAACGATGCTGGCTGTCGGATGCTGCCGCCGGTATCGCTGCCGAGGGCCACATGCACGATGCCCGCTGCAACGCTGGCTGCCGCGCCGCCGCTGCTTCCACCGGGAACCTTCGTGGTATCCACCGGATTCTTCACGAGGCCGTACGCGCTGTTCTCGTTGCTGCTGCCCATGGCGAACTCGTCGCAGTTGGTTCGGCCAATGATCACCGCATCGGCAGCGAGCAGGCGATCCACAACGGTTGCGCTGTACAACGAAGTGAAGCCTTCGAGGATGCGCGACGATGCGCCCACACGATGGCCCTTGTAGCAGATGTTGTCCTTGATGCTCACGAGCATGCCCGCGAGCGCACCGGCCTTGCCCGCCTTCAGCTTCGCATCCACTTCATCGGCCTTGGCCAATGCGCTCTCCGGAAAGAGCTCGAGGAAGGCGTTGAGGTCCTTGCGGCGCTCGGCTTCGGCCAAGGCGGCTTCAACCAATTGCCGAACAGTGGTGCCTGCGGCAATGGCCTTCCGGGCCTCGGTAAAGGTCTTCGGGATGCTCACGACGGCCGGGCTACTTCGCGTCGTCCTTCTTCTCGCCCTCAACGCCGTCCTTGGCGTTCTTGAATTCTTTCATGCCCTGGCCCAAGCCGCGCATGAGTTCGGGGATCTTCTTTCCGCCGAAGAGGAGGAGCAGCACCACCACGACAAGGACAATCTGCCAAGGGCCAATCATGCCCAGCAGGATGGATAACGGGAAGAGGCTCATGGATGTGCGGTTGAAGCGCGGCCAAAAGTAGCCGTTTCGGGCCGCCTACTCGCGGTAGAGCCACAATGCGGGATCCACGTTCACCAAACCGTCGGCGGTGATGCGCCAGACCTCGATGTGGGCCACCGCGCCATCGTCGCCGGTGAGCACCGTGCCGATGGCCTGCTTGGTGCTCAGCTTATCGCCCTTGGCCACGCTCACGCTGGCCAGGTTGCTATACACCGTGCGGTAGGCGCCGTGGCTCACGATCACGGCCTTGCCCGCGCCGGGCAACACGATCACGCTAGTGACCTCGCCGCGGAACAGCGCACGCACGCTGGCGCCTTTCTCCGTGGTGATGTCGATGCCATTGTTGTCGATGACGATGCCTTTGAGCACCGGATGCGGCTGCTTGCCGTAGCGGCCGGTGATCACGCCTTTCTCCACGGGCCACGGCAATTTGCCCTTGTTCTTCTCGAAGTCGTTGCTCAGCTCTCTCGCCTCGGGCGTTAGCGTGATGTCGAGTTTGGCAGGGGCGCCGGGCTTTGATCCGGGAGCAGTCTTGGGCTTGGGCATGGCGTCAGCAATCGCTTTGCGGATGGCCGCTTCCAATTCGCGACGCTGGTTCTCCTGCTTCTTCTGCGTTTCGCGCAAGCGGCCTTCTTCTTTCCGCAAGCCATTGAGTGCCTGCTGCTGCCCGGCGCGGTCGGTGTCGAGCTTGCGTTTCTCCTGCACCTGCTCGCTCAGCAGCATGGCTTTCTCTTGCCTTTGCTCCTTCAACGCCGTCACGCGCTCATCCAACGATGCTTGCGTCTCGCTGATGAGCGCGGCTTGCCTGCGACGCTGAGCGGCCAATTGGTTGATGTAGCGGCTTCGGCGGAAGGCTTGCTGGAAACTGCTGCTGGCAAAGAGGTAGCTGAGCCGGTCGTAGGCGCTGCGATTGCGATAGGCCGCGGCGATCATGCGCGCGTAGCCTTCCTTGAGTGCTGCGAGGTCGGCCTTCATGGCAGCGATGGCTTCTTCATCGGCACGGATCCGATCATCGGCGGCGCGCACCTCGCCATCCATGGCGCGGATCAATTGCGCGCGGGCCGCGATCTGGCTCTCGAGGAGCTGAAGCTGCTCCTGCGTGACGCGCTGCTCCTTGCGCGCCTGCTCGATCAGCGCCGTGGTGGTGCGGATCTGCTTATCCAGCGCGTCGCGGCGCTTCTCAAGCTCCTTCTTCGACTGCCCCAAAACGAGCGCCGTTGCCAGCAATAGCGGCAGCAGCGCGATCAGGCGCAGCGGACGGTCAAGGCATCGGCTCATACTTCTCGGGTATGCGGAAGTTCATTTGCACGGGTCCTTCGAGGTCGATGCGTGAGATGGTGAGCAAGGCGCTCACCACACGCCCCGGCTCGCTGAGGGTGATGCGGATGCGCATGGGCAGGTGATTGACCTCCGGCCCGCCACGCTCTTCATAACGCAGCTCGGCGGTCCTATCGTTCACGAGATTCACCACTTGCACGCGCGCTACGCGGAAGCTGTCGGGCTCGAAATGGTAACGGTGAACAATGGCCTCTTTCTCTTCGGCCTTCTTCAACGTGCGCTCCAAGCGTCGCTCACGCATGTCGCGGTCGCGCGCGAGCGTATCGCCGGGGCTGATGTCCTCGGCCGCACGGATGAAGCGGCGCTTCTCGCGGCTGGTGAGCACGTAGTGGCCCTCTTCGCGATCAACGCGGTAGCGCTCCGCAGAGTCCAGCGCGATGGCCTCGCCGTTCAATGCGCGCTGAAGCAGTGCCAGATCGGACACCAGGCCGAAGCGCTTTCGCACGGCACTGGTGTCGCCCATGAAGTACTGGTCGTTGATGCGATCCATGATCTTCAGGCTGTCGGTTGTGAGCATCACGCGCGCCGCCTCGATGCCGAGCAGCGGCACCACGCTCACCCACATCGCGCTGTCATGCACGCTGCGCATGTGCGCCCTGAAGCTGCGCTTCTCATCGGGCATCGAAAGCTCCACATCCGCTTTGGCGGAGTAGTAGCGCGTTGGCGATTGCCGCATGGCCAGCGCACGCTCGAGCACCCTTTCCGCGGACCGCACTGGCAACTCGCGATCGACGCTCACGGTGCGCCGCCCCTTGCACGCCGTTGCGATCAGTGCAGGCAGCAGGAGTGCGATCGCCCAGCGCATCATTCCACGCGGCGTCCTTCGGCGATCTTCCGGTCGATGGCCTCGCTCGCACCGCCACGCGCCTTGGCCAGCTTCCACTGCTCCATGGCCAAGGCGTTCTCGCCCAGCTCGAAGAGGATGTCGCCATAATGTTCATGCAGCTCGCCATCGGGGTTGCCCGATGCGCGCATTGCCTTCTCCATCCACACGCGGGCATCGGCGTAGCGCTTCATGCGGAAGAGCACCCATGCATAGGTGTCCTGGTAGCTTGGCTGTCCCGGCGCCAGTTCATTGCTGCGCTTGCTCATGCGCTCGGCGCGCTCGAGGTGCTCGCCGCGCACGCTGAGGTAGTACGCGTAGTTGTTCAGCGTGGTAGGGTCGTCCGGAATGATCGCCAGCGCCTTGTCGTAGGCCTGATCGCTCTTCGTGAATTGCTTCGATGCATTGTACGCTTCACCCAAGCTGCTCCAGAACTGCGCGGTGAGCGGCGGGTTATCCACCACCAGGTCGCGACCGGTCACCAGCGCTTCAATGGCGGCCTCGTGCTGTTGCAGTTGCGAATGCGCGATGCCCTTGTACAGATATGCTTCGGGCGAAGTGGGGAAGAGCTCGATGGTCTGGCTCGCATCCTTCACCAGCGATTCATGATCACCGAGCTGGAGGTCGAGTTGGAGCAACTGGGCGTGAATGGGGAAGCGCCCTTGCTCAAAGGCCAATGCCTTGCGGAACTGCTCGCGCGCTTCGGCCAGCTTGCCATCGCGCAGCAGGAAATCACCGCGGATGGTGAAGGGCTTGCCGCTCTCGGGATGCGCGCCCTCCAAGGCATCGATGAGCGCGTAGCTGCGGCGGATGAGGTCGGGCCTGTCCTCGGGCTTCTCGCCTTCGCTCTCGGTCATCTCGAAGAAGCCGATGAGCACCTGCATCTTGGCATCGATGTCCACTTCGGGGTCGGCGAAGGCCTCGCCCAATTCGCGGTAGGCTTCTTCGAATTTGCCGGTTCCGTAGTAGTGCTCGGCCAAGGAGATCCGCAGCATGCTGTTGCCGGGATCGAGGGCGAGCGCTTTTCGGTACTGCTCCAATGCCAACTCCGGCTTGCCCTGTGCATCGTACACCTCGGCGAGCATGCCCGCGTATTCCGCGCTCGATGGGTTTGCGGCGATGGCACGGCCCAAGAGCTTCTCGGCTTCCTCCCATTGGCCAAGGGCCATATACGTGCTGAAGGCGTGATGCACCAGGTCCTCGCCTAGTCCGAATCGCTTCTCCACGTTGGCGTAGGCCTTCGCTGCTTCGGCCGGTTTGTTCGCGTAGGCGTAGGCCGCAGCCAAGTCGAGATGCACCTCGTAGCGCTCGGGCCATTGCTCCAGGATCCCCTTGTACACGCCGATGGCCTCGTCGGGCTTGTTGCCCTGGCGATACAGGTCGGCGAGCAGGAAGCGATACCAGATGTTCTTCTTGTCGGCCGCTACGGCTTGCTTGGCGTACTCCACCGCTTGGCCATGGTTCTGGCCGTGGTGGTAGAGCTTGGCCAACTCGAACGCAGCGGCGCCATTCTGCGGATCGGCTTTCAGGCATTGCTGGTACAGGGCCAGCGCCTTGGGCAGCTCTCCACGCATGCGGGCCTGCGTGGCCTCCATGTACAAGCGCATCACCCTGGCGCGCGTATCGCTTACGCCCCGGCTTCCGCCATCAGGGTCGGGCTCGGCGTTGGCCACGGGTTTGGCACCGCCGCATGCGGCCAGCACCAATGCCAGCAGCACGGATAGGAGGGGAAAGCGGAGGTGCTTCATGCGCGGGTGGCTCAGCCAACAGTGCTATCGTCGCTCAGGCTCAGGTCCATGGCTTTGCCGGTCACTTGCGCGCGCTGCCCGATCATGCTGTTGTCGATCACGGCGTCCAGTACACGCGAATCGCCGCGCAGGATCGAATTGCGCACCACGCTGTTCTCAACGAGCGCGCCGGGCTCCAGGGAAACGTTCGGCCCGATGATGCTGTTCACCAGCGTCACGTTCTCACCGATGAAGCAGGGCGAGATTACCAGGCTGCCGTTGAGCCTCGCCTTGGGACTCACCAGCCCGGGCGAATCCTTCAGGAAGCTGAGCACCTTGGTGTTGGTGTCCACCATGGCGTTCTTGTTTCCGCAGTCCATCCACACATCCACGCTGCCGGCCTTGAAGCGCGCGCCCTTGCGCTTCATGTTCTCCATGGCGTTGGTGAGCTGGTACTCGCCCTTGTCCTTCACGTCGTTGTCGATGAGCCACTGCATCTCATTGCGGAGGCGCTCGCCATCGGCGAAGTAGTAGATGCCGATGATGGCCAGGTCGCTTACGAAGGTCTGCGGCTTCTCCACGAACTCGGTGATGATGCCTTCGCCGTCGAGCTTCACCACGCCGAAGGGTTTGGGGTCCTCGACCTTGTTCACCCAGATCACGCCGTCGCAATCCTTGTCGAGCTTCAGCTGCGCCCGGAAGAGCGTATCGGCGAAGGCCACGATCACGCGGCCGCTAAGCGCTTTCTCCGCGCAGAGTATGGCATGCGCCGTTCCGAGCGCCACTTCTTGGTAATGGATGCTGCCTTTGGCGCCGATGGCCGTGGCGATGGCCATGAGCTCTTCCTCGACCTTCACGCCGAAGGAGGGATGTACCACGAAGGCGACTTCCTCCACCGGCTCACCGGCCACGGCGGCCAGATCCTCCACGAGGCGTTGAACAATGGGCTTGCCCGCGATGGGCAGCAAGGGCTTGGCGGTGGTGTGGGTGTGCGGACGCATCCGCTTGCCCATGCCCGCGATGGGGACGATGATCTTCATTTATCCGATGGTCAGAACCGTAGCGTACCGCCCCGCGCAGAACCGGGGGCGCGCGAAGGTCTTCAATTTGTTCCAGTGTGCCCGAAGCCGCCAGCCCCGCGTTCCGACGAGGACAAGTCAGCAACTTCTTGCCATTCGGCCCTGAGGTAACGGGCAATCACGAGCTGTGCCACCCGTTCGCCGTCCTTCACCTCGAACGGCTCCTGGCCGTGGTTGATCAGCAGCACGCCCACTTCGCCCCGGTAATCGGCGTCGATGGTGCCCGGTGCATTCAGCACCGTGATGCCGTGCTTGAAGGCCAAGCCGCTGCGCGGACGCACCTGGGCCTCGGTGCCTTCGGGCAGTTCGAGGTAGAGGCCGGTGGGGATCAACGCGCGTTGGCCGGGAGCGAGCACCACGGGCGTATCGAGGTTGGCGCGGAGGTCCATGCCGGCGCTGTGAGCGGTGGCGTAGTGGGGCAGCGGGTGGTGGCTGCGGTTGATGAGGCGGATGGCGATTCCTTCTGCAAGCATGGTGGTCATGGGGCAAAGGTGGGGCGTCGGGCTACATTTGCTCATCGACCATGAACCACACACTACAAGTCATCATTGAGCACGACAAGGACGGCTATTTCGCCTACGTGCCGGAGCTGAAGGGGTGCCACACCCAAGGCGATAGCCTTGATGAAGTGATGAAGAACATCAAGGAGGCGATTGACTTGTATTGGAGCACGTTTGAATGATTGCGCGAATGGGTCTACGCTGGTGCTGCGCGTTGCTTGGGGCGTGGCTCACTGTCGGTGTCGGCTACGCGCAATCCGGCACCTTGCGCGGGAAGATCAAGGAACATGGAACAGGTCTGCTGCTTGACGGAGTGACCGTTGTTTTGCAAGACAGTGCCTCGACGGCTATGGCGCGCATTACATCTGGACCAGAAGGCAGATATGAGTTCGCTAATGTTCCTCCGGGCACGTACTCGCTGATGTTGGATCTTGGTGGATACGAGCCGTACAAGCTTGCTGGCGTAGGTGTCCGCTCGAAGACAATCACATTTGTTGATGTGAACTTGCGGAAACTCAGATCGGAAACTCACGGCGGCAAGAAGAATGTGTGCAAGTGGCGTCGGCACTCGCGCTAGCTCAAACGAGTGTCAGTGCTTGCTGGAAGCGAGTGTCAGTGCTTGCTGGAAGCGAGTGTTCGTTCGGCTTTCCAAGCGGTGGCTAGGCAGCCAATAAGCACGGCGGCTCGCAGCCCATACTTCATCACTCCGTCCAGTGCGACCTGCTCACACCCCCACCAAACCACCACAGCCCCCGCCATGTACCCCAGCACGCGCGTCACGTTGTACGGCACCGGGTAGTGCTTCTGGCCCCATGCGTAGCTGATGGCGGCCATGCTGGCGTAGCAGATCAAGGTGGCCCAGGCCGCGCCCATGTAGCCCATGCTCGGGATCAGCGCGAAGAGGCAAACCAAGGTGATCGCGGCGCCCACGATGCTGATGGTGCTGCCGGCGCGCGTGCGGTCGGTGAGCTTGTACCACACGCTCTGGTTGTAGTAGATGCCGAGGAAGACGTTCGCGAGCATGAGGATGGGCAC
>JBATND010000106.1:0-10946 GCA_049290175.1 Flavobacteriales bacterium | reverse complement strand
TTTTTTCCAATTCGTCTTGCAACAATTACACTTTTTAAAACGAATGCAAGTCCGAAGTAAATTATAAAATAAATTGGTAATGTTAGTCTTAGTATTTCGTCCATTTTTTGTCTGTTTGTTTATACGTTTGGTTCGTCATAGCCTTGCAGGTAACGTTTAGTAGCCGAAGATCTTCGCATATCCCCGCTTGTGGTGGTAGGGTGGATCTTCGTGCTATTGGTCAATTGGGGAGTGTTTTGCGAAGGTTATGACGGCAAAGCCGTCAAGGTGTGTCGAGGTTGTCCATGGGATTCACGATCCCTTGCAAGTAGCGCGTGCTCACGTGCGTGTAGATCTCGGTGGTCTTGCTGCTGGCATGTCCTAACAGGGCCTGAATATAACGCAGGTCGGTTCCCTGCTCTAAGAGGTGCGTGGCGAAGGAGTGCCGGAGTGTATGCAAGGTAGCCTCTTTCCGGACTCCCGCTTTCGCTAGAGCGGCTTCGAGCACTTTCTGCAGGCTGCGAGCACTGTACGTGCTACCGCTTTGCCCAACGAAAAGCAGGTCCTGTGGGTGGAATTGCTCCAGGTAGCGCTTCAAGAGGTCTGCAGTGCTCCGGCCAAGCAAGGTCGTTCGGTCTTTGTTGCCTTTGGCACTGCGGATACGGATGAGGCCTCGGTCGAAGAGGAGGTCATCGGCCTTGAGGGCAAGGATTTCGCTCATGCGCAAGCCCCCGGAATAGGCCAAGGCGAGCATGGCTTGATGCTTCAGGTTGGACGGAGCTTTCAATAGCGCGGCTACTTCCGGCTTGCTCAGCACCAACGGCAGCTTCCGCTCTGCGCGAGGCCGCTCGATGAAGGTGACACGCTTGGCATCGCCCAGTACGTTCGTGTAGTAGTAGCGGATGGCGTTCACCGCTTGGTTCAATGTGCTATTGCTCACTTTGCGTTCAGTGGCCAAATGGTGCTGGAAGGCCTCAATGTCTTCCATGCGTATGTCGTTGGGGTGCTTGCTCGGGAAGTGCAGGAACAGTTGCCTAGCCGCGCCGAGGTACACCTGAATGCTGCGCGGGCTGTAACGCGCTACTTCCAGCTTGCGGCGCATGGCGCCAAGGGCTTCGGCCTGTGCCGAAGTAAGTACCAGCGCAGTGGAACTCTTCTGCACTGCTGTTGCCTTCACCGCAACTGGCGCTTCGGGCTTCTTCCGCAGCCCGTTCATATCAACCCATGCAAGCCCTTTGAATGCGGCGAAGATGGTCTTCAGCTGTTCCGGGGAATTGGCCGTGTACCAGCACCGGTGGGTGTTGCTCCATTTGGCGCCCATCTTCTTTGCAGCGCCGATGAGCGCGGTATCGTAGGGGAAGCGCAAGGCGATGTTCCGTTGTGAATCATGCACCAGGTGCTCCAGCACCACGGGCGGTTTCGAGTTGACGATTTTCTTGTCCATCACGGAGTGGCAAGTTAGAACCAATCTCAAAAGCCCCCCTTCGGGCTGCGCCGGGCCTTTTCGCGCCCATACTTCGTTGCTCAACCCTTCCAGAGCGTCCAGCTCTGCGCGTTGTCACTCCGGGCTTGACCCGGAGTCGCGCCTCGTCTGGTCGCGAAAATCCACCGGCTCGCTCACCGAAAGGAACTTTGAGATTGGTTCTCGGATCTTCGCGGCATGTTCCAGTTCAAGCAGTTCACCATCCGGCAGGACCGCTGCGCCATGAAGGTGGGCACCGATGGAGCTGTGCTGGGTGCGTGGGCCAAGGTGGAAGGCGCAAAGCGCATCCTCGACATCGGCACCGGGACGGGATTGCTCGCGCTCATGGCCGCGCAGCGCAACGCAGATGCACGCATCGATGCCGTGGAGATCGATGAGGCCGCAGCCGAGCAAGCGCAGGAGAATGTGCATTCGAGTCCATGGGTCGATCGCATCCGCGTGCATTGGATGGATGCGCGAAGGCTGAGCGCCAGTGAGCCTTTCGATCGGGTGATCTGCAACCCGCCGTATTACCCCGGGGAGATGAGCGCAACGGCTGCGAGTGCCTCCATTGCCAAGCACAGCGCCGAGCTGAAGCTGGATGAGCTCGTTGCCACAGTGAATCGGTTGCTAGCAGACGATGGGCGCTTCGCGGTGATCGTACCTGCCAATCGCGAGCGTGACCTATGCCAAGCGACCGAAGACGTTGGGCTATTGGTGGTTCGTCGCGGGCCCTTGCATTACTTGGAGGGCAGGCCCTTCAAGCGCGTGCTGCTGGAGTTCGAGCGCCGTTACTGTGAAGTGGAGCACGATCCGGTGACGGTGGAGCATGCGCCGGGCACCTACACGGAACAGTACAAGACGTTGTTGGAGCCCTTCATGCTTCACTTCTGATGCGCTTTGCTCACTAGCACTTCGCTGAGTTGCTGGGCCCATGGACGTCGGACGTACTTTTGACCATCATGACTGAGAAGCAGCTCTTGATCAGCCGCCGGGCACACCTCATTGCGCGCATTAAAAAGGTCGATGACGTTTCGTTGATCGCGCATATCGACGGCCTGCTCGATCCGGGCAGTGAGGCCTGGTGGAACAGCCTTCCGGCTAAGGTGAAGAAGTCAGTCGATAAAGGCGTGGCCGAAGCGGATCGCGGCGAGTTCGTCCCGGATGAAGAAGTGCGTAAGGTGAGAGCGCAATGGCGCGGACTGCAATTCGTTGCTTGAGGTTCGTGCTTCAAATCAGATGTGCCACGCATAGGTGGTCAGGATGGCAAAAGAGGTGAAGGATTCGGCTTCCATTGCCTCCTTCTCCTCCCTTACATCCATTTCCCCTTCCAGCTACGGAGCGACCAACGCCGTTAGGCATCACGCCTCCACCTCCTCTTCCCGGAAAGCAATGCCGTGCTTCTCCAACTCGTCGAGGATCGGGTTGTAGATCGATGGCTTCAGCGGAAGCAGCACACCGCGATCTTCGAGCTTGTTGTTGAGCACCAGCTTGCAGGCCATGGCAATGGGCAGGCCCACGGTGCGCGCCATGGCGGTGTGCGTTTGATCCTGGCCGATCACACCGAGCGAAGCCTGCAACTCTTGGTGCTGCCCTTCGATGCTGTACCGGAAGCGGTGCCACATCACTACGAGGTCCTTGTCGTCGGTGCCGAGCTTCCATTTCGCTTCGAGCAGGCGCTGCAAGGTGGCGGCAGGGGAGAGGCCCGCAGCGCCGATCGCATTGTTGCCGAAGAGCCCGAGCCAATCGAGCTTCTGCATCACGGCGCCTTTCGGGTCGAGGCCTAGCGTTGCCATGAGCATCGTGCGCGTATCGCGACCGGCCGCATGCGGGAGGAAGGAGTCGATGTAATCGTTGTAGGTGGCGGTAGCGGGCAGTTCCATCGCGTAGCCATCATCGGTGCAGCCGAGTTGAACGAAAGCGTTCCATGCTTCGCAATAGCCGGCCTTGCGCAAGGTGCCGCGCAGCAAGGTGGGAATATCGTCTAACCCGTAAGCCTTGCGGTACTTGAGCGAATCGCGGTTGGCGTACGCATCGAACTCGCCCAAGCCGTGTACATTGATCCGCACGGTATCGGTGAAGAGCCGGTGGTAGGGGATGTACTTCACCTGCCCATCGCGGATGTACTTCGCTGCGCCGCCTTGTCCGGCCAAGATCACGTTGCGCGGGTTCCAGCTGAACTTGTAGCCCCACGGGTTGTCGTCGCTCTCTGGCGCTACCAGTCCGCCGCAATGGCTCTCGAAGGCTTCCAAACGCCCACCCTCAGCGCGGATGCGGTCGAGGATGCGCATGGCGCTCATGTGGTCGATGCCGGGATCGAGGCCCATTTCGTTCAGCACGATCAAGCCCTTGGCTTTGAAGTCGGCATCCATGGGCCATAACGCATCGGGCACGTAGCTGGGCGTAATCACGTGCTTGCCCAGCGCGAGGCAGTCCTTCAGAACATCCATGTGCATGAAGGCGGGCAGCATGCTGATGACCAAGTCGTGCTGCGCGATGAGCGTTGCGCGGGCTTGGGCGTCGGTGGCATCGAGGGCCACGCCATTCGCCACGGTAGGTCCCTCATGCACCAAGCGTTGGGCTTGCGCCGGGTCCTTATCGGCCACGGTTACGCGCCACTCCTGCTGGTCGGCGTGGGTGATGAGGTAATGGATGAGCGACGAGGCGCTGCGGCCGGCGCCGAGGATGAGGATCTTGCGCATGAGGTTATTGAGCGTGCGAAGATGCGAAGTGCCTCTTGCCCACTTGTGGTCAGGCCAATTCGGGCTTCGTGGCATACCCGTTGCCTTCGCCGGGCACCAACTACATTCGCGAACCCGAAAAACACCCTTCCCATGAGCAAGCTCTCCGCACTTCTGTTCACCGCGCTCTTCGCGCCGATCGCGGCCTTTGCGCAAACCTGCGACCTGGTCTTCTTCACCGACGATGGCGCCAAGTTCACCCTCATCATCGATGGTGACGTGAAGAATGCCGCCCCCGCCTCACGCGTGGTGGCCACCGGTATCCGCAACGAGACACGGCTTTGCGTGGTGAAATTCGAGGACAAGACCATTCCCGACGTGAAGCAGAGCGGCTGGTTCACCATGGGCAAGGAGAGCACGATCCTGATCACCACCAACAAGAAGGGCCAACGCGTGTTCCGCCCGCAGGGCGAAGCCGAGTTGGGCACGGCTGCCAAATCGGATGCGAACAAACCCAAGCCCACGGAGTTCGTGGATGACCGCCCTGCGCAACCGACCACCAAGCCCGTCAACAGCGTTCAGCAGGATGTTCAGGTTGGCGGCTTGCAGCAGACCACCACGGTTACCGTTGTGGACGAGGTAGGTGGCTCCGATGCGGTCATGGGAACCGGTGAGAACGTGAACATGAGCATCGGCATCAACGGGGTGGGCATCAATATGAATGTGGGCGTGACCGACGGCACTGCCAACCAGACCACGCGCACCACCACCACCACGCGCACCACCACTACGACCACCACCACTGGCACTGTCATCGCCGACCCCGTGAAGCCAGCCCCGAAGCCTGAGCCCGTGGCCGTGGTTGAGCCCTATCGCATGCCCGGCTACACCGGCCCCATCGGCTGCGCCATGCCTATGAGCGGCACCGAGTTCGCCGATGCCAAGAAGAGCATCGAGAGCAAGAGCTTCGAGGAGACCAAGCTCACCATGGCCAAGCAGATCGGCCGCGACCGCTGCTTCAGCACCGATCAGGTGAAGGGCATCATGGGCGTCTTCAGCTTCGAGGAGAGCAAGCTCGATTTCGCCAAGTGGGCCTATGAGCGCACGCACGACAAGGGCAACTACTACAAGGTGAACGATGCCTTCAGCTTCAGCAGTTCCATCGACGATCTGAACGAGTACATCCAATCGCGCTAAGCGAAGGACAGCCTTCTCTTCCTCGACCATGAAACGCATCCTCTCCATAGGTCTGCTTGCCGCAACCGTCGCATTCGCGGGCTGCTCCGGCTCGAAGTCCTTCGCCAAGAAGGGCTTGAAGCTGGATGAGGCGGGTCTCTATGCCGAGGCGGCGGCCATGTTCGAGGAGAGCGCTCGCCGCGACCAGCGGAACATCGATGCCAAGATCGGCCTGAAGAAGACCGGGCAATCACTGCTGAATGACAAGCTCAGCGCCTTCTTCAAGGCTACGGCCATGGGATCGGCCAAGGGCGATGCGGTGGCGGCGTACCTCGATGCAAAGGCTTACCAAGAGCGCATCGGTCGCTTGGGCGTAGTGCTCGATATCCCCGATCACTACCGCACCGATTTCGAGCGCGTGAAGGGCGAGTACCTCGTGGAACTTTACAACGAAGGCCAGGCGCTCATGGCGAAGGAGGACTACAAGGGCGCCGAGCAGGTCTTCGCCAAGATCGCGCGCTTGGAGCCCAATTACAAGGATGCGAGCAGCTTGCAGAACATCGCCTACCTGGAGCCGCACTATCGCCAGGGCAAAGCCGACCTGGAGGCAAAGGCATTCCGCAAGGCATATGGCTCGTTGGATAAGGTGGTCTCTCGTGATGCAGCCTACAAGGACGCCATGGCCTTGCGCCAAGAGGCGCTCACCAAGGGGCAGTTCACGATCGCGGTTCTTCCTTTCACCACGGCAACCAAGCGCCAAGACATCGCCTCGCGCCTGCAAGGGCAGGCCATCACGGACCTCACGGGATTGCGCGACCCCTTCTTGAAAGTGGTTGACCGCGAGAACCTCGAGCGCATCATGCAGGAGCAGCGCCTCAGCCTCAGCGGTGTGGTGGACGAAGCCACCGCTGCCCGCGTAGGCAACCTCATCGGTGCGCAGGCCCTGCTGATCGGCGACGTCACGGATTACCGCGAGGAGCCCGGCCAGCTCAGGCAGAGCACGAAGAATGGTTTCGAGTCCTACGCTGTGCAGCAGGTGAACAAGGAGACCGGCGAGAAGTACTTCGTAACGCGCTACAAACCGGTGAGCTACTCGGAGCACTACCAGGAGAACAAGACGCGCATGGCCGTGAACTACCGCCTGATCTCTTTGGAAACCGGTGAAGTGCTCATGAGCAAGTCGTTCGAGAAGGAGCACGAAGACCACATGTACTACGCCACCTACAACGGCAACCGCGATCTGCTCTTCCCCAGCCAGAACAACGCCGCAGACCTGAATGGCAGCAGGCGCAACGAACTGCGCAATCTGCTGAATGCGCCGCGCGAAGTGAAGAGCACGGCTACCCTCGGCAGTGAACTCGTGCGCCAGAGCACCAGTCAGATGGCCTCCATGATCCAGCAAGAGCTGAACTCACGCCTGCCATGAAGCGCTTTGCGTTGATCACCGCTCTGGCGCTTGTGGGCTGCAAGAGCAGCCAGCAGGTGCAAGCGCCTCCGCCTCCGCCGCAGGATGCACGACCGGAGTGGGTGCGCTCACGCCCCATGAGCAGCGCGTACTACATCGGCATTGGCCTGGGCAGCAAAGCACGCGGTGATGCCCAAGAGAGCGCGCGGAAGAATGCGCTGGACCAGCTCGCCCAGGAGATCAGCGTGCGCGTGGAAGGCAACAGCCTGCTCTTCACTGCAGACGGCCGCAACCGCTTCGACGAGACCTTCACGAGCACCATTCGCACCACCACGAGCGAGCAGCTCGAAGGGTATGAGCTGGTTGATTCGTGGGAAGGCGCAACGGAATACTGGATGTACTACCGGCTCTCGAAGAGCGAGCACGCGCGCTTGAAGGCCGAACGCAAAGGCAAAGCCATCGCCACAGCGCTCGACCTGCATCAGCGCTCACGCGCCAGCATCGCTGCGGGCAACTTGCGCGAAGCCATCGATCAGGATCTCCGGGCACTCATCGCCATGAAGCCCTATTGGGGCGAAAGCGACATGGCCGAGATCGACGGGAAACAGATGCCTTTGGCCACCGAGATCTTCTCGCACCTGCAAGGGCTGACATCAGGCATCCGCCTGGCCTTGCTTCCCGACCGCATCGACCTCGACTACGGAAACAGCTTCCGTCGCGAAGTGATGATCACCGCCACGTACGGCGAGAACAGCCGTGGCCGGGATCTTCCGCAATTGCCCTTGCGCATCACCTATGCTGGACTCGATGGTGCCGTTACCGAGCAGAAGAACACCGACTCGGAGGGCCGCCTGCGCACCAGCATTCGTCGCGTAGCTGTGGCGCAAGCCGGGAACGATTTCGTTGTTCGGCCCGACATGGATGCCCTTGTGAGCAAGGACCTGGAACCCGAACTAGTGAAGGCCCTTGTGGGAAGCCTCAGTGTGCCGCAGGCCCGCGCGGCCATCACGGTGCGCATGCCGCGCGTATTCATGCGCGCCGCAGAGACCAATCTCGGAGCACCAGTGGGCGATGCTGGTTTAGCGCCCGTGATGCGCGAAGAACTCACCCGCAGCGGTTTCCGGATCGTGGACCGCGAGGCGGAAGCGGATCTGGTGCTTCAGCTCACGTGCAGCACGCGCAGTGGGGGCGAGGCCAATGGTTTCCATACGGCGTTCCTTGATGCCAATTGGAATTTCCGCGACCGCAAGACCAACGAGACCGTGAAGGATGGCGTGAAGCAGAATGTGAAAGGCATCCAGCTCAGCGCCGATAAGGCCGGTATCGACGCCTACAAGAAAGCCGCGCAGGACGTGCGCAAGGAGATCGTGCCAGCCATCATGAACGCCCTGCAATAAGGCCAATACGTAGTTTGGCACGCGATCAGCAAAACGCCGTCGAACCAATCCCGAAATCCTCTAGCAACGAACGCCTCGCCGGGCTACGGCGCAACACCATGAAAACGATGAGTTTCTCCCGCACCCTGATGTTCTCCCTCTCTGCCGCTGTGCTTGCCGGTGGTTTGGCTTCCTGCAAGAGCAAGAAGAAGCAAGCCGAAGCCACCAAGCCCGATCCTGTCGGCGAGACTGAGATCATCATCCCCTGCTCGGGTCCTGAGTTCTTCACCGATAACAAGGTGTTCCGCGCCAATGCGCTGGGTGAGAGCATGGACCAGGCCACTGCGAAGAAGAAGGCCATGAGCAATGCACGCGCTGACCTGGCTGCCTCGATCAACACCCGCGTGAAGTCGGTGATCGACAACTACGTGAACAGCCGCGAGATGCAGAACCGCGAAGAGATCGGCGAGCGTTACGAGGCCCTCTCCCGCGAAGTGGTCGATCAGCAGCTCACCGGCACCAAGACCCTCTGCGAGAAGATGATGCGCGTGAACAGCACCGGCAACTACAAGGCCTATGTGGCCATCGAGCTCAGCGCTCAGGAGTTGCTAGCCGCCTACAACCAGCGCCTCAGCAGCGATGAGCGCCTGCGCATCGACTACGACTACGAGAAGTTCAAGGAGACCTTCGAGAAGGAGATGGAGCGGATGAAGAACTAAGGTCAGAGAAGATTCTGGCGAAGCCCCTCGATCAGCGAGGGGCTTCGTCGTTTCCGCCACCCACCTTTGCGGCATGAATGGGAACCGGATCATCGCAACAGGAGCTGCGCTTCTGGCCATAGCCGTCATATTGGGAGCATTCGGGGCGCATGCCCTCAAGGAGCGGCTCGATCCAGCCCAACTCGCCAACTGGCGCACCGGGGTGGACTATCACTTCTACCATGCTCTTGGATTGCTTCTCGTAGGTCTGTTGGAAAACCGGGTTGGGCTGAAGCGTGCGCGTTGGATATCCGGTTTGCTCGTGGCGGGCATCGTGCTCTTCAGCGGCTCGCTGTATGTGTTGAGCGCCAAGGACTTGCTTGGAACCGAAGGCGCATCACGGCTGCTTGGCCCCATTACCCCGCTGGGTGGCCTCTGCTTCATTGCGGGCTGGGCGGTGCTGTTCATAACCGCGTTAAGGCAACATGACCGGGGTTAGTTCTGCGTGGGTGCCTCCCGCTACTTTTGGCGCCCAATTCCAACAACTAGGAACATGAACGATTTCGGTAATAAGCCGAAGCACGCCGACCTCTCGAAGCTTGGCCTCGGCCGCGTTGGCGACACTTTCTGGAACCTCGAGCCCGCCGAACTGGTGGAGCACGTGATCGTGAACGGGCAAGGTGTGCTTGCCGATAGCGGCGCGCTGGCCATCGACACCGGTGAATTCACCGGCCGCAGCCCCAAGGACAAGTTCACCGTGAAGGACGCCAAGACGGAGAGCACCGTATGGTGGGGCGATGTGAACATCCCCATCGGCTCCGAGGTCTTCGACAAGCTGCACGAGAAGATCTGCGCCTACATGCAGGGCCGCGAGGTCTATGTGAAGGACGCTTACGCCTGTGCCGACCCGACCTATCGCATGAATGTGCGTGTTGTGGCCGAGCTGCCTTACAGCGCCATGTTCACCGGCAACATGTTCCTGCGCCCCACGCGCGCCGAGCTAAACGAATTCGAGCCGGAGTGGAACATCATCTGCGCCCCGGGCTTCACGGCCAATGGCCAGATTGACGGGCTTCGTCAGCACAATTTCGCTGCCATCGACTTCAGCCGCAAGATGATCCTCATCGGCGGCACGGGCTACACCGGCGAGATCAAGAAAGGAATCTTCACGGTGCTGAACTACGTGCTCCCACAGGAGCGTGGCGTACTGAGCATGCACTGCAGCGCCAACATCGGCAAGGATGGTGATACAGCCGTCTTCTTCGGCCTCAGCGGAACGGGCAAGACCACCCTCAGCGCCGATCCGGAGCGCCGCCTCATCGGCGACGATGAGCATGGTTGGAGCGATATGGGCGTGTTCAACTTCGAGGGCGGCTGCTACGCCAAGTGCATCAACCTCAGCGCCGAGAAGGAGCCCCAGATCTGGAGCGCGATCAAGTTCGGCGCCATCCTCGAGAACATCGAGTTCCATGAGGGCACCTCGAACGTCGATTTCGACAATGCCGCCAAGACGGAGAACACGCGTGTGAGTTATCCGATCCACCACATCGATAATGTGGCTGAGCCGAGCGTAGGTGGGCATCCGAAGAACATCTTCTTCCTCACCTGCGATGCCTATGGCGTGCTGCCTCCCATCAGCAAGCTAACGCCCGGCCAGGCCATGTACCACTTCATCAGTGGTTACACCGCGAAAGTGGCGGGCACCGAGGCTGGCGTCACCGAGCCGCAGAGCACCTTCAGCGCCTGCTTCGGCAAGGCCTTCCTGCCCCTGCACCCTTCGAAGTACGCTGAGATGCTCGGCGCCAAGATGAAGGAGCACGGCGCCCGCGTGTGGTTGGTGAATACCGGCTGGAGCGGAGGCGCTTATGGCACCGGCGAGCGCATGAAGCTGAAGTTCACGCGTGCCATGATCGGCGCGGCCTTGAAGGGCGAACTCGATGGCGTGGAGTACAAGGAGCACCCGGTATTCGGCATGAGCTACCCCACGAGCTGTCCGCATGTGCCGGCTGAGATCCTCGATCCGCGCAGCACTTGGAAGGACAAGGGCGCTTACGATAAGACCGCCGAGAAGCTCGCGAAGCAGTTCAACGACAACTTCGCCAAGTACGCCGAAGGCTGCAACGCCGAGACCTTGGCCGCAGCGCCGCGCACCGCAGTGAAGGCGTAAAC
>JBATND010000105.1:0-9353 GCA_049290175.1 Flavobacteriales bacterium | reverse complement strand
GCTCGATGATGTTGCGCTTCAGGATCATCACATCGTTGTGCAGTAGGTCGTTCCATTCGCCGATGAGCTCGATCACCGCGAAGCCCTCGTCGTAATCGGCGTAGAGCAACTTCATGTACAACGTGCTGCTGCCGAAGGCATCCCATTGCGGATGGATCAGGTGGTCGTACACCGCCTGCGTGAAGTAGAGCTCGCTGTGCTCGGTGCCGAAGAAGGGCGAGCGCTCATCCTCCTCGGCCGTGTACTTGTGCCGCCAATTCCAGTAGGGCTCGATGTCGTGCATGCTTGCGGGAAAGATGAAATGGGAAAGATGAAATGGGAAAGCTGAAATATGGAAGTTCCCGGCTAACGGTTTTCGATTTCCTTTTTCAGCTTTCAGCTTTCCTGTTTCCCTCCACCGCCTTCCGCACGCTTCCGTGCTTCTTCAGCAGCTCGTTGGCCTCTTCGTAGCCGATGCCCAATCCTTCCATCACCATGCGGGTGCCGCGGTCGATGAGCTTGTTGTTGCTGAGCTGCATGTCCACCATGCGGTTGCCCTTCACGCGGCCCAGCTTGATCATCACGCTCGTACTGATCATGTTCAGGATGAGCTTCTGCGCGGTGCCGCTCTTCATGCGCGTGCTGCCGGTGACGAACTCCGGCCCGACGGCCGCGACGATGGGATGCTTCGCGGATTGTGTGACCGGGCTGCCGGGATTGCAGGTGATGCACGCCGTGAGGATCCCTTCGGCATTGCAGCGCTCGAGTGCGCCGATCACATAGGGCGTGGTGCCGCTGGCCGCGATGCCGATCACGGTGTCGTCCGCGCCGATGGCATGTTCCTGCAGGTCGCGCCAGCCTTGCTCGGTATCGTCCTCCGCGAATTCCACCGCTTTGCGGATCGCGGTATCGCCGCCAGCGATCAGGCCCACCACCAGTCCGTGCGGCACGCCGAAGGTGGGGGGGCATTCGCTCGCATCAACGATGCCCAGGCGGCCACTGGTGCCTGCGCCGATGTAGAAGAGGCGGCCACCGCGCTTCATGCGCTCGGCGATCGCATCCACAGCGCCTTCGATCTCGGGGATGGCAAGGGCCACGGCGTCGGCCACGCGTTGATCCTCGCTGTTGATGCCTTCGAGCAGTTCGCGGGTGCTCTTGTGCTCCAGGTCGCGGTGGCGCGATTCGCTCTCGGTGATGCGGTACATGCTCATGGCACAAAGAAAAGGGCCGCCTTGCGGCAGCCCTTCTCCATGACGAAACGAGATGGATCAGTCGAGCATGAGCTTGCGCACGATGCGACCTTGCTCGAGTTCGAGTTCCACCAGGTAGGTGCCGGCGTTGAGCCCGTTGCGCTCGATCACGAAGCGCTGGGCGGCGGGATTGCCGGATGCTACCACGCGGCCATTGATGTCGAGCAGGCGGTAGCGGCGCACGAGGCCTTTTTCGCTCACCACGTTCACGTTCTCGGTAGCGGGGTTGGGGTACACGCTCACGCTTGCACCGCCGTCCACCTCATCGATGCCCACCAGCGAGCAAGGGCCGAGCTGCAGCGCGCAGACGATGCGAGGGTTCATGTAGCTCATGACCGTATCGAGGTAAGTGCGGCCTTTGGTGGCGCTCATGTCGGGGTTGCTGGCGAGGCTGGCCTGGTGCGCGGTGATGGGCGGCGGGCCGGCACTCACAACGGTTTGCGCGATGGGGCTATTCGGGTCCCACCACTGCCATGGGCTGGCTTCTTCTTGCACGATCAATGGGCGCACCACAGGGAACAAGCCCTCCACATTGGTGCGGATCAGCACGCTGTTGGCGCCGTGGGTCTGGGTGCTGCCGTAAAGGCTGCGTGCACGCGCTGTGAAGGGGTTGGTACTGGGCAGCGAAGCGAAGCTGCTGTTGTTGCCGTATTGGTTCGCGAGTTCCATGAAGAGGTTGCTCCCTTGCACGGGCACAACGGGACCTCCAGTTGTAGGCACGATCACAATGCCCTCGGTGAAGGGCGCGAAGGGATCGAACACAGTGTGGAAGGCAACCATGGGCTGATCGCCGGGGGCGAGCCAGCTGGTATCAGCAAGCGCACCGCCCATATTCACGCAGAATTGGGTCTCGCTGTTCTGACCGTTGGGGCGGTAAAGGGTGAGCTGGCCGTTCAAGCCTTCGATATCACCCACTAGAGCGGGGTTGACGAAGCTCACGGTGGGGTCGAAGGGATCGGGACGGAATTTCTCGATGTAGAGCTCTTGCACATCGTCGAGCGTAGCGTGGGCCAAGGAGATGTACCCCCCGGTGCCTTCACCCATCACGATGATCTTGTTGGTGTTGATGCGGTAGGTGCTGGCGTTGGCCTTCATGAAGCGCACGCACTGGCGCACATCGTGCAGCGCCCGGTAGATGGCGTTGAGCAAGCTGCCACGGCGCTCCAGCTCGGTAGGTGCCAAGGGATTCCAGCCCAAGCGGTAGCTCATGCTCACGGCCACATAGCCGCGCTTGGCCATGCGAGTGCAGCTCTCCACGGCGCAGCTATCCTTGCGCGTGCCGTTGGGGCTGCCGTTGATGGGCGGGGGCAGCGCGTTGCCCGTGTGGATGTAAACCACCAATGGGCGCTCGGTCTCCGTGTCGATGCTCTGGCTGGGCTGGTAAACATCCATGCGCACGTTGGTCACCTTCACCGCTGTGCTGCCATCGCTCGGGTCGAAGTAGGCCGAGGGGATGGGATTGCCCAAGGTCACCGCCGTCTGCAACTCGGTCACGTTCGCCGACACGTCCGGCGAAGCGAGGTTGCTGGTGAGGAAATCGATGTTGGTGCCGTAGATCACATCATTGGTGACCGTGATGTTGGCACCGCTGAATACCTCAGAGAGGTATCGCTGGGCCGTTGCGGCCGTGCCCAAGAGCAACGCTGCACCGGCAAGGAGTAGGCTTCGTTTCATGTCTTGCTTGTTTGGTTAGACCCGACCAAGGTAGGCGCGCCCATCACACGGGCTTACCGGGACCGGCGGGAATTTTCCCAAGAGCCTGTGAATGATCCGCCCTCAGCGCCTATCCAGCTCGTAGATCAGCTGCACGTAGGCCAAACGGCCCACGAACGGACCGCCGTAAACCATCCGTACCCGGTTGTCGAAGGCGCGATCGAATTTCTCGCTGCCTTCCACCTCCGAATCGAAGAAGGGCACCAGCCCGAAGAGGTTGCTGCCGCCCACTTTCACGGTGAGGTGCTGCGCGGGGAATTTCACGTTCACTTGCGCATCAATCATATCGTAGCTGGGGATGGGGCCGGTGAATTGCGGCGACCCGGTGAAGGTGAAGCCCTCCACATATTTCCAGTTGATGCCGAAGCCGAGGTTGGGCTTGCCGCTGAAAGGCACCTTCATGTCGTGCCCCGTGAAGCTCACGTTGAATTTGTTGCGCGGCGTGTTGAAGGCAGGGATGATCGGATCGTCGTCGCCGGTCACGAGCTGGTTATAGCTGTAGTTCACGCCGTAGGTCATGCGCTTGCGGTAGTAGCTCACGCCCAGGTTGGCGCCTTGCGTGCGCACGGTGGTGGTGGCGTTGGCGGCCACGCGGTAGGCCTGCAAGCCGCCTTCGGGAAAGCCATTGGTCTGGTTGAAGCGCCCGCTGAGGCCGATCAGATAGCCGATGAAGTCGGTGTACCAACTATGGTAGGCGCTGGCATCGATGTAGAATTTCTCGGCGTGCGTGCCGCGGTAGCCGGCCTCGATGGTGCGCACCTGCTCAGGGCGCAAGCGGTCCACGTTGAAATACTCGAGCTTGCTCAAGCCTTCAAGCAGAGTGGGCGAGGAGCGGTAAGCATTGAAGCTCTCAATCGTGAACATGCTGTCGCGCCCCGCCTCGAATTGCCCATCGACGTTGCCAAGCAGGAGCGCGCGGCCCACGTTGTAGTAGAGGTATTGGTCAGCGAGCGTAGGGTTGCGCACGGCACTGCTGAAGCCGATGCGGAAGGTGCGGTCCTGCTTCGGCGTGTATACGAAGGAGAGCGCGGGCGAGAGCAGCGGCTTGAAGTTCTGGTTCTTGTCCAGGCGCAAGGTGGCTGTCATCTTCATCTTCTCTTTCAGCAGCTTCTTCTCCAATCCGGTGTAAAGGCCGAACTCGCGGTTGCGGATCACCACATCGCCGGTGTCGCGGAAGATGGTGCCTGCGCTGTTGGGCATGTATTGACGGAAGCTGCCGCCCACGGCGATCTCGCCGAATGCGGGCTTGAAGCGGTACTCGCCCATGGCATGCGCCAACGCACTGCGGTCGAAGAAGAGCGAGCCGCCTTCGGTGAAGCGCTTGCCACGGATCTCGTTGAGCTTGTCATTGAAGCGGTCGGTGCCAACGATGTAGGTCGGATTCAGCTCGTTGTTGTCGATGCGCGCGATGCTATCAGCGACTTGATCGTGGTAGCCGGTGAAGAGCGCTTGGTTATCGGCCACGAATTGCTGGATGTAGGCATCGTAGGCCGCAGCACTCGTGATGCCCGCGCCGGGCGCTTCCTGCACAGTGATGAAATCGGGCCGCTCGCTATTGATGAGCGGCTTGATCCAGGTCTCCCACAGCGTGAAGTACTTGATGTTCCACTCCTGTGTGATGCCAGCCGCTTCCTGCAGCCTTACGCCCGTGGTGAAGATGTCGTAGGTCTTGCCAGCATCCTCGCCGGTGTAGTAGCCGCGCAGGAACCACTTGCCCTCTTTGCGCACCTCCAACCGCTGCTGCCAGAATTGCACGCCATCCAACCTGTAACGGTTCTCGCCTTGATACACCGTGCTGCCCGTGCTGTAATTGGAAGCCGCAATCACTTCGACGCTATCCGTGATCTTGTAGTGGAGCGAAAGGCCGGCTTTCAGGTTGTGCGTTCCGTAATCGACCAGGTCGGCTTCGCGATAGCCCGGCCGCAGGAATAGCCCCAGGCCCGGATAGGTGCGCCGGTCGAATTGGTTGTTGCTGAAGTCATTGTTCACCGTCACGTTCTCGTCGCCGTAGATATTCACGGCATCGTAGCGGCCCGGATTGCCAACTACCGTGGGGCTGTTGCTGGTGGCGCTGTAATCCTGTGCGTACCAATCCTCCGCGCGCATGCCGAAGACGTTCAGCTTGTATGCGAAGCGCTGCTTGCCGTCCTTGTCCTTGAAGACCTGCGCCCAACGCACCGCTCCTTCGAGCAGCCCGCGCTCGCCGCCCTTGGCGCTCACGCTCAAACCGGGGAAGAGCCATGGGCTCTTGGTGGTCATGTTGATCACGCCGTTGAATGCGCCGGGACCGAAATAGGCGGTGCTCGCGCCGGCGATCACGTCCACCTTCATCACATCCAGGTCGCTCGCGCCAAGGAAATTGCCCAGCGAGAAGTTGAGGCCGGGGCTCTGGTTGTCCACGCCATCGATCAGCTGCAGCGATCGCACGGGACTGGTGCTGTTGAAGCCGCGCGTGTTGATCACCTTGAAACCCATGCTGGCCGCAGTCATGTCCACGCCCTTCAGGGTGCCGAGGCTCTCGTAGAAATCGCCGCTGGGCGCTTCGCGGATGGCAATCACATCCATGCTCTCCACGGTGAGCGGCGCTTGCTTCTGCTTCTCGCTGATCCGGCTGCCCACCACTTCGGTCTCGCCCAAGAGCACTTGGTCGGTGGCGAGTTTCAGCTTCAGCTCCTTGTCGAGGCTCTTCACCACCAGTTCCAAGGGCGTGTAGCCGATGTAGCTCACCACCAAGGTGTAGGGTGGCAGCTCATTCACCAGCAGCTCGAAACGGCCATCGATGTCTGTGATGGTGCCTGTGGTGGTGCCTTTGAGCAGCACATTGGCGCCGATGAGCGTTTCGCCCGTGGTGCCGTCGCTCACCACGCCGCGCAGTTTGTATTGCTGAGCGTGGGCCACAGTGGCGCAGCAGCAGCAGGGGATGAACACGCGGAGGATTCCGCGCAAGAGCGTTCGAAGGGGCAGCATGCGTGGCGGGTTGCGCCGGGAAGATAGAAGCGGGATGCGAAGACCGATCAACCCTTCACCTGCCGCAGCTTCTCGGCCACATCCTCTGGCAGGTATTGGAAGAAGGTGTCGCCGCGCAGTCCCAAGCGCAGGGTCTCTAGTGGAATCACCTCTTCAGGCGCGATGTTGCCCAGGTTCACATTGGCGCCGAGCTGCTTGATGAACCAGACCTGCTGCGCTTTCTGCGGCGCTTCCCACATGATGCGCTCGGCAGGTACTTTGGCCAGGATGCGGTTCACCAGCTGCGTATGGGCATGGCCGCTGGGTCGGTAAATGCCAACGGTGCCGCTCTCGCGCGCCTCGGCGATCACCTTCCAGCTGCCGGCCTCGAGTTCGGCGTTCATCATGTTCACCCATTTGGTGGGGCTGATGAGGATGCCGCTCTCTTTACTTCCCACTTCGCTGAGCACCGTGCATTGCTTGGAGAGCTCGCCGATGTAGCGGCACTTCTCCTTCTGCGACATGGTGATGGAGCCATCGCTCACCTCAGCGGTGTCGAGCCCGAGCTGGTCGATCAGCTTGCGGAAATCCTTGAATTGCCCGCGCGCCACGAAAGCCTCGAAGAGCGTTCCGCCCAGATAGACGCGGATGCCGGCCTTCTGATAGAGCTTGATCTTCTCCTTCAGCTTGTTGGTGACGAAGGAGGTGCCGAAGCCGAGCTTCACCAGGTCGATGAGGGGACCGCTGGCCTCAATGAGGTCTTCGGCTTGCCGGATGGCGAGGCCTTTGTCCATGACCATGGTGAGCCCATGGTCGCGCGGTTTCACCGAGCGCTCCGGGATGTGCGTGAGCTGATAATTCATGGGGCGTAGAGGCCCAGGAGGTGGATCACCTGGGGCATCGCTGCGGCCTCGGGATAATGCTCGATGAACTGGGCGTGGCTGGCGTGGTCGACCATCAGCGCTTCTTCGAGCTCGAGCAATCCCTGTTGCTGCTGGCCGGTGCGCAGCAGATAACTGGCCAGTCGGTAGCGGTAGCGCGGGTTCAAGCGATGCACTTGATCGCCTTCGCGCAGTTTCAGTAATGCGGCTTCGGGGCCTTTGAGACCGAGCAGCAGGTCGGCATGGTCGAGCCAGCCGTCGAGGTTGCCGGCATCAAGGGTGTTCACTCGGGTATAGGCCGCAAGCGAATCAGCGTACCGTTCCGTACGGCCCAAGGCATTGGCGTAGTAGTACCACGCATCGCCGGAGTCGGGCGCCAGGCGCACTGCCGTCTCCAGGTCCTTCACCGATTCAGTGAGCTTGCCTTGGATGTCCTTCACCACGCCGCGGCCCACCCATGCATCCACCCAATTGGGGTCGAGGGCGATGGCCTGGTCGTAGTGGATCAGGGCCTGCTCGTAGCGCTCCATCTTCTCGAAGCACTCGCCGATGTAACTGAAGATCACGGCCTGCGGGCCTTCGATGGCCAGCGCTTCCTCGTAGCAGGTCACGGCACCGGCGTAATCGCCCTTCACCAGCAGGTTGCGCGCCTTGGTGAAGAGCGCCGAGGAGAAGCCCTCGTTGATGGCGAGACAGAATTCCAATGCTTCGTTGCTCTCGTCGATGCGGTCGAGGCGGGAGAGGGCATTGCCCAAGCTGTACCACGCTACCAGGCTGTACGGGTGGTCGTTAGTGAATTGGCGGAAGAAGGCCACTGCGCTCTGATCGGCGCTGGTGTGCTCGAAGCAATGCGCGAGTTCGTAAAGGAGGCCTTCGTTCTCGGGGTTCACCTCCAATCCGCGCTTCAACAGGTCGATGGCCTCGTCGTGCTTGCCCAGGCTCTCGTGCTCGAAGGCGAGGTCGAGCAGGATCTCGTCGTGGCCTTCGTCGGCGAGATCGAGCGCGCGCCGGTAGTGCTCAATGGCGCGGCGGTAGTTGCGCAACTGGCTCTGGATGCTGCCTTTGTGCAGGTGGACCTCGGCGCTCCATGGCTCCAATTTGCCCAAAGCATCGAGTACCTCCAGGGCCTTGTTCAGGCGACCGAGGTTCATGAGCACCACGGCCTCGCTGTACATCAGCTCCACCGAACCGGGGTGCTGCGCCATGGCGAAGTCGAGCGCTTCCTTGGCGCGACGGGTGTCGTTCTCCTGCAAGTAGTGATCGATCACCAGTTCGAGGTCCTCGACATCGAAGAAGGCCTTGGTGCGCTTGCGCAGCATGGCTTCATACCGTTCCACGCAGCCTTGCTGGTGGTTCCGGTGCGGTGGCGGGCGATGGCCTTCGTTCATGCACTTGGCGCGTGCGCGCCATCTGCGCAAAAATAGCGGAAGCCGAATTGGCGCGCTCGGTGCCCGATCAGCTTATGAACAGGTTGCGTCTGACCTTAAAGGTTCTTCAGCAGCCAGTCGGTCATCATCTCATACAGGTGCAGGCGCGTCACGCCGCCGCCGATGCCGTGGTTGCGGTCGGGATAAACGAACTGGTCGAATGGCTTGTTGGCCTTGATCAGCGCGTTGGTCATCTCGGCGGCGTTCTGGTAATGCACGTTGTCGTCGGCGAGGCCGTGGATCAGCAGGTAGTTGCCCTTCAGCTTGGCGGCATGGAAAACCGGGCTGTTGTCGTCGTAGCCTTTGCCGTTGTCCTTGGGCAGGCCCATGTAGCGCTCGGTGTAGATGCTGTCGTAATAGCGCCAATTGGTAACGGGTGCCACGGCGATGGCGGCCTTGAAGAGGTCGGCGCCCTTGGTGATGCACAAGCTGCTCATGTAGCCGCCGTAGCTCCAGCCCCAGATGCCGATGCGCTCCTTGGCCACCCACGGCTGCTCGCCCAACCACTTCGCAGTGGCGATGTGATCCTCCGTTTCGTACTTGCCCAGTTGCTCGTAGGTGATGTGGCGGAAGTCGCGGCCGCGGTGGCCGGTGCCGCGCGGATCGACGCACACCACGACATATCCCTTCTGCGTGAGCATGGTGTGCCATAGGCTGTTGCGGCCGCCCCAGTTATCGAGCACTTGGTTGCTGTTGGGCCCGCTATATTGCGTTACCAGCACCGGGTAGCGCTCGCGGCTCTGGAAGTTGGCCGGCTTCATCATCCAGCCGCGCAGCTCCACGCCATCGGCGGTGGTGAATTGGAAGAATTCGCGCGGCTGCATTCCGTAATCCGCTGTTGTCTTCGCCAGTTTGGCGTTGTCCTTCAAGGTCTTCACCAATTTGCCGCTGCCATCGTGCAGGGTAATCACAGGTGGCGTGTTGCGCGTGCTGCGCGTGTTGATGAAATAGCGGAAGCCCGCACTGAACTCGGCATCGTTCACGCCGCCGATGGGAGAGAGTTGCATCACGCCTTTTCCACTGAGCGGCGCTGCCAGCACATCCTGGTTCTCGATCGCGCTCTTCGCTGCGGTGAACACCACGCGCTGACCTTTCTCATCGATGCCCTTCACGCCGGTAACGTCCCATGCGCCGCGCGTGAGTTGCTGCTTCGATCC
>JBATND010000104.1:0-1638 GCA_049290175.1 Flavobacteriales bacterium | reverse complement strand
GGGCGTGGTGGCGCTCGGGACGGTTTAGCGCCAGGCAAACGACCGCGCCCCTGCGTTCTTCGATGACGAGTGATTGGGATTCAGACATTGGAGCGGATTCTAGACATTGCTGTACAAAACCGCGAATGCCCGGCGTGGCGGGCATGTGGCACGCTCTATGGCTGGGGGTGGCAGGTATAGCGAACCTGAGGTGGCACAGAACGGCTTCGATGTGATTGTATACAATCATCACACCTGGAGACCAAGCCTTGGCCGCTTCCTGGCTCACCTTCACGACCCCCAATGCACACTCCTCTGTCGCCGGCCCGGACTACTACCGCGACCAGTTCCCCTACACGCTCCCGCCGCTGGTCCAGTTCGAACGCGAACCTGTCGCCCTGAATCCGGAACACGATATCTGGATCACCGACACCACCTTTCGCGACGGCCAGCAGAGCCGCGCTCCCTACTCGGTCGCCCAGATTGTCCACCTCTACTCGCTCCTGCAGCGCCTCGGCGGCACAAAAGGCATGGTCCGGCAGTCGGAGTTCTTCCTGTATACAAAGAAGGACCGCGAGGCGGTCGAGCGCTGCCAGGAACTGGGCTACCGCTTCCCGGAAGTGACCGGATGGATCCGGGCGACGATGGCGGACTACCAGCTCGTGCGGGCGGCCGGGCTCAAGGAGACCGGTATCCTCACCTCGATCTCCGATTACCACATCTTCAAGAAGCTCGGCTCCAGCCGGGAAGCTGTCATCGCCGGTTACCTGGATGTCGTCGATGCCGCTCTCGCCGACGGCGTCATCCCGCGCTGCCACATCGAAGACAGCACGCGCGCCGACTTCCACCACGTGGTCCTGCCTTTCGTCCAGGCGTTGATGGAGCGCGGCAGGCAGGCAGGCATCCAGGTGAAGGTGCGCTATCCGGACACGATGGGCGTCGGTGTGAGCGACCCGTACGCCGCGCTCCCGCGGGGTATCCCCCGGCTGACTCACCTGCTTCGGACGGAAGGCGGCGTCCCGAGCGAAGCGTTGGAGTTCCACGGCCAGAACGACCTCAACGCCATCATTCCGAACGCGGTTTCGGCCTGGCTCTACGGCGCGAGCTCGAACAACGGCACCCTGCTCGGCATCGGCGAACGCAGCGGCAACACGCCGATCGAGGCGCTCGCCTTCTGGCTCATCGGCCTGACCGGCGGGACTCAGGGCATCGACACCACGGTCATCTCCGAGATCGCCGACTACTACCGCGAGATCGGAGAGACCGTGGACCAGCGGCTGCCGTTTGTCGGTTCGAACTTCAACGTCACCCGCGCGGGCATCCACGCCGACGGGATGATCAAGGACGAGGAGATCTACAACCCGTTCGACACAACCCGGCTGCTCAACCGGCCTCCGGGAGTGGCCATCACGGACAAGAGCGGCGCGGCCGGACTTTTGATGTGGATGCAAACCCACCGCCCGGCCGAAGCCGCCGGCCTGGACAAGCGCGACCCGCGCCTGGTGCGCGCCCTCGACATGGTCATGCGCCTCTACGACGACGGCCGCGTCATCGCCATCGCGGATGAAGAGGTGCACGAGATTTTGGATGAGGCGTTCGCGGGGGTGGGGGTGGGGTAGGGGAAGGAGCTACCGGACGCTGTTCGCGAGCCGCAACTTG
>JBATND010000103.1:0-6671 GCA_049290175.1 Flavobacteriales bacterium | reverse complement strand
CAAATACCCTTTGTCAGCGTCCTGTGCGATGAAGCAAGTCGGCTCTTCCCCGACTTCTTGGATTTTGAGCGTCCAGTTTATGCCCTGAAGCATCAGGGCGGCAGCCGCGGGCGCATCCATTTGGATGAAGTTGAGACGATCGCAACCCGCTACCTGGCTGATCTGCGCGCTGCAGTTCCTTCGGGCCCGGTGGTTCTGTGCGGCTATTCATTCGGTGGCATTGTGGCCTACGAGATGGCCCAGCAACTAAAAGCCTCTGGTGCACCACCGCCTTTGCTAATCATCATCGACAGCTATGCCCCTTCGTTGCATGACGAAGCCATGGAGCATGGCCGACATTTCCTCGGCATGCTGAAGGACCAATTGCTCGGGCAAATCGTCGAGAGTCAACTGAGTCATGGCAAGCCCTTGAGCGGCAAGCTCAATCACTACCATATCATTCACACGTATAGCAATGCCATTTCCGCTTACAAGCCTGTGCCGTATGAAGGCCTGCTTGCAGTGATACGCGCGGAAGATGGCTGGGGGCCTGTTGATCTGGGCTGGTATTCTATGGTGCGTGGCCGTTTCATGCTGAAGCAGATTGAGAGCAACCACACGGAGCTGGTGAAGTCGCATGGCCGTGAATTGGCTGGAGTGGTCAGCAAACTCCTCAGTGAAACAGGTTGCTGAGCTTCGTCTTTCCTTCGCAGCATGCCCGGCCGCACCATCGCTCTGCACAGTGCTGCGTCGCTGTCCATGAAGTGGCCCGATGGACCCGCAGTGGTCGCCACGACGAATGCCATCTCGCTTTTCATCGCATCGCTGGAAGAATTGCGGCCAATGACGGATAAGCACGAAGCCGTGCTCGACGCGTCGGAGCGTGAACGTGCAGCGCGGTTCCGATTCGATGCGGACCGTGAGCGCTTCATCCTCGGCCATGGATGGATGCGTTCGATGCTCGGCATGGCGCTGGGCATGCCGGCTGCCGATCTCCGATTCGTGCGCGGACCGTTCGGAAAGCCGCAGCTCGAAGGGCATGACCTGCGCTTCAACTTCAGCGACACCAAGGATGCGGTGCTCTTAGGCATGACCAACGGCATCGACATCGGCATCGACATAGAGACCATGCATCGCCGCGTGGATCACGATGCCGTTGCAGGCCATTACTTCACCCAGGACGAAACGAATCAGCTATCGGAACTGACGGGTGATGACCGTAAGCGCCGCTTTTTGGAGCTATGGACCCGCAAGGAGGCCGTTCTGAAGGCCAGCGGAGTCGGCATCATGGACGACCTGAAGGAATTGCGCGTGCTCGATGGGACGAACATGATGCAGGTATCGCACCCGGACTTCGTGCGGCTATCGCCGCCAGAATACCATGTGCGCACCTGGCGGATAGGCGATTCGCACCTCGTGAGCCTTGCAATCCCGACGCCCATGGGTGTGCATTGGAATCGCTGAAACCCTCATCAATCCGCGTCGCCCCAGAAGCGCGGATGGAAGTTGAGCAGGTGCAGGCGATCCGTGGCTCGCGTGACCGCCGTGTAGAGCCAGCGGAGGTACTCCCGGTCAACCATCTCCTCGGTGAGGTAGCCTTGATCCACGAACACCGTTCGCCATTGCCCGCCCTGCGCCTTGTGGCAGGTAACAGCGTACGCGTATTTCACCTGCAACGCGTTGGCATGAGGATCCTCGCGCATGAGTTTCGCTACTTCGCGGCGCGACTTGCCGGCATGCGCTTCCCGCACAGCTTGGATCAGCAATCGCATGCGCTCCGCGGGCAGCGCAGGCGATTCCGCAGCCAGCGTATCGAGCATCACCTTCACTTCGAGCTCTCGCTCCTCGTTTCCGCTCCACCACGAAACGGTGAGGTCGGCGAAGCGAAGTCCGTAGCGCTCTTCTGAACGGTGCAACCGTTTCACCGTGATGGGTTCCCCATTGGCGATGAGCTCCGGTTTTCCATTGAGGCCGGCCCAGAAGTAGTTGTTCTTCACCACCATGAGGCGATCGCCCGGATTGAGCTCCTCCTCGTAGCCGTGAATGCGCACACGCACCTGCTGATTGTAGAGGTACGCGCGCTTGTTGCTGCGCGTGATCACGCAAACCTCATCGTCGCCGTCGCGGGCATAAGCCGATTCCAGCGCCTCCTGCAAGTCGTAGCCATCGGTGCGGATGACATCGGGGTATGCCCTGAAGCGAGGGAGAATAGGCTGCGATGAATCGGATCCGGAAGGGTCTTGGGCAACTGCTGCTTGCGGGAACAAGAGGCCCCGCACATCGGTGGCGTTGCGCAGGATCCCCGACGCCTCGGATTGCCTTACCACTTCAGTGAGTTCCACCGCGCCTGCAGCAAGGCCTAACGACCTCAAATGGCGTGCGCTCAAGGCCGGGCTCTGATCACTGCCTACTGGCGGCAACTGGGCCGGGTCGCCAACGAAAAGGAGCTTGCAGCCTGGCGCGAATGCCACGTGCTCGATCAGATCGCCGAGCAAATCGCGCGACCCGAATCCTTCCTCCTGGGAAGACCCGCCGATCATGCTGGCCTCGTCAACGATGAACAGCGCACCCGCATCCTTATTGGGCGCCATGCCCAACGCGTAGCCATCGCCTTCATCGCCCACGCGGTAGATGCGGCGGTGAATGGTGCTTGCCGTCATGCGGGCATGGGCCGAGAGCACTTTGGCCGCTCGCCCTGTAGGAGCCAGCAGCACCACAGGCGCGCGAGCGCTGCGCAGTGCGGAAACCAGCGCCCCTACCAGTGTGGTCTTGCCGGTTCCGGCATAGCCGCGCAGGATCAGCGTGGCGCCGGGCTGGGTGGTGGCCAATAGGCGAGCGAAGGCATCAATGGCGCGCGATTGCCCCGTCGTAGGGGCGTGCCGAAGGCTTGTGACGATGCGTTCGGTGAAGGCGAGATGCGCAGGATTGGCGTGATGCGGGGATGCCACGGGAAACGGCGCTGCGGGGCCAGCGAGCGCGCCGGAGCACGGGGTGAAATTATTCTACTTTTGGCCGCCTCGCAGACCCCATACAACCATGAAGAGCATTGGCGGATACGTGTTCCCGGTCCTTTTGATCATCGCTGGCGGAGTCGTCTTCATCATGGCGGTGATGGACGATCAGAACGTTTGGGTGAAGCTCGGCGCCTTCCTCACCTTGCTCACGGGCGCCATGGCCCTCTTGCTGCAATTGGGCATCCTTTCGCGCAAGGCCGGTGTTGCCGTAGGCGCGCTCTGCGCCGCAGCCGCGCTCTTCCTGGCATTCCGCAACTATCGCTCTGTTGCGGAGGAAATCGAGTACCGCGAGGCAAGGAAGGTGTATGAGAACCAGATGAAGCAGGCCCTCACCGATATCCGCGAGGCCCAACGCAAGTACAAACTGGCCAATGGTGCCTACACGGGCAGCTTGGATGTGCTTCGTGAGTTCGTGAAACAGGGCACCTACCCGGTGATCCGCGCCATCGGCCAAGTGCCCGACACGCTCACCGAGGTCAGGGCCCTCGAACTGGGCCTGATTGTCCGCGACACCATCCAAGTGAGCGTTCTCGACAGTACGTTCCGCACGAAGAAGGCCTTGGAAGGGCGCGTGTATCCTTTCCAACCCGATAGCTTCATCTATTCCCCAGTATCGCGGAAGCCGTTCATCCTGAAAGCCGGTATGCTGGCCCTCAGCGGCCGCAATGCCCCGGTGCTCATCTGCAAGGATCCCAGCCCCAAGTTCCCTGGGGACACCTTGCAGTTCGGCAGCATGGAGAAGCCCACCGACGACGGCAACTGGCGCGAATAGAGCCATGAAGAGCGGGGGCTGGAGCGCGCCGCGCTATTCGCCTGCCCGCGAACGGGCTTGGCATCTGAGCATTCTGATCGACGAAAGCCAATGCGCTTGGTGCGTGCATGACCTTGCCACAGGCGAGGTGGTGGCACTGCATTGGTCTGAGGGTCTTGCAGCATTGGATGCCGATGCGTTGCCCGAGCATCCGGCGGCCACGAGCTTCGTGACCTTGCCCGAATGGAGCACCTTGGTCCCCGAATCGGCGATGGCCCCGGGAACTGAGGCCCAGCATCTGCGCTTGGTGCATGGCGGACTACCCACCGGCGCCATGCGATCAGAGTCGGTAGAGAGCCTCGGCGCGTTCTGCGTTTATCTGCACGACGATGAGATTGAGCGTTCCGTGCTCAACCGCTTCCCGAGCGCACGGCCTGTTCCCATGCAATCGCTGATGGCACGAGGCGCGCTGGCTCGTTCGGCCGAGGGTCCCGTGCTTCTGATAAATCGCGGTCACGACCGCCTCGATTGTGCGATTGCCGACCGGGGCCAGCTGCAGCTTTCCACCACGTATCCAGCCCGCAGTTCGCAGGATGCGCTCTACTACGCTTTGCTTGCGGCGAACGGCAGCGGCCATGCACCCGCCGACCTGCGGCTCCTCCACGGCGGCACGCACCTCACGCAGCACGAACAGGATCTCTTGCGGAGGTACTTCGCGCAAACGACCCCTGCGGTGACTCCTTGGAACGGCCATAGCGCAGAGCCGGGTACCGCACCGCACCGCTGGCTGGCCCTGCTCGAGCAGTTCGCATGCGCGTCATAGGCGGCAAATACCGCAATCGTCGCATCCATCCGCCTGCTGGGATCGATGCGCGTCCCACCACGGATTACGCCAAAGAGGGGCTCTTCAACGTGCTGCGCAACCGTGTCCCGCTGGAAGGGATCCGCGTGCTCGACCTCTTCGCCGGCACAGGCAACATGTCGTTGGAATTCATTTCGCAAGGCGCACAAGAAGTGATCAGCGTAGAGAGTGACCGCCGCTTGCACGACTACATGGGCAACCTGTCGCGCGAACTGAATGCTTCGAACTGGCATCGCGTGCGCGCCGATGCGTTCACTTACCTCCGATCGGTGCACGGGCCATTCGACATCATCTTCGCCGACCCGCCCTTCGACATGGAGGGCATCGAGCGTGTGCCTACCTTGGTGCGGGAGCTGGGGTTGCTGGATGAGGATGGAACATTGATCGTGGAGCACTCGGAACGCACCAGCATCGCCCACCTGCCCGGATTCCAACTGCAACGGAGCTACGGACTGGTGCAGTTCAGCTTCTTCGGATCGACCACCGAAATCCAACAAGCCCCATGACCGCTCCCATCGCCGTATTCCCCGGCACCTTCGACCCCATCACCATCGGGCATGTGAGCATCGTGCGCCGCGCATTGCCGCTCTTCAGCCGCGTGGTGATCGGTGTGGGCGTGAACTCAACGAAGAAGACCATGTTCTCCGAGGAGCAGCGCTTGACATGGGCGCGCTCGGCCTTCGCCGGCGATCCCACGGTTGAAGTGGTCTCGTTCAGCGGCCTCACGGTGGATCTCTGCAAGCGCTTGGGCGCGAGCTTCATCGTTCGCGGGCTGCGCAATAGCACCGACCACGGCTACGAGCGCAGCATTGCGCTGATGAACCGCCAGCTCGCCGGCGTGGAGACCATCTTCCTGCCATCGGCGCCGGAGCATGCGCACATCAGCAGCACCATCGTGCGCGAGCTATTGGCCAATAGCGCCGATGTTTCCGCGTTGGTGCCAGAAGGCGTTACGCCGAAGCTGCCATGAAGCGGATACTCGCGGCTTGCTTGCTCCTCGCGGCTGTGCGCGCCACGGCACAGGATGCCATCATTCAGGTGAAGGCTTCGGCTTTCGCAGGGCAAGTGGCGCAACTCTACCGCTACGACGACCTATTCACGCTGCGCACGGTGCGCATCGCGAGCGCTCTGCTCGACGACCGCGGCAACGGGGAGCTGACTGGAACCGTGACCGGAACCACACGCCTGCGCGTCCGCATCGGCGATGTGCATGGCGACTTGTTCGCCCGGCCTGGCTCGCGGTACACCATCACCTTCAATCCGCCTGACGCGCGCACGGCACGAACGATCAGTGGCACAACGCGAACCGACCTCGTCTTCCACGAGTTGGACCCGCTCGATGTGAACGCGCTCACCAGCGACCTCAATGCACGCATCGATGGCTTCATCGCCGAGGACTTGGCCACCGATGAAGCCGCTGGCATGCAGGCGCTGCCAGTGGTACGGAAAGAAGGCACTGCACCCGATTCCGTGCGCCGCCCGCCCACGCTCTTCGTGATGCCCGCATTCAGCAAGGCGCGCATCGACAGCTTCGAGACGCGGGTGCGTCATTTCTATCGCGATGTGAAAGACGCGTGGTTCGATCATTACCTCACCTACAGTTTCGCGGGCATGCGGCATGGCCCGCGCGTGAATGAAACAGAGCTGTTCAAGTCGCACCTGAGCGGCAGGCCCGTGCTCTACGATGACCCCGAATACGCACGCTTCATCCGCAGCTTCTTCGCCGAGCAGCTCGCGATCGCGCAGCGCATGCACGGCCAGGCGCTGATGCGCGCCTATGCATTAGCAGATGCCGACAGCCTGAAAGCCGTGCTCGCGCGCAGCGACTTCCTCAAGGATGATAGGCTCTGCGAACTGGTGATGATAGACATGCTGCATCAGCAGTACCATGGGCCATCGGTCATCAAGGCATCGGCCTTGGCCATCCTGAAGCGCTTGGCCGATGGCTCCCGTTACTCTGAGCATCGCATCATAGCGGGCAACGCCTATTGGGACCTCACCGCCATGAACGTTGGTGAATCCTTGCCCGCAACACGATTGCGCGATCTGAATGGTCGCGCGGTGA
>JBATND010000102.1:0-6585 GCA_049290175.1 Flavobacteriales bacterium | reverse complement strand
CTCCTCGAACATGCTGTCGCGGTCGCCGTCGTCCAGGTCGCCGCCGCCTTCGCCTTCCTCCATCGGAGGCTCGGGTAGGAGCAGGGCATCGGGGTAGCCGCGCTGGTTGCCGATGAAGGCCGTGATCTCGTCCACTTCGGGCGTATCCACGAAGGCGCACTGGATGCGGATCAGATCGTTGCCGGTGCTCAGCAGCATGTCGCCGCGACCGATCAGCTGATCAGCACCACCCGCATCGAGGATCGTGCGGCTATCGATCTTGCTGGTCACCCGGAAGGCGATACGCGCCGGGAAGTTGGCCTTGATGGTGCCGGTGATGATGTTCACGCTCGGGCGCTGCGTGGCGATGATGAGGTGGATTCCGATAGCGCGCGCCAATTGTGCCAGGCGGGCGATAGGCGTTTCCACTTCGCGGCCTGCGGTCATGATCAGGTCGGCGAACTCGTCCACCACCAGCACGATGTAGGGGAGGTAGCGGTGGCCGTTCTCCGGGTTCAGGCGGCGGCTGATGAATTTGGCGTTGTACTCCTTGATGTTTCGCACCTGCGCATCCTTCAGCAGCTCGTAGCGCTCGTCCATCTCGATGCATAGGCTGTTGAGCGTGGCCACCACCTTCTTGGTGTCGGTGATGATGGCCTCGCCGTCGCCGGGCAGCTTCGCGAGGAAGTGGCGCTCGATCTTGTTGAAGAGCGTGAGTTCCACCTTCTTCGGATCCACGAGCACGAACTTGATCTGGCTCGGGTGCTTCTTGTACAGCAGCGAGACGAGGATCGCATTCAAGCCAACCGATTTGCCCTGACCCGTTGCACCGGCCATGAGCAAGTGCGGCATCTTGGCGAGGTCCGTCACGAAAGTCTCGTTGCTGATGGTCTTGCCCAGCACGATGGGCAGATCGGCCGTGCTGTTCTGGAATTTCTCGCTGGCCACCACGGCGCGCATGCCCACCACTTGCGGCTTGCTGTTGGGCACTTCGATGCCGATGGTGCCTTTGCCAGGGATCGGCGCGATGATGCGGATGCCGAGGGCGGCGAGGCTGAGCGCGATGTCGTCCTCGAGGTTCTTGATCTTGCTGATGCGCACGCCCGCTTCCGGCACGATCTCGTACAGCGTAACGGTGGGACCGATCGTGGCTTTGATCTTCGCGATGGCGATGTTGTAATGACCCAGCGTTTGCACGATGCGGTCCTTGTTCATCTCCAGCTCTTCCTTCGTCACGGTGATCTCGCCCGTGCCGTGATCCACCAGCAGGTCGAGTGGGGGAGGCTCGTAGCTGCTCAGGTCCAGCTTCGGGTCGTACTCGCCGAACTCCTGCAGCTTGGCTTCGATCTGCTCTTCGGTGAGCACGGCCTCGTCGGTCTTCGCCGTCACGCTCATGCCGTTGAGGTCGCCATTCAGGTCCTCCGCGCTGCTGATCACCGGCGAGAGCACCGGCTCCACCACTTCCATCGGCGTGGTCTCCAATTCGAGCTCGTTCGTCGGCTCAGTCATCGCGAGGCCATCGGCCGAAGCGATCTCTTCACCCTCAACCGTCATCGCGAGGCCCCCGGCCGAAGCGATCCCGTTAGGCTCTACGTCCAACTCAAGCCCTGCACCCGCAACCACGCTCTCCTCCGCATACCCGCTATCCTTCCATTCCTCCTTCATCCGCACACCGGAGTTCATCGTAGTCGCTTCAGGCACTTCCTCTTCCACTTCCTTCTTCGCGAACAGCGCATTCAGCCAGCCGAAGTTCAGGTTGAAGCTGAACACCGCGAATGCCGCCGCCGAGAACACGAGCAGCGCGCCCGCGCCGAATTCGCCGAGCAGGGTGGTGAGGTGCTTGGTGGTTACCACGCCCACACCACCGCCGAGGAAACTGTACTCACCGCGGAAGAAGAAGCCGAAGAGCGCGGGCACCCAGAAGAGCGCCATGGCGGTCCAGCCCAAGGTGCGGCGCGTGGGCAGCAGCCAAGTGCCCAGCAGGATGCGGATGCCAGCGAGGAAGCTCCACATCGGCAAGGCGAAGGCCGCCAGCCCGAACCACAGGTGGATGAAGCGGTGCGCGCAGATCGCGCCGAGCTTGCCCAGCCAGTTCTCCGCGCGGATGTCGGTGCGGAGGATCTCCCACCAGCCACGGCTCATCAGGTCCTGATCAACGCGCCAGGTGAACAGGAAGCTCACGAAGGCGGTGAGCAAGAAGAGGCTGCCCAAGGTGAGCAGCATGCCGAAGAGCTTGTGCGTGCGGTCGTCGGAGACGAAGGCGCGGAATCGGCTCAGCACGCTGGGGTTCTTCTCAGCCGCAGACTTCTTCGGGCGACGCTTCTTCGGCTCAGCAGCCTCGATGGTCTCCTCTTCGGGGGCCTCTTCGCGGAGGCGGTTGCGTTTCTCGGTTGCCAAGGTGAAAAAACGGGCTTCGCTCGCACATGCGAGGCGATGCGTCGAAGGTCCGTTGGTGCCTTGGGGGAACGGCTAGGCCGGGCGCGGTAGTATCAACAGGGGGCTGTGGGCGGGAGGGGCCAACCCTCAACCTGCCTTATGCCAACCTCCAACCTCCAACCTTCGGCTTACATCGAGAAGGTGCCCATCACTTCGCCGAGCTCGTAATGGAGCACATCAGCGCTAACGGCCTGATAATCGGCCTTGGGCGTGAACTTCGATTCGTCCACCTTGCCGGGCGTCACGCTTACGGCATCGAGCTTCATGCGGATGCCGTTCTGCACCACTTCGTAGCGCAGCAGCACGCCGGGCACCTCGGTGAAGGGGTTGAACCAATTGGGGTTGTTCATGGCGATGCGGTCGGTGTACCAAAGCTCGATTTCGCGCTGACCGATATGGTTGAAGATGGCGAGGGCCTTCTGGCAGGGGTATCCCGCAATGGTGTCGATGTCGCCGGTGTACAGGATCGTGGCCTTGCCGTAGTCGCCATTGAACAGCTCCAGGTCGCGCGGCTTCAGGTGGCTCACCAAGCGCTTGCCCATCATGCTCATGTGGTAGTCCATGTGCTTCGCTTCGTTGTCGGCGAGCATCAGGGTGCGGAAGAGGCCCATGCCGGCGCTCACTTCAGCGGCTTGCTTGTCTTCGGTGAAGGTGAGGATGGTCTTCTCCGGCAGCATCCCGGACATCAGCCCGTTGGGGTCGTATCCGGGGAAACTGAGCGCGTACTCGATGGTGCCCTCCGATACCCGCGATTGCAGCAGGTTGGTATTGCAGCCCGAAAGGAGCAGGGCGCTAGCTGGAACAAGGAGGAGGAGGCGGTTGGTCATGGCAAAGGCTTCGATGATCGGCCTCGTACGAACGACCAAGTCCTTTGGTTCCCTGCCGAAATGCCGCCCGGAAGCCCCGATTACCTTCGCCCGCATGGAACTGCGATTGATTGAAGCCGCCTCGGAAATCGGTGCTGGCACCCGAGGCACCAGCATGGGCATGGCCGCCCTTCGAGTTGCCGCTTGGAAACTGGGAAGTGAACTCTTCGGCCACGCCGAGGAGAGCATCCTTCGGGATGAGAACGACGTGCTCTACGAGGACGACCGCTCGCCCAATGCCCACCACATCGATGGCCTCATCCGCTTCGAGAGCGACTTGGCTTATGAGGTGTACAAGTACCTGCGCAACAGCGTTTTCCCGATTGTTGTCGGAGGCGACCATTCCATCGCTATCGGCTCCGTTTCGGGCACCAAGATGGCCTTCCCCGACCAGCGCTTAGGCGTTGTTTGGATCGATGCCCACGCCGACCTGCACAGCCCTTGGACGACCCCCAGCGGCAACGTGCATGGGATGCCGTTGGCCCTGCTGATGCAGATCGAGAAGAAGGGCAAGAACCGCCCGCGGGTCTATACCATGGACACTTGGGACCGCCTCCGGAAGATCGGAACCCATGGCCCCAAGCTCCTGCCCAGCGATCTGGTCTTCATCGCACTTCGCGACTACGAGCCGGAGGAAGAAGCCATCATCAAGGAGCTCGGTATCAAGGTGATCACGGTGGAACAACTGCGGAAGCAAGGTGCTGCTGAGGCCGTGAAGGAGACTTTGGCGCACCTCACGCTGTGTGACCGATTGCACATCAGTTTCGATGTGGACAGCTTGGATCCCAGCATCTCCGTTGGCACGGGCACTCCTGTTCCGGGCGGCCTCAACCTCGAAGAAGCGCGCGCTTTGCTCAGCGGTTTCTGCGCCGATCCCAAGACGGCCACACTCGATGTGGTAGAGATCAACCCGGCGCTCGATACCGGCAACGCCATGGCCGAAGCGACCTTGAGCATCTTGGAGCCGCTGTTCCCGATTCTACGCGCGCGGTGAGCCAATCTGCCTCCTCTGTCATCCTGATCCGTCCCACCGGCTTCGGGTACGATCCCGAGACGGCGGCGAGTAACGAGTTTCAGCAGCGCGTGCCGGTTGACGATGTGCGTCGTTCCGCCGCCGAGGAATTCGACGCGCTGATCGAGGCCCTGCGCCAATGCGGTGTCGGTTTCACGGTACTGGACCCCATCGACCCGAAAGCGCCTAACGCCGTTTTCCCGAACAATTGGTTCAGCACGCATGCCGATGGCACGTTGGTGCTTTATCCGATGCTCACGCCCAGCCGCCGTGCCGAGCGCGATCCCGATCTGGCGCGCGTGCTCGAGGTCGAAGGCTTCGCTGCAAGGCAAACGCTCGACTTCAGTGGCTGGGAGCATCATGGCCTCATCCTCGAAGGCACCGGTAGCCTCGTGCTTGATCGGCTGAAGCGCCGCGCTTTCGCCTGCCTTTCGCCCCGCACCAGTGAACGTGCCCTCGAAGCCTGGTGCGAGCAACTCGGCTACACGCCCATCGGCTTCACCGCCACTATGGATGGCCGGCTCAACGGCGCGCCCATCTACCATACCAATGTGGTCATGAGCATCGGCGCGAAGTGGGCGCTGGTCTGTTTCGATGCCATGCCATACCCGGCCGAGCGGCAAGAAGTAGAGGAGGAACTGGCCAAGAGCGGTCGCGAGGTCATCGCCTTCGACCTGCCGCAGTTGCATCGTTTCGTGGGCAACGCGCTCGAACTCTCTCCCATGCGCCTTTCCGGCGCAGCCGGTCATCGCGAACTGCGAGGCACGAAGGAGGAAGCGATCTCGGAAAGCACAGTGATCTTCTTGAGCGAGACCGCCTTCCACGCGCTCAAGCCCTTCCAGCGCATCGCTTTGGAGCGCCATGCACAGCTCATCCCAGTAGCCGTGCCCACCATCGAGGCGATTGGCGGCGGCAGCGTGCGGTGCATGATGGCGGAGAATTTCTTGCCGCAATCCATAGGCTATCCAACTTCGGGTTGAACAGACAACGGCCCGGTTGGAATTTGGCCAATCGAGGGTTAACAAATTGCCTGTTCCTAAGCAGGCGTCTTGTCTTTTTCAGGGCTATGTTCGCTCTAGAAAGCTCGATCACCATGCGCTACTTCACACTGACAGTCATGCTCGCAACTTTCGGCGGCGCATTCGCCCAAGAAGCTGGAACGCTCGATACTAGCTACGATCTGGACGGGAAAGTGGTGGTGGTCGATTACGATAGCATCACGAATTGCGCAATCGTTCCTGGTTCCGACATGGCCATGGTGATTGCATTCCGCCACACGGACAATCAGCAGCCCAGAGTGCGCATCATCAGACTCCAAGAGGACGGAGTCATTGATTCAAACTTTGGTAATGTTGGCGAAGTGGTAGTTGCCTCCGTGTCGAATTTCGAGGAGTTCAAGGTTCAAACCGACGGGCGACTGCTCTTATTCAGTGCCGCTTCCGGCGCTGGCGGAGCTGGTGCGATTGTAACGCGATATATGTCTGATGGAACGTTGGATTCGGATTTTGGAGCGGCTGGCTCTGCCTTCGTTCCTGGCTTTGGGTCTCCGGTTGGGGGCCTGCCATTGCCGGATGGCCGCTTGCTAGTGCGCACTTCCAACCGCATCACCCGATTGCTGCCCAATGGGGCCTTGGATTCATCATTCGGGAACGGCGGCGTTCACGAGGTGCAAGCAACACTGCAGGACATGGTGCTAGCGCCCAATGGCCGAATACGATGCAGCCAAATGGGCTTGTCCTTTCCGAGTGAATTCGATTACGATGCGCAAGGAGGAGAGTTCCGGTACACGCTCTCTGCTGGTTATACTGCCGACCAGAACTACTTGCGCAACAAGATTGCCGTAAACCACTTTGGGCATACTGTGGGTTACTTGGAAGGGTATGTCGTAGCAGGCTCGATTTTCTTCTACGGCGGAGGCTTCTTCCGAGTGACTCAGGCGCAGGTGATACCGGGTCAGCCTAGCAATCACCTTCATGCCACTGGTATTATGTTCAACCTGCAGGGTGGCAATGCGATCGGGCACACGAGCATTGCTTCCACCCGACCGATATGCGCGGATCAGTCGGGCAACTTTTTGTTTGCAACGGCGGTTGTCTCGTATGGTTCCATCAATGTTAACTGGCCAGGGAACGGGACTCCTGCTGCACCTATTTGGAGAGTTAGGCGGATTGCTCCTGGATTGAACTCGCTTGATGAGAGCTTCGCGGGAGGAACCGATTCCTCCGTTCCTTACGAAATCGGGGGCCATGCCTCATTCGATTCCACGGAAGTGCCGATTCCAACGGGCATAGC
>JBATND010000101.1:0-2192 GCA_049290175.1 Flavobacteriales bacterium | reverse complement strand
CACGAGGGGCATCTGCCTTGCTGAAAGGCATGGTGCTTGCCAAGGGCGCCGCCAGCTTGCCGGGCGCTCGCTACTTTCGCCCGCCTCGCAGTAAATCTTCTACTCATGCGCAACCTCGCACTCCCGCTCGCCCTTGTCATCGCCAGCCAACTCACAGCCCAGCCCATCGATACCGCCCGCACCTGGGTGGTGAATGGCGACTTCGAGCAATGGGAAGGCAAGTCGAAGCTGAAGCGGCCATCCGGCATCCAGTACGCCAAGGGCTGGAGCAGCCCCACCAGCAAGAAGGCCGACCTTTTCAGCGAGGTGGCCACGGTGGAGAGCACGGTGAGCGCGCCGAAGAATTTCGCGGGTGAGCAGATGGCCCTGAGCGGCGGCAATTATGCCGGCGTGCGCTGGTGGAGCTACCAGAACAAGGAGCCGCGCACCTACATCCAGACGCAGCTCACCAAGAAGATGAAGAAGGACTCGCTCTATTGCGTGCGTTTCTACGTGAGCCTCGGCGATCTCAGCAAATACGCCACGGGCGAGCTCGGTGCGTGGTTCGGCAAGGAGAAGATCGAGAAGGACGATGCGGCCAACCTCACCTACGAGGTCACCGTGCCCAGCGTGCGCACCAAGATCTACAACGATATGTTCAGCTGGCAAGGCGTGTGCGGCACCTACGAGAGCAAGGGCAATGAAGAGTGGATGGTCATCGGGAATTTCGCCGCGAATGAGAAGACCGATAATGCCAAGGCCAAGCGCCCCAAGGGCGAGACGCGCCAGCAGGTCTTCAGCGCCTACTACTACATCGACAATGTGGAGGTTTACCCGGTGAAGAACCGAAGCTCCTGCTCGTGCGAGCAATTGAAGGATGCCGAGAGCGAATTCATCTTCAGCCGCAAGGGTGTTACGCCACCGGGCCTGAAGCCGAAGGAGAAGGCCACCAACCAAGTGTTCTATTTCAAGCGTTTCCAGCGCCAGCTCGACCCCATGATGGATCCCTGGCTCGCGAACCTCGTAGCCGCCATGAACGAGGATCCTGCCATGAAGGTCGAGCTCGTGGGACACTTCGATGCGACCGAGATGGATCGCACGCGCATCCGCCCGGATCTCGTGGAACTCTCGAAGGAGCGCGCCGAGGCTGTGCGCGACGCTTTAGTTGAGGCCGGCGTGCAGGCTGCGCGGATCACGGTTAGCGGCAAGGATGCCTCGGAACCGGCAGATGACAGCGGCACCGAAGTGGGCATGAGCAAGAACCGCCGGGTAGAGGTGGTGGTGAAGTAGGAAGGTCATCGGTCTCGAAGAGCGCTTGTGGTGATGCCGTAAGCGCTCTTCGTGTTTTTGCAACCGACTACATTGCCTGCGATGGATACAGCGAAGAACGACCCCAAAGTCATCCGCGCGTGGACATTCTACGATTGGGCCAACTCGGTCTATTCGCTCACCATCACCAGCGCAGTATTCCCGATCTTCTATGCCGCGATCACCAAGGGCGAAGCAGGCGAGGACCTTGTTGCCGACAAGCATGGCATTCCGGCGCAATCACTTTACTCGTACGCGCTCTCGGCTGGCTTCCTCATTGTCGCCATCATAGCGCCCTTGCTCAGCGGAATCGCCGATAGCCGGGGCAACAAGCTCGCTTTCCTGAAAGCCTTCTGCTACTTAGGCGCCGTGAGCTGCGCAGGCTTGGCCTTCTTCACCTTCGATGGCATCTGGTGGGGCCTGGGGCTGGTGGCTCTGGCCTGCATCGGCTTCAGCGGCAGCTTGGTGTTCTACGATGCCTTCCTTGTGGACATAGCAGGCAAGGACCAGCACGACAAGGTGAGCGCGCGCGGTTACACCATGGGCTACATCGGCAGCGTGATCCTGCTCATCATCAATCTGCTCATGGTGATGCAGCCCGATTGGTTCCATTTCCCCAAAGAGATCACCATCGGTGACAGAACCTATGGCGGGATTCCAGCGCGCGCCACCTTCATCACCGTTGGGCTCTGGTGGGCGGGTTTCGCGCAGATCGCCTTCCGTCGGCTGCCGAAGCGCACGCCCGCCTCGAATGGCCACGATGGTGTGCTCTGGAGCGGCTACGCCGAGTTGCGCAAGGTGTGGCGCCAGCTCAATGCCACCGTTCGCCTGAAGCGCTACCTGCACGCCTTCTTCGTCTTCAACATGGGCATACAAACGGTGATGTACCTCGCCGTGATCTTCGC
>JBATND010000100.1:0-4338 GCA_049290175.1 Flavobacteriales bacterium | reverse complement strand
GGTCCTATACCCCGCTACTGAGCCAGGCCGAGCAGGCGCGAATCGATAAGCGCCTCACCGAGTTCGCACGCGAGACCAGTAATCAAGTGCTTGTGCTCATTGTTGACACGCTCTGCGGCGAAGAGGCCTCCGACCTGGCCTTCACCATTGGCGAGCGTTGGGGCATTGGGCAGAAAGGCTTCGATAACGGCATTGTCTTCCTGATCAAGCCCACGGGCGGCTCCGGCCAGCGCAGGGTCTTCATCGCTACGGGCTATGGCTTGGAAGGAGCGGTGCCCGATGCGGTATGCCGTCGCATCATCGACAACGAGGTGCTGCCGCGATTCAAGCAAGGCGAATTCGCGCGCGGCATCGAAGCGGCACTTGATGTGATCTTCCCGCTGGCCAAGGGCGAATTCAATCACGCTGATTATGGGAAGCAGCGCGTGCCGTGGGGACCGTTGGCGGTCATGCTCGTGATACTCATCATCTGGGTGATCGCATGGCGCAGCAAGGTGAAGGGCTATGCGCGCGTGAACCGCACCGATTTCTGGACGGCCATGTGGCTTTTGAGCCAAGCGAGTAGGCGCAGTGGTGGTGGTTCCTGGGGCGGATCAGGCGGCGGCGGTTTCGGAGGTGGTGGCTTCGGCGGTTTCGGCGGTGGCAGTTTCGGTGGGGGAGGTGCTGGCGGAAGATGGTGAACGCGTGCAACCAAGCACCAAGCCTCCTTGTACATTAGCAGCCGCATGAGAATGCCTAAGAGCGCCCATGGGGCGATGGTTGCTGCGCTGCTGTTGGCTGTTATGAGCCAGTCGGATACCGCGCAGGCCCAAAGCGTGCAGCTCTTATTGATCCGAGCCGACTCCCTGCTGGATGCTGATAAGCCCCAACGAGCGCTCGATGTATTTGATCAAGCCGTGAAACGCGAAGCCACCCCGGCAACGCTGCTGGGCCGAGCGCGAGCCTACCAGAAGCTCAACCGCATGGAGCGCTTCGTGCAGGATGTGGACCGCGCCTTGCGCTTGGACAGCACCAACGGCGAGGCGCACTTCCAACGCGGCATCTATTCGCTGCAGGCCAACGATAGCGACCGTGCTGAATTCCACGGGGAACGTGCTATACGCTATGCCCGCTCCAATCATTGGAAGGCGAAGGCACTCAATGTGCGCGGCGAGGCCCGCGCTGAACGTAAGCACTATGCCGAAGCCGCTGCGGATCTAGCTGAGGCTTGGGCGCTGGGCCTCGAGGACATCACGGCCATGCGCACCTTGGCGCGGCTTTATGACGGTGAAGGCCAATACGCCGAATCGCTGAAGGTGCTTGAGCGCTTATGCGAGCTCGATCCCGGCGACATGGGCAATTGGACCAATCGCGCCAACGAGCTCAATCACCTTGGCCGATACGAGGAGGCGATCGCCATGGCCGACCGCGCCTTGACCTCCGATAAGGATGAACCATTTGGCCTAAGCCATAAGGCCTATGCCTTGGCGAAGCTCGAACGCGATTCCGAGGCTTGGCCTGTGCTCGACCGCAGCCTGCGCAACTACCCGAGCAATCCGTTCGCGCTGCGCACGCGGGCCATCCTGCGCTTGCGCAAAGGCGATCGCGCAAAGGCTTGCGATGACCTGAGCCTTGCCAAGGCGCTGGCCGAGATTCCCGAGGTGGATCGGCTACTGCAAGAGCATTGCGGCGGCAGCCAGCGCAAGCGCTGATCCTACTTCGTGATCATAAGTCGCGCTTGGGCTAGAGCAGCGCCCTGCTGCTTCAGGACAACCTGATAGACTCCCGGCGCCAAACCCCATTCCGCATCGAGCTGACCTGAAGCGGGCATGCGCTGTGCAGCAACAGCTCGACCAGCTGCATCGTGTACTTCGATGTCTCCTCCGATTGCAGAGGTTGCGGTGATCCGGAAGGCGCTGCTGGCCGGATTGGGTGCAATCAGCAGCGTTGATGAGTGCTCGGGCACATGCGTATTATCCACGTAGTAGATCTCGAACACATCAAGCCCGGCTTCCACCACATGGCCGGGGTTCACATCGGCGGTGGTGGCAATGAACCGCATGGTCGCGGTGGGTTCCAAGTAGTCGTCGATGCGGCGTTCACGAAGTGCCCACGTGCCATTTCCCGTGCTGGCGGAGGTCACCGTTTCGATGGTCGCCGTGGTGCTGCCATTGTCGAGTTGGAGCAGGAACTGGTCGTTGGGATTGCCGCTGCCGCCACCGTTCACGAACCAGCGACGATAGCGAACATGTGCGATACCTGATTCACTGGCATCGAAGAGCGGCGAGGTGACCGTAGTCGTTCCGCTATCCACATCGTGATCGCCTGCGCCGCCGCCCTGCAGGCCGGTCACAAAGGCCTCATCACCGCAATCGCCGGCAACATCAAATGAAGGATTGCTGGGTTGGCCACCGAGCACGGTGCCCACCGGGATGCCGCGTTCCCATTGCCCTGCGGTGGCGTCGCCGCTGATGGTCCAACCAAGGTCGAGGGCAAAGTCATCGGCATAGCCCAAGGGCAGCTGCATGCTCACTTGGTTGCTCCCTGCATTGATCGCTGTTGGCGGCATGCAGGTGGTGCGCCATCCCCAGCGACCAGCAGTGAACTCATAGGTGTCCGCGAACACACCGGTAATCACGCATTGGCCATTGGCATCGCTGAGGCCCGAGAAGGAGTAGGTCGGGTTCTGCATGAGCACCTGTGCGCCTTCCACGGGATCGCCGGTGCCTGCAGTGGTAATGCTCACGGTGACATTAAATGGCACCATCGGCTCCAACTCGATCGGGAGCAGCGCTACTTGGCCATTCACCAGTTGCACACCAGTTATGGTGGCCGGGAAATAGCCCGGTGCCGATGCAGTGACGGTGTACGTGCCAGCCGTATGGTATCCGGTGGCATACTGGCCATCAACACCGGTCAGGTCGAATGAGGTGGTCCCCTGGATCGTCACGGTGGCGTTGGCTACGGGGGCGCTGGTCACCGAATTGGTCACCGGGCCTTGCAGCCAGCACGCTTGCACGTATGTGGGGGCCAGCACGAAGAGCCCGCGCTCCATATCGGAGATGATGAGGTTGCCCGATGGGAAATATGGATACACGCCCCACGCTCCGTTGAAGCCGTCTCCAGATAGGGGAGTGGTGTCGTAGTGACCTACTTCAACCATGTTGTGCGGGTTGCTCACATCGTAGATGGAGACGCCGTAGGTGTAGTAGGAGGTGACGGCATAGCCGTTCAGCCAGTAGGTATTGTGCGGGATGGCGCCCGAGCCATTGTCGCTGCGCAAGCGGTCAACCTCGGTGATATCGGTGGGGTCACTCACGTCGTAAGCGCCCACGTAAGAATTGGTCCGTTCGTCGGTGGTGAAGAGGTATTGGCCACTGGCATCGAGCCAGGTATTATGTGTGAATTCGTTCGGGGTGACTTTGGTGCCTAGAAGCACGGGTGCTGCGGGGTTCGCCACGTTCACGATGGAGAAGAAGCCCTCATAGATGTGGGCCGCATAGAGGGTGTCGCCGCGAGCGAAGCTGTCATGACAGTACCACGTATCGAACTCGCCCACCTCCACAGGATTCATGGGGTCCTGCGTGAGGTCGTACATGATCACGCCGCCGTTGCCCCGGTTGGCGCCATGGATGTAAAGACGTCCGTTCTCGTCGATGAAGAGCGAGTGCGAAGTGGTCCATCCCGGCGCATCCCATACGGTTGCGGGCAGGTCTGTGCTTTGCGGGAGTGGGCTCAGGTCAACGATGGTGAGCTCGCCATCGGCGGCTTCGGTGGTCACGTAGGCATAATCGCCCCACACTTTGATCTCGCGCCAGATGCTGGCCGGTCCGGGGAAGAAGAAGATCTCTTGCGGGTTTGCGGGGTCGGCAAGGCTCACCACTGCAAGGCCACCAGGGTTCTGGGCGTTGGTGCCGCACACCCCCATGAGCGCGTATTCATTGCCGAACTCGTCGGTATAGCCCCACAGGTTGCTGAGGTTGCTGTTGCGCAGGGCTTGATAATCGAGCTGGCCTACGAAATCGATGTTGAGCTGGGCGTTGGCGGTTGCCGCGCAAAAGGCGGCGGCGAGGAGCAGTGATGCGCGCATCTTGTTTGTTGACCGTGCCAAAGTAGGCTGGCGCGCCATGCCCATGACCTGCGCCGCACGCATGCTTCCTAGCGAGGGTTGAATACTTGCCGGTGGTCGATGGAATGGCCCGGTATCTTGGCGCGCACTTTCTGCCCACCATGTCCGACATCCTCTGCACCACCGACCTCACACCCGCTTCCGATGCCGCACTGCTGCATGCCTTGGCCATGGGCGACCGATTAGGCGCCCGCGTGAGCCTGCTGCATGTGCTGGGCAAGGCAGACCGC
>JBATND010000099.1:0-6158 GCA_049290175.1 Flavobacteriales bacterium | reverse complement strand
GGCCAATCCTTCGGCTTCCATCTCGCTCGGCAGGTCCACGAAGTAGATGTCCTTCTCACCAAAGCCCCCGATCTGGTCGCTGCTGAAGTAGCCGCGGCGGCCATCAGCCGTAGTGATGAAGAAGACATCGTCGTCCACCGTGTTCAGCGGGTAGCCCAGGTTCACCGGAGGGGTCCATGTGCCATCGTCCTGCTGTTCGGTCTGGAAGATGTCGAAGCCGCCCATGCTGTTGTGGCCCACCGAACTGAAGTACATGGTGCGGCCGTTGGGGTGAATGAAGACGCCGTCCTCATCGTAAGGCGTGTTCACCACGTTGCCCAGGTTCTGCGATTTGCTCCATTGGCCATTGGGCAGTCGAACCACACGGTAGATGTCGCGGCCGCCTTGTCCGCCGGGGCGATTGCTCACGAAGTAGAAGGTGTTACCGTCGGCCGTCAGGGCACCGTGGGTCTCCCAAGAACGCGTGTTGATGTCGCTGCTCATGAGCACCGGGTCGGTCCAGACCTCACCCACCAGCTTGCTCTCGTAGATGTTGCCGTCGCCGCCATCATCCCGGTAGATGAAGAGAGTCTGGCCATCGGCCGCGACATTCACGCTGCCCAAGTGACCCGCCCCGCTCGGATTGATGTTGAGCAATTCGGGCGTTTGCCAGTTGCCTTCGCGGTCCTTGTAGCTCACGTAGATGTTCTCGTAGGGCATGCCCGCGATCGGGTCCAGCACGTTCTTGTTGGAACTGTCGGGACGAACACGGCGAGAGGTGTAGAACAGTGCATTGCCATCCACGGAGAGCACCGGGCTGAAGTCGGGGTGGTCGTTGTTGATCACGGGGCCTACGTTGCTGACCTGGTATCCCAGCGGGTTCTTGCGAAGCTCGCGGGCATTGGCCGTTTGCTCCTTTCCGCGAGCGGCCAACGGGCGCATGGCGTGACGGGCGTCAACGCCATCGAGGAATTTCTGGTAGAAGATGTCGGCTTTGTCGAATTCCTCATTGAGGTGGTAGGCACGCCCGAGATAGTAGTCCACTTCAACCGGTGCATTGGTCTCGCGCGGATCGAAGGGGTCGTAGCCACTGGTATTGAAGCCGCCATAACCTTTGCTCTTGCGCAGTGTCGAGGCCTTCTCGAGGTAGGGGAGTGCCTTCGCCTTCTGGTTGTAAGAGCTGAAGTAGCTCAATCCAAGGCGGTAGTTGAGGTTGGCGTTCTCCGGTTGCTCGGTCACGAGCTCTTTCCAGATCTCTGCGGATTGGTTGAAGAGCTTCTCCTCCATCAGCTTCGAGGCCTCCTCGAATTTCCAATTGAAGGAGGTGTTGCCTCCTTGAGCCATCGAGGCTGCGGCTATCAGGGCGCAAACGGTGGAGAGGAGGCTGCGGTAGCGAAGGGTCATCGGCTTGGCGCGTTCGGTTCTGTGGAACAGGGGCTAAAGTAGAATTTTCCTAATGGCGGGCCGGGTCACCACGGCTGGTCCATGGACCAAGCCTCTAGGATGTCGGCAACGCGCCGCACGAAGCGCCCGCCCAAGGCGCCATCCACAACGCGGTGGTCGTAGCTATGGCTCAGGAACATCTGGTGGCGGATGGCAATCATATCGCCTGTTGGGGTCTCGATCACCGCAGGCTTCTTCCGGATGGCGCCCGTGGCCATGATCGCCACCTGCGGCTGATTGATCACCGGTGTGCCCAGCACGTTGCCGAAGGTGCCCACGTTCGTCACGGTGTAGGTGCCACCGGCAACCTCATCGGGCTGCAACTTGCCAGCGCGTGCGCGGTTGGCCAGGTCGTTCACCTTCTTGGCCAAGCCCACGAGGTTGAGCTGGTCGGCGTTCTTGATCACCGGCACAATCAGGTTGCCCGAGGGCAGTGCTGCGGCCATGCCGATGTTGATGTCGCGCTTGCGGATGATGTTGTAGCCATCCACCTGCACGTTCACCATGGGCATCTCCTTGATGGCCTGCACAATGGCCATGATGAAGACCGGCGTGAAGGTGAGTTTCTCGCCCTCGCGCTGCTCGAAGGCCTTCTTCACCTTGTCGCGCCAGAGGACCAGGTTGGTCACATCGGCCTCCACGAAGCTGGTCACGTGCGGACTGGTGCGCTTGCTCATCACCATGTGATCGGCGATCAAGCGGCGCATGCGGTCCATCTCGATGATCTCGTCGCCAGCGGCGGGCACTAGGGCCGGGGATGAAACGGGAGCAGAGGCAGGAGCAACGGCAGGAGCAGGAGCAGCGGCAGGAGCAGCAACAGGTGCAGGAGCAAGAGCAGGTGTGAATCCGCGATTCGGCAGGTAGCCGAGGATGTCCTTCTTCGTTACGCGGCCGCCTTCACCGGTGCCGGCAATCGATTCCAATTCGGCCATGCTCACGCCTTCGCTCTCGGCGATGTTGCGCACCAAGGGGCTGTAGAATTTGCCGCTGGGACCCGTGCGGGACACTGGGCCGGAGGCCACTGCGATAGCTGAATGCCCATTGCTCGCTGCAACGGGAGCAGGGGCAGCCGCGGCTTTCACCGGTGCGGGCGCGGGTGCTGCGGCAGGTGCGGGTGCAGATGCTGGGGCCGAACCGGCAGCAGCCGATCCGATGCGTGCGATGGGCTGGCCCACCTTCACCACATCGCCTTCCTTCACCAGTTGCTCGCTCAGGATGCCGGCCTCAGGCGCTGGCACCTCGCTATCCACCTTGTCCGTGGCGATCTCCACGATGGGCTCATCGGCGGCAACCGCATCGCCTGGCTTCTTCAGCCATTTGGTAATGGTGGCCTCGGCAACGCTCTCGCCCATTTTGGGCAGCAGGATCTCGATCTGGGACATGGCGCGGATGCCCTTTTCGGGCGCGGCCAAATGTAACCACCCGTCTATGACCGAATGGGCTGATGATCACCCAGCTTCCGGAAGCCGCGCACGAGCAAGGCCAGATCGTTCATCGGACTGTAATCCTTGGCGTATGCGGTGTTCGCGCGAAGCACCGTGGCGTTGGATGCGATGGCCGTCGGCAGCGGGTCGATCACCCCGGCGCGCAAGGGCGGCAATCGCAGGCTGCGTTCAACCCCAAGGCGATAGCCCACCCAACTGCGGCGCCCCAGCAGCACATTCCACGCATTGCCCAGAAGCCCGGTCTTGTCCGACACGAACCACAAGGTCAAGGGCCAAGTGGCCAACAGGATCAGCGACACGGCCACATCGAAGAGCCGTTTGGCACGGCGCGCTCCATCGCCGCTCACGGCATGCGGCTCCATGAGGTCGAGGTCGTGCAGGCTCTCCACGCTGTTGGGGCCGATGATGTGCTCACTGCCCGGCTGCGCGATCTTGAACATCGCACCGGCCTTGCGCAGGCCTTCGATGAGGGCGATGATCCGCGACCAGGAGAGGTCATTCGCGCAGAAGACCACTTCATCGATACTGTGCTTGCGCAGCTTCTTCCGCAGGATCTCCTCGGCATCGGGCGCGAGCACGGCCTCTGGGTCCAACTGCTTCTGCCGCCCAAGGCCGAAGTGCGTTTGCCACAGCAAGGCGAGCGCGTTCTTCCGCTCGTTGGCGCTGCCGATGGCCAGCACGCGCTTGCGGTCGAGGCTGCGCAGGCTGTATGGTTTGGTGCGCAGCAGGTGGAGGAGCAGGCGCGAGGCGAGGCAGGCCAGGAGCACGGTTATCGTCCATAGAGCGATGATGGCGCGCGTGAGGTTCTGCATGGCTTCCTCGAACCAATTGCCGGCGCCGAATGGCTTGAACCAGATCAACAGGCCCAACAGGAGCAGTCCCGTGGCCTTCAGCACATTGATGAGCCGCACCGGCAAGTCGTAGCCGCCAGCGATCCCGATCACGCCGAGGGAGACCGCGAAGGGCAGCAGCAGGTCCTTCGTCTGCGGTATGAAGAGCCCCGGCCGTTCCAGGATCAACGACCAGAGGAAGAGCAGGACCAGCCCCATGATCGCATCGGTCATGGGCAGCAGTGCGCGGCGCAGGAAACGCATGACGATGGCGCCCGCCGCGCTGAGGTAGATGCTGCCCGTGATGAGCACGCCCAGCACATCGGTGCGCCGCCGCGTGAAGTGCTTCTGGGCGAAGATGGCCATGGCATTGTAGAACACGAACACGTAGTTCACGCTGCTCTTCTTGGTGCTCTCGCCCTTGTAGTGGATGATGCGCGCTTCGGGGAAGTACCAGTTCTCATAACCGCCCAAGGTGATGCGGTAGCTGAGGTCGATGTCCTCGCCGTACATGAAGAAGCTCTCGTCCAAGAGGCCCACTTCATCGAGCGTCTTCTTCCGCAGGAACATGCACGCGCCCGAGAGGATCTCGATGCGCGCGGCCTCGTGCTCGGGCAAGTGCCCCAAGTGGTAGCGACCGAAGATGCGACTGCGCGGGAACAGGCGCGTGAGGCCGATGATCTTGTAGAAGGCGACCGCTGGCGTGGGCAACCCGCGTTTGCTTTCCGGGAGGAACTGGCCCGTGCCATCGATCATGCGCACGCCCAGTCCGCCGGCCTTCGGATGCGCATCGAGGAACGCGAGCACCTTGCGGAAGACATCCTCGCCCACCACCGTGTCGGGGTTGAGCAGCAGCACATGCTCACCGCTGCTGGCACGGATGGCCTGGTTGTTCGCCCGGCTGAAGCCCACGTTCTCGGTGTTGGCGATGAGCTTCACATGCGGGAATTTCTCGCGCACCATCTCCACGCTGCCGTCGGTGCTCTGGTTGTCCACCACGAATACCTCGCCCTCGATGCCATTGAGCGCTGTGAACACCGTGCGCAGGCATTGCTCCAGGTAGGCGCGCACGTTGTAGTTGACGATGATGACGCTGAGTTTCATCAGAAGGCTCTGCTCATTTCCGGATGCTCTGCTCGTAGGGCTTGCGATCAACGATGCTCCGTCCCAGCGTGGCCTCATCGGCCTGGTCCAGGTTGGCGCCCACGCTGATGCCGCGCGCGATGGTGGTTACCAGCACGCCCATTTCGTGCAGGCGCCGGTGCAGGTAGAAAGCGGTGGTGTCCCCTTCGAGCGTGCCGCCGAGCGCAAGCACCACTTCGCGCACCGCCGAAGCCTCCGCAGCACGCACCCGCTCGAAGAGCTCGGTGGCGTTCAGCTCATCGGGACCGATGCCCTCCATCGGGCTGATGACGCCGCCCAGCACATGGTACAGCCCGTTGTATTGCCGTGTTGATTCGATCGCGATCACATCGCGGATGTCCTCCACCACGCACACCACGGAAGCATCGCGGCGCGGGTCGCGGCAGATCGCGCATTGCACCTCGTCGCTGATGTTGCAGCAGGTGGTGCAGCGCCGCAGCTCATCGCGCATGCGGCGGATGGCCTCGGTGAAGCGCGCTACCTCCTGCGGCTCGCGGCGCAGCAGCTCCAAGGCCAGCCGCATGGCCGTGCGCCTGCCGATGCCGGGGAGCGTGGCCAATTGATCAACGGCGCTATCGAGCAGGGCGGAGGAGAGGGGCATCTGTGGCCGAGTGGCTTTCGCGAGCAAAGGAAGTGCATGCGGATGATGCATTCGCTTTGCTGCCGGTGCCGGAGCATTCTGCGCAACTACTCCACCACCACTCGCTCATAACAGCTCCCCTCCTTATCCGTGAACCGGATCACGAAGGTGCCAGCGCCGAAGCGCGATAGATCCACTTCCTCTGAGTCGCGGCCCTTGGGCAGCGGGCGCTGGAACAAGAGTTTGCCCATGGCATCGTACACGCTGTAGTAGCTCTCGGCTTGCAGCGGGTCTGTGAACTGCACGGTGAAGCGGCCGGTGTTGGGGTTGGGGCGCACACGCATGCGATCGCGCTTGTAGTCCGGGTAGGGGCGGAAGGCATTGGCGACTTCACAGGCATCGTAAACCTCTATCGGATCGGGTGTGGCACCCGTTACAAAAGCAAGGTGTGCTTGCACGGGTACATCAGTCCAGCTAAGCACAATGCTGCTGTCCATTGGGAAAAGTTCAGAAACTACAACGGGATGGGAGCGACTGAGGCACGGGAAATTGCCCAAGGAATCGCACTTGTATAAGAACGGTAAGCCGGAATTGAATCCGGGCAGATCGCCTTCAATACTCCCGTTGAACAAGAATCCGCCGTCGAGTGTAGAATGCAAACTCCCTGTTGCGTGGAAGTAGTCCTCGGCTCCTATTGTTCTGGTCCATAGGGTATCCCCATTCATGTCAGTTCTTATG